>DATDFQ010000043.1:0-300000 GCA_036522515.1 Bacteroidota bacterium
CGATTTGACTCACTAAAGATCTATTCCAAATGGGGTTGTTGCCTCACGTATATTTCTATTCCAAAATCAGTGGAGATTTTCGACCTTTTGGTAACCATTCCGAGAGGTCGATCCCATGGGACTTACTATGCGTGAGAAGCATTCCATCATCCGGGAGCTGGCCCCTAAGTTCCAGCACGCGGCCAAGAAGGAACGGGGCCGTATCCTCGACCGCTGTGTGGAGATCACCGGGTATACTCGCTGCTATGCGGCCTATGCGTTGCGCCACTGTGGCTCTGAGCGGATCCTGGTCATCGGCGGCAAACGAGTCGTCTTTATCCCGGGGCACGCCCGGGCTCCGGGAGCGCGAAGGAACCGCTCTCAGGTTTATTACCAGCCCGGGTTCTTCGATGCCTTGAAGTTCCTCTGGGCCCTCTCCGACGGGCTCTGCGGCAAACGTCTGGTTGCCTTTATCCGGGAGACCCTTCCAGAGTTGGAACAGCGAGGATCGATCAAGCTACCTGATCAAGCCACGCGTGAAGCCCTTCTCAGGGTTAGTCCTGCCACAGTCGATCGGCATCTTACGGCGACAAGGACGCGAGTTGCATTAAAGGGGCGTTCCACAACCCGCCCCGGAACGCTTCTGAAGCACCACATTGCCGTCAGGACCTTTGCCGACTGGAACGAACAGACGCCCGGCTTCTGCGAGGTCGACCTGGTGGCGCACGACGGCGGCGTAGCCTTCGGGGACTTCGCTCAGACCCTCACCGTCACCGATGTGGCCACTGGCTGGACTGAACCACGGGTCGTCAAAAACAAGGCCCAATGCCATGTTTTTACCGCTCTCAAGGACGTCCGCAACGAGCTCCCCTTTCCCTTGCTCGGGATCGACTCCGACAATGGCGGTGAGTTCATCAACAACCAGCTCTACAGGTACTGCATTGACGAGCGGATCACCTTTACTCGATCCCGTGCGTACCGTAAGAACGACAACTGCTTCGTCGAACAAAAAAACTACTCTGTCGTCCGCAGGACCGTCGCCTACTACCGCTATGATACACAGGAGCAACTCGAGCTCCTCCAAGGGCTCTACGCCCTTCTACGGCTGTATATTAACTTCTTCCAACCCGTCATGAAGCTCAAGGAGAAGGTCCGCACCGGCAGCCGTGTCACCCGACGGTACGACGCTCCTCAAACACCGTATCGCCGGCTCCTGGAACATCCATCGATTTCTGATGACATCAAGCAGGCTCTCCGTGACCAGTATCGCTCACTCGACCTCGTCCAGCTCAAGCGGGAGCTCAATCACCTCCAGGCTCGATTGTTCAATTCGGCGCTCGCCAGACCAGCTCCACCACCACCTCAGATTAACAAAGGCGGCTACGCACAACCAAACCATCCCTGGAGACATTCCAAGCTCAGAGGCAAATCCAAGACCTGTTCCGTCCCCTCCACACCTCCACAAATCGAGGAGACCAAGCCTTGATTCAGAAGAAAAATATCGCAATACTCACATTCGCGGCCTCCACCGTTCACCCTGTTCACACACAGATTTCGAATAGAAACTTACATGAGTCAACGAATCAGGTTTCGAATAGAAACTTACGTGAGGCAATAAGTCACTCGTAATGGAGCGCGTCGGCGGGCTGGACCGCCATCGCGAGCCATCCCGGAAAGAGGCTGCAGAGGTATGTGGTGCCGTACATGATCCCAAGCGAGAGCGCAAGGGAAGTCAGGTACACTCCGGGAGTGATAAACCCGATGAGATCCAGCAGCGGGAGCTGCATCATCAGGATCGTTCCTGCGGCGACGCCGAGTGTCGTGATCACCACCTGCTCTCCGTGGATCTGCCGGGAGACGTTGCTCGCGGTGCCGCCGAGCGCGCGCCGGAGTCCGATCTCTTTAGTGCGCTGGGAGACATTCTGCCACAGCACGCCGACGAGCCCGAGTGCGACCATGGCGAGGAGGAAGACTGCGATCACTCCTCCTGTAATCAGCGGGGCAAGGCGCACCTTGAGATTCGATTCGCGGGCGGCCGAGAGTGTTTCGATGTCGAACGACCAACCCTTCTGAACCGATTCCAGCACGCTGATGAGGCGCCCCTGGAATGCGGCGGTGGTCCCTTCCCGGAGTTTGATCACGAACCCGCCGTAACGGAGATCGGTCGTATCCTCCAGCCTGAAGCGGGAGATCTGATAGTTCACCGTACCGGAGAGCTCTCCGTCCTTCCGGAAATCTTTCATCACTCCGACGATTCGGGAGTTCGAATCGAGCGATTGTTTGCCGAGGGGGTTTTCCGCGCCGTATAACGTATGTGCAAGCTCCTCGTTGACGACAACGGGGTCGAAGTTCGAGGCGTTGTCTTCCTCGGTAAACCATCTGCCCGCGGTCATCGGCACACCCAGGACCTGCCGGATCGCATCGGAAGCGTTGTTGACCTCGGCTTCAACGGGCACACCGTTAAACTTGGTCGAATGGATCGAGGTGGAGTTGGCGTAGGGCGCGGCCGACATCCAGCCGACCGATTCGATTTCCGGCTGGTCCCGCATCACCACCCGGAGCTTTCGGAGACCCTCGCCGAGCACCGCGTTGAATCCCTTTCGCGGGAGCCGGGAATGCACCTGGACGGTCCAGACGCGGTCGATCGCGTATCCGAGCGGCTTGCGGTAGTTGGTCACGTAGTAGGTGGCCCCCGTGAGAACGACAAAGAGGACGATGAACGAGACGAATATCTCGATCATCAGGAGTCCGTTCACCCGTTTTCTGTTCCAGACCATTTTTAAGAGGTGGCGTATCATCGCATTGCTCCTTTCAGGGCATTCACGGGATGCATCCGGGCCATCTTCCACGCGGGATAGACTCCCGAGATGACCCCGAAGCAAAGGATGCTTCCGAGCGCGTAAAAGAAGAGCCTGACGTTGAGGTGGAAATCCGAATACTGGAAGAGCCCGCTATCGCCCAGCATCGACAGGATGACGATCGAAAGGATGAATCCGATGACCCCGCCAATGAACGTGAGCAGGATATTCTCCACGAGGAATTGTCCCACGAGAGTTGCGGAGGACGCGCCGAAGGACTTGCGGACCCCGATCTCCGATGCGCGCTCGATGATTCTGCTGATGTTGATATTCACCAGATTGACGGTGGGGAGAAGCATGAAGAGAAACGCCGCGAGGAAGAGAGCCACGGTGAGTATCGCGCGCTCGTGCCCCCCGCTGTTCGAAAACATCTCCCGTGCGGCTCCGTCGAACTCAGTCCCGGGCTCGGATTCGATCTTTTCATAGCGCGTCGATGGAAGTTCCACCTGCTTCATGCGGGAGGTGAATTCGCCCTTGATCCGGGCGAAGTCCGACGCATCGAAAGCGAGGATGAGCCCGATGCAGTCGAACAGGAGCTGCTGCTTGTACTCCGGGTCGGGGGTCGTGCTCAGGGGAACCCAGATGTCGGAAAAAGGGACCTTCCGGTAGATCGGGACGTTCGCGACGACTCCCACCACCCGGAAACGCTGGCGGTCTGCTTCGAGGAATTTTCCGACCGCCGGCCCGTTCCCGAAGAGTTTTTCCTTCGTCGCCTGGTTGATGACGGCGAC
This sequence comes from Bacteroidota bacterium, assembly GCA_036522515.1. Classification (NCBI taxonomy): domain Bacteria; kingdom Pseudomonadati; phylum Bacteroidota; species Bacteroidota bacterium. The sequence continues at coordinate 3,569 of DATDFQ010000043.1, forward strand.
AAAGTTGGCATTCTTCTCGTCGTCGGGCGTGTAGGGGGCCCCCTCGAGAAACGTGAATTCAAGAATCTTCCAGAATTCGCCGTCCGTCCGCTTGAGGTACGGTTTGAGATCGTATCCGTCCTTGTACGAAGAAACGATCCGCTGCTCCGATGCAATCGAAGTCAGTTCAACCCCGGGCAAAGTGCGCATATACTTGTCGAGCAGTTTGTACCCGGGATTGCCGATTTGGACCTCCTGCGAACCCGACATCTTCGCCCGCTCGACGAGGAGCGTCCGGTCCTGTTTCACCTCCGGCGGCATCGGCGAAAAGGCGATGTCGAGGACCGCAGTCGCCACCATCAGCACGACGAGCGTCAGGCTGATAGCGAAGAGGCTGATAAAGGTGAAAAATTTGCGGCGCCGCAGTACTTTGATGGCGATCTTGAGATAGTTTTTCAGCATGCCTTCTCCTTTGGATTGAGTCCGTGGGCGCCGGCTTAGTTAACCTGCCGGCCGTCGAAGAGACGGATGGTTCGCTCCGTTTTTTCCGCCATCCTTGGGTCGTGGGTTACCATGACGACCGTGGTCTTCTCCTGGTTGTTGAGGTCGAGGAGGATGTTCATGATTTCATCCCCCATCTGGCTGTCGAGGTTGCCGGTCGGCTCGTCCGTCAGAAGGACGCTCGGTTTGCCGACGATGGCGCGGGCGATGGCGACGCGCTGCTGCTGCCCGCCGGAAAGCTGGGAGGGAAAATGATGGACCCGGGAGGTGAGCCCCACCCGGTCGAGCGCCTGAAGAGCCTGCTTGCGGCGCTCGGAGCCCGAAAGCCTGCGATAGAGGAGCGGAATTTCCACATTATCGACGACGCTCAGGTCATGAATCAGGTGAAACGTCTGGAAAACAAATCCGAACTGGGAGTTTCTGAGTCGCGCGAGATCGCGGTCGCCGAAGGAGGTCACCTCTTTGCCCCCCAGGATGAGCCGCCCGCCGGTTGAGACGTCGAGCAGGCCCATGATATTCAGCAGCGTACTCTTACCGGACCCGGACGGGCCCATGATCGAAACGAACTCGCCCTCGGCGATATCCAGGTTGATGTTGTGCAACGCCACTGTTTCTACCCGTTCGGTGCGATAGACTTTCTCGATCTGTTGAAGCGTCAGCATACGGATTCCCTTCGTTCGGTTGTTGAGTCAAAGAATGATGAATTGCCCGGGTTTCTACTTGAGCCGGATTTCTTTTACGGTGATGTAGTCTTTCATTTCGGAGATGACCACTTCGTCCCCTTTTCTCAATCCCCCGAGAACCTGCACGTAATCGAACCCCGCCACGCCGATCGTAGCCGTGGTCCGGATCGCGCGATCTCCGCGGACCACAAATACTTCCTGAGGGCCCCGGCCCGTCAGATAGGGTCCTTTTGCCAGCCGGAGGGAGATCCCTGAATAGGCCGTCACCACCGCGACGTCCACGCGAAGCTTCGAGCGGAGGCGGGAGTCCGATTTCTCGTTCAGAGAGATTGAAAACCGAATCGTGCCGTTCTCGATGGTCGGATCGATGTCCGATACTTCACCCTCCAATGTCCCGCCATTCCAGGCGACATGTGCGCGCTGCCCCTTCGCAAGCGTCCCGGCGTGGATGTCGGAAATTTCGGCGTCCACGCGGTAGGCGTTAAGGTCCGAGAGTCTCGCAAGAATTTCGCCGCTCCGGATGGTCGATCCAACCTCTTGTGCGACCATGGTCAGGACCCCGTCCCTCGGAGCCCGGCAGGAGAGGATGTCGAGCTGGCGCTGAATGTCAGCCTCCTCTTTTTTCAGCGTGGCGATTGCAGTTGAAATTGCCTGCAACTGGTTGGTGAGCGATTGGTCGGTGTTCCTGATCGATTGCTCCAGACCGGCCTGTTCGGTGCGGGCGATCTCCTCCTCGAGCTTTGATTGCTCGAGCTGGTCCTTCGAGCTTGCGCCGATGGCGTACATCTTTTCCTCCTGGACCGACTTCGATTTCAGGTAGGTGAGCCGGAGGTCCTTGATCCTGAGCTGGCTCTTCAGATCGGCCATGGCATGTTGCTGGTCGAGCTTCAATTGCGCGGCATGGTTTGCGTTCAACGCGAGGTCGTTCCGGACCCGGTCGAGGGCAAGTTTTGATTCGCTGATGTCGAGAAGGAGGAACTGATCGCCTTTCGCGAGGTGCTCACCGGGCCGCCTCAAGACCTGAAGCACGCGTGTGTTCGCGGGGCTCGAAATCGCTTCCTCAAACCTTGGGACGACCGTCCCGCTTGCCGAGATGGATGCTTCCACGAGGCCGGAGTCCACGACAGCCGTCCGCAGGTCATTCCTCGGGATCGACGGGGTGATCCATGCGGAGAGGAGGAGAAAGGCTCCGGTGAGAGCCGCAAGGGCGATCACCGCCTGCGTGATACGTTTCCTGGCGCGGTGTCGTACGAACGCCGGGTCCAGCGGCCTGTCCATCGGCTCGGTTTGGTGACGGATCATCGGAGGGTCTTCATGGTTTGATGTGCATGATGCTTGCAATCTTCATGCCACGGTGAATGCCGCAGGCGAGGGGCGGAAATAGGGTGACGCGGGAGTGGAGTGTCCGTTAACGGACAGTCACTGTCCGCAATCGCAACTCCGAGATCGGGTCGGGCGGGATCTTACGCGGTCTGGAAAGACCGGTAACGCTTCAACTTTCCTTCGATGAGGCCTATAAGGAGGTCGGGCTCGACGGGCTTCGTCAGATAGTCGTCCGCGCCCAGTTGCAGCCCGGACTGTATGATGACGTTGTCCTGAAGTCCGCTGATAAACACGAACGGGGTGTTTCGCAATTGGGGCTGTTCCATGACGGACTTGAAAAATTTGAACCCGTCGAGGTCGCCCACTTTAAACGTGATGTCGCTCAGGATGAAGTCGATCGGACTCGACTGCACCCGCTCCATCGCGGTCGCGACGTCGGGGGCGAGGATCACCTGGAAGCCGTGCGCAGTCAGGATGCCTCCGAGGGAGCTCAGGATGGTCGGGTCGTCATCGACGAGGAGAATCCGTCCCTTTGTCACATGGCGCTGCAGGCTCGACAGAATCGAAGGCTCCACCCGCTTCGATTCCTCGGGTGTAATCCTGAACCGCTCCTTGAGCCGCTCGAGGGCGCCGGTGTCGGCAAGATTCATTTCACCAGAAAGGGTTGATTTCTCCACCTGCTCCGCGTAGAGCTTGAGCCGCAGATCGGATTCGGCGGCAAGGCGCTCTTCGCGGGACAATTCAAGCAGCGCCTGCAACTTCGCCAATGTGTTTTCGTCCTCGGCCGACGGCACGCCGCCCGGGCACAATTCTCCCATCCTTCGGCGGAAGAGGGAGACACACTCTGCTTTCGCTTCGGGAACCTTCGCGCCCAGAAGCTCCATGTTCGCATGAAGCTCCTGCTTGAGACGCCCGATCTCCAGATCGAGTTGTGCGCGCAGCTCTGCGCTCTTTTGTTCTCCTTCGCGGATCCTGCTTTCTGATTCTTCCTGAAGCCTCTTCCGTTCGGCTTCGAGCGCCGTGATTTTCGCCTGTTCCTGGCTGAGGGCGAACTCTGCCGCCGCCCGCGCCTCCGCCAGTTTACGGTCGCATTCCTCCTGGAGCAAGCGCTCCCGTTCCTTCCATGAACGCCGCTCCTGCTCGGCCAGGAATTCATCCTCCTCTTTCACGCGCCGTTCTATCGCGGCGATCGCCTCGGCGGGGAGAGGGGCGGATGCGGGTTCGGGAGAAGGTTGGACCGGCGACGGAGTCGCGTCGGTCGCCGCCACGTCGTTGGTGGAATCCGCCGGGGCGGGAGAATCCTTTTTCTGGCAGCATTCGAGACGCTCTTTGAACGTATCGAGCATCGGATGGTTCGGCTCCAACTTTGCCGCCTCTGCGAGCTCCAACCAGGCCTTATCGAACTGCCGGTCGAGGATAAACCTGTCGGCGATCCGCAGTCGCTGATTGAATGCTTCCGACCTCCGCCTGCGCTGGATGTCAACGACATGCGGGCTCGAGGGTGCGGGAGGCTGGGGCCTGCCGTTCATATTGAAATTCTATTCATTCTACGTTCCACGCGTCCGGCTCACTCCTGATGGATGACCGTTCAATGTACGGACAATCACGGCCCGCCGCCACTGTGGCGGGCTCCCGTCCGAATGGAATGTACGAAACCGGGGCGTTTGCGCGGTGTGCGTCGTCACGCCGGTCCGCCATGGCGCCCCCTCAGAGCCTGCAATCGCGTGAGCGCGGTCACCGATAAGGCCCCCGGTGCATTTCTAACAAACATTAGAGAAATTTAACTATAAAAGAGAGGGGGAGAGTCGTATATTCACCCTATTGTATTGTACCGGGCGCGATGGTGAAGGGGAGTGGATCGCGCTCCCGGAGTGCAGGATGAGGGGGGGTTGGCCATCAATTCCCGTCAATTGCGAGTTCGTATTCCTCCTTTCTGTTTTGTGGATGGGTGGATGGAGGATACAAGCGGAGGAGGACAGAGCATAGGCTGTTCTCCTCCTGTTATTTCCGCCCCGTCGATCGTTGCAGCTTTCCCTTGAATTTCGTCAGAAATTGTCGTAGATTCCACCACTTGCGCGAGTGGTGGAACTGGCAGACACACCATCTTGAGGGGGTGGCGCCCGGAAGGGCATGCGAGTTCAAGTCTCGCCTCGCGCACCAGAATCAACCCCGGAATGGGCCCGGATTTTAACGTTCGGGGCTTGACTTTTGCAGTTTGGAACCGTATCTTAGCGGTGTCGCGATGAGAACAATCTTAACTGCATTCTCGTTACTCCTCACCCTTTGGAGTGTTGCTCACTCCGAAATCATCAAGTCCACCTCCCTCCAGGCAAGCAGCGACGGCATCAACATCACGATCCGCTGGGTGACGGAAGATGAATCGAACGTAGCCCGGTTTGAAATTGAGCGGCGGACCGACAACGACGACGCCTATGCGACCGTCGCCTCCCTCGATCCGAAAGGCCCTTCACTCTACGAGTATGTCGACCGCTCTGTCTTCAGAAAAACGGCGACAATCTACCATTACCGGGTGAAGGTGTACTTCTCGAACGGCGCGACGCCGGTCTATTCGATCGACCTCCCCGTTTCACACACCGTTTCCGGTGTCCGGAGGACGTGGGGAAGCATCAAGGCGATGTTCCGTTATTGAAGAACCCTCCCACATGTCGGTGATTGTTTCGATCGAGAGCGAATTATCCGAGTCGCTCTTTTTTGTTTTTGTGAAGCTCCGGCCTCCTCATGCGGCCTGACCGGAAACTGATTCTGGCTTCGCGCTCGCCCCGCCGGCAGCATCTCTTGCGGCAGATCGGATGGGAGTTCGAAGTGCGGGAGAGCGGAATCGACGAGGTCTTCCCTCCGGGCGCGGACCCGCGGGCGGCCGTCGCGTCACTTGCGGAACAAAAGGCATCGGCGGTCGCGCCCGCTTACGCGGACGCGATCATCCTCGGGGCGGACACTGTCGTGGTCATCGACGGCACGGTGCTTGGAAAGCCTGGGAGTCCGGAAGATGCGTCCCGGATGCTGCGGCTCCTCAGCGGGAAGACGCATGAGGTGCTTACCGGATTCGCGCTTCTTGACAGGCCGACGAACAAGCGCGCGGCCGGCGTTGAGCTCACCCGGGTCACGTTCCGCACGCTCTCTGCGGATGAAATCGGGGAGTACGTCTCTGCCGGTTCTCCGATGGACAAGGCGGGAGCGTACGGCATTCAGGATGATCGTGGAGCCGTGTTTGTGGAACGGGTGGAAGGATGTTTCTATAACGTTGTGGGCCTTCCGCTGACGCGGCTCTACGTCACCTTGCGGGATTTTCAGAAACAACTCGGGAACCTCTAGGGACTTCATGGAAAAGAAAATCAGGATCTTGATCGCGAAGGTCGGCCTCGACGGCCATGACAGGGGAGCAAAAGTCATCGCGGCGGCGCTGCGTGACGCGGGAATGGAAGTGATCTACACGGGCTTGCGGAAGAGCCCGGAGATGGTGGTCGAAGCGGCCCTGCAGGAGGATGTCGATGCGATCGGAGTGAGCCTTCTGAGCGGGGCGCACATGACGATCATCCCGAGGATTCTGGCGTTGATGAAGCAGCACCAACTCGAGAACGTGCTCCTGTTCGGGGGCGGAATCATCCCCGACCAGGATATCAAGGAGTTGAAGCGGATGGGGGTGGGGGAACTCTTCACTCCGGGAGCCTCCACGATCGACATCATCGGCTACGTCAGGGAGTGGATGAAGGCGCACCGGCCCGCCTAGGGGGGGGCGGCGACTCAGCTCTCGTCGAGCCAAATGGTGGGCCCGGAAGCGGGTGTTTCGGTTTCCTCGGCTTCTTTATCCTTTTCTCCGGACGGAACAGGCTTCGTGAGTATCTCGATTCCCTCCGCCGAGAAGGGGAACAGGTCGTCAACCGAGAAGATCTTCCCGAAATCGGTCGAACTGAAGAAAAGGTCGAATTTTTTCGAGAACTCGTCGAGGCGCCTCACGTAGTACCGGGTGTTTTCATCCGGGAAGTTCGGATCCCATTCTTCGGCGAGCTTCGCGTGCTCGAACCCCTTCGCGCGGAGGTCCTCACCCGTCAGATAGAACGAGACCTGATCCCCCCGTTTCCACCGGAGCCCGGAGTGGGCGGCGACTTCATAACTCGCAGCCCGGTTTCGCTTCCCGGCGGCAACCGCCGCGGTGTACTCTTCAAGGCTTTCCTTCAGCACTTCCGAGCGCGAAAAATCCTCCACCCTCATCTTATGGCCGGTGAGTTCGGCGTGGTACTTTCCGTAGAGCCGGTGGAGTCCGTCGATGTCCCGCCGGAGGAGGCACTCGATGCATCCCCGGAGATACCTCCGCCCGAACCGCTCCGCGCTCCTCGAATTCAGCGAAGACCCTTTGATCCGAACCCCCCCGTCCTGGCGGAGAAGCGCATAGTTCTTCTTTTTGTAGCTCAGGATCAGCGGGTACTTCCCGTTGATCGCCAGCCGGATCCGCCTGGGCAGCGGCCGCGCGATGTGGCCGATCAGCCGCTTGATACCGTCGTCGTCCCGCGCATCGGGAGGAGGGACGAAGAAGATCCCGTCCGTGTCGACCATGATCACCGTTCCCCCGAGCTCCGAGATCGCGGCGATCAGCTGGCGCAGGAGGCGCTGGCCGTTTTCCGTGACGCGATCCGCGGCGTCGGGGTCGCTGAACAGCGCGTGCGTGTATCCGAGGTATCCGTAGAACGAGTTAATGAGGATCTTGAAGGAGGATTGCATCGCGTCGAGCTTCGTCCTGAGCCCGGTTTCCCCTGCGGCCTCCATTTTCCGCTTTGTGTTGAGCCTCATCTCCGTGAGACGCTCGAGGAGGCGGTGGAACACGCCGAGGGGCTCCGACCGGGGCCCGATCCCGTCGGCAAGCATGAGGGAGGGGTAGAGCGACTCGATATCGGCATCGACAACCGGCCCCAGGATGCCCGTATGGAATATGTCCGTGTAGCCCCCGCCGGTCTGGATTCCCGGAGCCGGCCTCGGCACGGAGTGTTTTTGCCGAACGTACTCCCTGAGTAGAAGAGACTCGATCTTGGCGGCAGAACCGATCCGGGCGACCGTCCCGTAATTGAACGGGATCATGCTCGACAGGTAAAAATAGGTCGGGGAAAGGAGCCCGGCAAGCAGACGGGTTTCGGTGACGTCGTCGAGGGCGTACCGCATGAGCGTCTCGGGTTCATGGTCCCAGGTCCATGAGATCCTGCCCGGCTCGACCAGGACGCGGCCTTCCCGCGCGAAGCCGAAATGCCGGGCCGCATATTTCAGCCCGTAGCTCTCGAGATTTCGTTTCGAAACGTCGTAGGCCTGGACGAGGAGCCAGGTGTCGATAATGTGGCGCCCGGCGATCTCCCAGGAGACGTACTCCACCGCCCGCTCGGCGAACGCGGTGCGCGAATCGTACGAACGGACCGGCGTGCCGTCCCGTCCGATCGCACACTCGATCCCGTGGAGCTTGCACCTCGCCACGATGTAGTGCAGGTCGAAGTTGTAGATATTGTGCCCCTCGATCACGTCCGGGTCCATCCTGCGAATCAGGTCGATCATTTCTTTGAGGAGTTCCTTCTCCGATTTGTTCCTCCCGCCCAGCACCGTTTCCCAACCCCGGTTGTCGGAAAGGGCGATCAGGATGATCCGGTCTTCGAGGCGGGCAGGGTTGCTGAATTGCGAGCCGCGGCTCGAATACGTTTCGATGTCGAGTTGCAACCGGTGGAGCTCGTCGAATTCCATGCCTTTGAAAAGCGTCATGCCCGATTGCATCAGGAATTGCGACACGGGGTCCGGACGGAGGTGGAGGGAGGGGAGGTCCGCGTACGATGCGATGGCGGTGCCCGATCGCTGGTTGGAACGCATGATAAGATGGTTGACCGCCTCCCACATTTCGGACCAGCGGGTGAAGGCGCAGATGTGCTGGTAGTCGTTGTGGCCGTCGAGCCGCTTGATCCAGTGCTTGCGGGAGAACCCCTCCAGAAGGGAGGAATCCGTCAGGAAGAAAAAGGGATAGAATTCCAATTCCTTCCGGACCACTTCGCCCGCCCGGCGCTGGTAGACCCGCATCGTGCCCTCGCCGGAATGCTGGATCGCCAGAATCCCCTCTTCGGAGTTCTGGCCGAACAGGACCGGATCGTACGCCGGCGGCGCGTTACTTTTTGCGGCTGCGCTCGAGGAACGGCTCAAGAATATCGATCGGAACGGGGAAGAGGATGGTTGAATTCTTGTCGACGGCGACCTCCGTCAGCGTCTGCAGAAACCGCAATTGGAGCGAGACGGGGTTCATCGAGATGATATTCGCAGCCTCCAGGAGCTTCTGGCTTGCCTGGAACTCGCCCTCGGCGTGCACGACCTTCGCGCGGCGCTCGCGTTCGGCCTCCGCCTGTTTCGCCATGGCTCGCTGCATCTCGATTGGGAGATCGATTTGTTTTACTTCGACATTGGAGACCTTGATTCCCCAGGGCTCCGCGTGCTCATCGATGATCTGCTGGAGCTTGGCGTTGATCTTGTCGCGTTGCGCGAGCAGCTCGTCCATTTCCGACTGCCCCAGCACGCTCCTGAGGGTGGTCTGGGAGAGTTGCGAGGTCGCGAAGAGGAAGTTTTCCACCTCCACGATCGCTTTTTCCGGGTGTACGACCCTGAAGTAGATGACGGCGTTTACTTTGATGGAGACGTTGTCGCGCGTGATGACGTCCTGCGTGGGGACGTCGAGCACCACCGTCCGGAGGCTCACCTTGACGATCCTGTCGACGATCGGGATGAGGAAGATCACCCCGGGACCCTTCGCGGCGATGAGTCTTCCGAGGCGGAAGATGACCCCCCGCTCGTATTCCCGCAAGACGCGAATCGAATTGCTGAGGACGATGACCGCAAAAATCACGAGGATGACCGAGCCGATCGGAATCATTTCCATGGAACCCTCCGGGTCTGAACGTTAAACACGTTGACGGATTTTTAATCGCAGGTTTTCCACCTCCGCGACAATGACGGCGGTGCCTTTGTGAATCGTCCCGTCGAGGCTTGTCGCGTTCCAGATCTCGCCGTGCACCTTGATCCGGCCGTCCGGATTCAGTTCCGTCAACGCTTCCCCGGTCTCCCCGACGATCCCCTGGGCCCCGGTCTGGGGTTTCCGCCGTTGCGCCCTGATCCCCATCCCGATGGCAAACAGAAAGAAGGCCGAGGTGACCAGGACAGACGCCAGTATGACCTGCCAGGAGAGGGAGACGACATCGAGGGGTGAGCCGCTTCGAAAGAGCATGATGGAACCGAGCAGGAGCGATGCGATCCCCCCGGCGGTCAGGAGCCCGTGGCTGGGCACTTTGAGTTCGATGACGAAGAGCACGATCGAAAACAGGATGAGCGCGAGGCCCGCATAATTCACCGGCAACGTGTGGAGCGAGTAGAAGGCGAGGACGAGCGAAATGAATCCGACGATTCCGGGGAGGATCGCCCCGGGATTGTAGAGCTCGAAGAGGAGGCCGTAGAATCCGAGCATCATGAATAAATAGGCGATATTCGGATCGCTCAGGATGCCGAGGAGCCGTTGCTGAAACGACTTTTCGACGACGACGACCGCCGCATTCCGGGTGCTGAGGACACGGCTCCCGGCCGCGGTTTGAACCGTTCTCCCGTCGATCCTTTCGAGGAGCTCCCGCGTGGAAGAGGCGATCGTGTCGATGACATCCTGCCGGAGGGCCTCCGTTTCCGTGATGGAGAGGCTGTGCCGGACCGCGTCTTCCGCCCACCGGACGTTCCGGTGGCGTTTCTCGCTGATCGACCTGATGAAGGCCGCGGCATCGTTCGTCACCTTCGACGCCATCACAGAATCCATCTGCTCTCCGAGCGACACCGGGTGCGCGGCGCCGATGTTCGTGCCGGGGGCCATGACCGCCAGATTGGCCGCGAGAGTGACGAAGACGCCGGCCGAGGCCGCCTGCGAGCCCTGCGGCGACACATAGACTACCACTGGAACGGCGGAGGTGAGGAAGTCGGAGACAATCTCCCGCGTCGACGCCAGGAGTCCGCCGGGGGTGTTGAGCTGGACGACGAGGCACTCGGCCCCGGCGCCGGATGCGCGCTGAAGTTCCTCATGGAGATAATCGGCGGAGGCCGGGTTGATCGCGCCGTCCAACGTCACGACGAAGACCTTCCCCGATTGTCCGGAAACAGCAAGCGTCCAGAGAATTGTCAAGCAAACATGGATGGGAATGCGCCGAGCCTGAGACCGGATCCGCCTGGGCGGGATGCCGCTTCGTGGGGCCGCGCACGCCGGGCCTGGGGCGTTCATAACGAGCGGAAAGGGAGAGATTCGAACTCTCGGTACCCTTTCAGGTACACACGCTTTCCAGGCGTGCCAGTTAAACCGCTCCTGCACCTTTCCGGGATTGGTACGACGGAGAAAATATACACTAAAATCAGGTGAAAGTAAAAAAGCAAAACGCCCAGGTCGGGGGCTTGCCTGAGCGTTTGCATTACATTCTGCCAGTGTTGATAGGGACTGAACACCGGCAGGTGTAAAGATGGATCTATTTTACGTACCGTTAATTGTACTGATTCCACCCGAAACTGTCAAGGAATTAATTATTAGAAGTTTCTAATAGAAGGCGGGAACAGCGGTTCGTCCCGGGCGAGGCCCGGACTGAGCACGCTTGGGGAGCCGCGCGAAGAAACGCCCGGGTGGTGGCCAGGTTCAGTTCCCTCTTTGATTCACGCGACCTGAAGGTCGCGCCTACCGATGCCTCGGACTTGGTAGGCGCAGCCTTCAGGCTGCGTTTGGTTCGGCAGTTGAAATTGAGTCACTACGAATGCCTGAGGCCGTTTGATTTTAAAGAAACTTAGTTCTATATTGTTGGCCAATCTTCGGCTCTCTTCTCGATACGTTCTACTCTGGTATGTAATTTGAATCTGAAAGCCCCCGGACTTTTACTTCGTCCCCTCATTGCGTTTATTCTTCTCTGGTTGTCCTCAGTTGCCGCGGGTGAGCCCGACGGCTTTCAAAAGACGACGGAGCTCATCGACCGGAAATACACGAGTGTCGGAAACATCGGCATGACGGTGACGAACTTCGGCACCATCGGGACCCGCAACGCCTTCTGGCCGAAACAACCGTCGTGCGAATATCCGCGCGGTTCGCGCATCGAGCATATCTACCAGGGGGGGCTGTGGGTGGGCGGAGTGGTCAGGACGGTTGACCCGGGAAATCCGAGAAACGGCCAGATTCTGGTATCGACTGGCTCCACAGACCGCGCGTCGACTTCATCGGTGAGCGGCGGCGACTACGAATTCAACCCGGAGATTTCGGATTCGATCATGGAGCTCTCCGCACTCTCGGACGATCGGCCGGCCACTTCCCAGTTCTCGCCCCTCGCGGTCAGCCACCAGGATTTCATCTGCGACTATACCGACATGTTTACACGCTCTCCCTCGACCGGCGATTCGATTCTGAATCACAATCCGCTCGGGCTGAGGGTCCATCAGGAAAGCTACTCGTGGAATTTCCCCTTCGCCGATTTCTTCGTCATCCTCCGGTATCAGATCTACAATGCCGGCGCTGATACGCTCGATTCCGTCTATGTCGGCCTCTGGGACAACGCAGTCGTGCGCAACACAAACTATGTGCAACCGAGGACGGTCGGCTACTTCGACGTCACCGGCCAGGGGTATGATTCGGTCCAGAGGATGGCGTATTCGTTCGACTTCAACGGCGCACCGGGAGGCCCCCCGGCCGACAGCTACGTGGGGGTGAAGCTCCTGGGAACGACGCCGTTTCCCTCGCATGTCGATTCGATCGGTAACCTTCGCGCCCATACGTACTACAACGCATGGCAATTCCGGTTGAGCAGCGGGGATAATATCTATCTCTCTCCGACCGACGATTACAATTCGGACCGGTACCTGAGCAGGTATAGCCGGATGACGCAGACGATGCCCCAGGACCATATCGACCCGCTTCGCATCCTCCCGAAGAACGTGACGTACCTTCTTTCGACCGGCCCCTTCTCGCGTTTGAACCCGGGGGATTCCGTGGAAGTCGTCTTCGCGGTGGTCTGCGCAAAGAAGTTCGGGACAAATCCCGCGAGCCAGGACACGAGACTGCAGCGGCAAAACCTCTACACCAACTCAGGGTGGGCGCAACAGTCGTACCAGGGGGAAGACATCAACGGAAACGACAGCCTCGACCCCGGCGAGGACATCGCCGGCCGCGATTCTGTCCTCGGTTTGCAATATCTCCCGGACGGGAAAATCACCCGGTACCTTCTGCCGACCCCGCCCCGCCGTCCGAAAGTCCGGACGGAAGTCACCAACGAGAGCGTGATTGTCTACTGGGACAAGTCATCGTCCGAAGAATCGGTCGATCCGATCCTCGGCAGAAAGGACTTCGAGGGCTACCGGATCTACCGCTCCAATACCGGAGACGATTTTCAGAACCACGAAGACTTCACGGTCAATCTTGCGCTCGTCGGCGAGTTCGACCGGAGCGACGATCATGTGGGATATAACACCGGGTTCGGAAAAATCCTCCTCGACACCGCGAAGGTATTCGCCGGAGACACGGTACGGTACTGGTACCGCTTCCCGCCCAAGGGCGTGAACGTCGAACACCTGAACGGCTGGCAATACATTTACGCCGTGTCCGCGTTCGACCAGGGAGATTCCCTGAACAACGTTCCGAGCCTCGAGAGCGCAAGAATCCTCCACCGTGTGATACCGGGGACCCTCCCCACATCGGATGCCGGGGCCGAAATCGGGGTCTACCCGAATCCGTACTACGTCAACGCCTACTGGGACGGAGGCCGGGAACGGCAGCGCAAGATCTATTTCTATAATCTTCCGGCGCGTTGCGAGATCACCGTGTACACCCTCGCCGGAGATGTCGTGACGGTCCTCGAGCACGACGCCGCGACGAACAGCGGGGACCAGATCGGCTGGTTCAGTCAATTTGGCGACCCGACGACGCAGGCGCAGTTCGCGGGCGGCGAGCATGCCTGGGACCTCATCACGAGGTACGACCAGGCGGTCGCCACCGGCCTCTATCTGTTCACGGTCCGTGACGACGGGACAGGGCAGGTCAAGCGGGGAAAGTTCATGGTTGTCAAGTGACCGCCTGCCGATGAAGAAGTTGCTACTGCTGATCGTCCTCGCGTTGCTTCTGGTATCAGGATGTGAGAAAGAGACCCCTTCGCAGGCGATCCCGAACAAGCCCCCCAAGACGTATCTCTGGCTCTTCCCGGACTCCACGATTGCGGAAGGCCACAGCAGCCAGCACATCAGGTGGTGGGGCAGCGACCCGGACGGTATCGTCAAGGGGTTCCTCTTCGCATCGGGCAGGCTCCCCGCGGCCGCGCAGTCCGTTCGGGACACCATCGCCTGGCACTGGACGGACGCCAACGATTCCGTCATCGCATTCCCCCTCCTCGTCCGCAGGGACACATTTCAGATCGCCGTCCGCGCGGTCGACAATACGCTCGGGCAGTCTCTTCCAAATAATGCCACGATCCGCTTTGTCCCCGCGGGCACCCCGGCCGCGTCGTACAGCGGGACTCCGTTCTGGGACCGGAATGACAACGGACGGTTCGATGCCGGCGATGTCGAGCTCCCTGCATTAATTGGCGCCGTCGATCCGGGCCGTGCGGGGATCGGGATTCCCGTCCTCAACCAGCCTCCCTCGCTCGTATACGCGCAAAACCCCAACGACCCGGGCTCCGTCATGCAGCAGCCGGAGACGACGTTTACCGCGGCGTCGTTCGCCTGGGTAGGGTCGGACCCCGACGGGGATCAGACGATCGCCAATTACGAGCTCGCGCTCAACGACCCCTCGGACTCCTCGCGCTGGATTTCCGTGCCCGGGAATGTCAGGCTCGTTTCGCTTGTCGTTCCGCGCGACAGGAGCGACGGGCTCTCGGGAGTCCAGGAAGTCACCGCGGACGTCTGGGGCGGAACCTTCGCAACGACGCGCAGGCTGCTCGGCACGATCGGCCACCTGAAGCTCGACACCCTGAATAAGTTCTTCGTCCGCGCCAGGGACGTCGCCGGCGATGTGAGCCCCAACGCCGTGATGCCCTCCGACTCAACCCGCCACTGGTTTGTCAAAAACCCCCGCGGCAGGTTGCTCATCGTCGACGACTATATCTCTCCCGACCGCGATTCGGCTCTGGCATTCTACCGGAGGATCCTGCCCCAGGTCGGGTATCCTGACTTCGAAGTTCTGAACATCGGCGCGGGGCTGACAGCCCAGCAGAAGACCGACTCCCACGTGGGCCGGCTCGTGCCCCCGTTCGTCGACCCGGCGTTCCTGAACACGCTCCACCTCTTCGACGTGGTGCTCTGGTACACCGACCCGGTGCCGAGCCTCGCCGTCGCGCAATACCCGTTGTTCGAGTATGTGCGCGACGCCTCGCACAGGGGGAAGGTCATCTTCAGCACCCTCTTCGCGACTGCGAGCGATCCGCGCGGGGCCATCACCGATTTCTCGCCGCTCGACAGCATCAGCTCGGTGAACCTGAACACGACCCGCCTGCTTCCCGCGCTGGGCGACACGCGCATCCCCGGGGGATATATGCTTTTCCCCGATTCTTCAAACCCGGCTGACATCTTTCCCCCTCTCCAGTTTAACATCAGGCTCCCGAGCAACGCCAACCATTCGGTGTTCATGCGGCCGATTTACAAGCGCGCCGACGCGCAATATATCTATCATATTCAGGCCGACTCCCGGGTCCCGCTGCGCTACGCATACTCTTCGACCCTGAGCGATCTGCTTTCGATTTCAGGGAGCGGCGGGGATCTCTGGGCTTGCGGGACGGAGGGGACGCTGTTGCATACGTCGGACCAGGGTGCGACCTGGAAACGCCAGACGGGCGGGGTCAACGATAACCTGAACGCCCTGCAATTCATCGACGCGAACAACGGGTGGGCGGCCGGCGACGGGGGTGCGATCCTCAGGACAAACGACGGCGGATCGACCTGGTCGAATATCTCGGTCGTCACGCTCGAAAACCTTCTCGGGATTTGGTTCACAGGCAACGACAACGGAGTAGTTGTGGGGACGAACGGTCTCCTGATCCGGACGACCGACAGGGGCAACTCCTGGTTTTCCTCAAATTCCCATACGGGCAAGATCCTGCATGCGGTCTCCTTCGCGAACCAGCAAACGGGAATCGCGGTGGGGGATAGCGGGACCGTCATCAAGACCACGAACGGCGGGGCATCCTGGCGGGTGATTCCGCCGGCGACTCCCGCCCGTTTGAATTCGGTACGGTTCAGCTCTCCCTCCACGGTCCTTGCCGCCGGCTCGAACGGGACCGTGATCGTCTCCACCGACGCGGGCGATTCGTGGAACCCCCAGGGTCCTCCGACGGGCGCCGAGTTGACATCCGTCTATTTCATCGATCAAAACAACGGATGGGTCTGCGGCACTGCGGGAGCGTTTTTCCGCACGCAGGACGGAGGAGCGTCCTGGACATCACCGCCGGTGCCTCCGGGCACGACGCTGGGTCAACACCTCAGGGGAGTCTATTTCAGCGACGGGCTCCGGGGCTGGTGCGTCGCGACGGCGGGGTATATCGTCCACACGCAGAGCGGCGGTACGGACCCGGACTGGGTCACGCAACCCGCCGGAGTCCTGAACGTCGGCGTTATCGACGGAATCGGGATCGACGGGAAGCGTAGTTTCGTCTTTCTCGGCCTGCCTCTTCACCTGCTGGATGCGCAGAACGTCGGCCCAAGCACCGCCATTCCATTTTTGCAGCACGTTCTTCATGACGAGTTTGGAGAATGAGATGAAACTGATGATGCTTGCGTTGATCCTGTTCTCCGCCGCGGGGACCGCCCGGGGGCAGAGTTCGTCGAAGGGCTCAATCACCGGCAGGGTCGTCGACCAGAAGGGGGGAGAGGCCCTGGCGAGCGTGAACATCTCCGTGAAAGGGACCTACTACGGCGCGGTGAGCGACCTCGAGGGAAAATTCGCCATCGCGAACATCGGTCCCGGATCCTACACCGTTGACGCCTCACTCCTCGGGTATAAGACGGTGGAATATACGGATGTAAAGGTCGAGGGTGGCGGAAAGATCAACCTCGAAATCAAGATGGAAGAAACGGTGCTCAGCATCGGGCAGGAG
Source organism: Bacteroidota bacterium (assembly GCA_036522515.1). Taxonomy (NCBI): domain Bacteria; kingdom Pseudomonadati; phylum Bacteroidota; species Bacteroidota bacterium. The sequence goes on from DATDFQ010000043.1 coordinate 20,166, forward strand.
GTTGTCATTATCGGAGAGAAACCGCTCTTCAACCTCGAAGAAACGCAGACATCCCGCTCGATCAAGAGCGAGGATATCAAGGCCTCGGCGGTGCAAAGCGTCCAGGATATCGTCTCGATGCAGGCCGGAGTCGTGCAGGCGGACAACGAGATTCACATCCGCGGCGGGAGGACTTATGAGAACGCGTACCTGCTCGACGGCGTTTCCGTCCAGGATCCCCTCGGCGGCACCGGTTTCGGATTGCAGCTCAGCCCCGGGTCGATCCAGGAAGTCGAAGTGATCACCGGGGGATACAACGCGGAGTACGGGCAGGCCACATCCGGGATCGTGAACATCACCACCAAGGAGGGGACGCAGAATTACACGGGGTCCCTGGGGTACAAACGCGATCATTTCGGGTTTAACCGGAATTCCCTTTCGAACTCAAACACGGACATTTACGAGCTGAGCCTCAGCGGCCCGGAGCCCCTGACGACGACCATCCTCCCGGCGCTCGGCGTGAAGGTGCCCGGGAGCGTCAGTTTCTTCGGGAATTTCTATACGAATCTCACCGACGGCTACCTGCGCTGGACGCAAACGCTGGAAAACGGAAAGCCGACGGGCTACCGTGTGGCCGTCCCGAACCAGCTCCGGTCGTCCCTCTTTCCCGGCAACACGTTCCTGATGCCGCGGGGGAGCAACAACTGGTCGTGGCTCGCAAAGATGACGTGGAAACCCGTTTCGACGTTGAAGCTCGCCTACAGCTATTCGACATCTATCTCGATCGACCAGGATTCGAAGACGTTCCAGGCGACCCTGGAGCACATCGAGCCGCTGCCCGGCTATCAGTATGAGTTCCAGAATATCCTCGACAGCGCCAACACCTTCACGCAACGGAATATACAGCATTCCTTCACCCTGACGCACACGTTGAGCCCCAAGACATTCTATGAGCTGCGCTTCAGCCGTTACAGTGCGCACGTGCGCGGGGACGCCAACGGCCTCTACTTCGACCAGTACCGCGAACCGAAGGACATCGTGACGCTCCCGATCGCGTATTACAATCAGAATCGGGATACGATCGGCGTGATCCCGGGCGACGGCTTTTACGATATCGGAAACGCCGCACGCTGGAGGGACCATTCCCTCGTCGAATACACGTGGAAGGGGGATCTCACCAACAATTTTACGGAGAAGCACAAATTCAAAGGGGGCGCCGAGCTGCGCTTCCAGAATATCCAGATGGTCGATATCGTGGACCCCTGGTTCAAGCCGCTCGGCTTGAATAACGATATTTATACGGTGAATCCCGCGTTGGGCGCCTTCTACGCGCAGGACAACCTCTCCCTGAAGGGGATGATCATTAACTTCGGCCTCCGGTTCGATTACTGGTTCCCGGGGAAATTTGTGGACGAAACCGTCGGGCTTCCGTCGTCCCAGACGAATATCTCGGACGCGATACGGACCGCCTATCTCGACGACACCTTCGACCTCTTCGGGCGCCGCTGGAAGGGCCGGCTGAGTCCCCGCCTCGGAATTTCCCACCCGGTGTCGGATAACCAGACTCTCTTCTTTTCGTACGGCCACTTTTCAAAGCTTCCCCGGCCGCAATTCGTGTATGCCAAGCTCGCGGCGACGAGCGCAACCTCATCGTTTCAAACGATCGGGAACCCCGACCTGAACCCGGAAACGACGGTTTCCTACGAGCTCGGATTGCGCAACCAGTTAAGCGGAAGCGACGTCCTGACGGTCACGGCGTACTACAAGGATATTTTCGATTACATCACGGCCCGGACCGTCCAGGTGCAATCGTCCCGCTTCTCGGGCGGATCCTATACCACCTACGTGAATCTGGACTACAGCCGCATCCGCGGCGTGGAAGTGGAGTACAAGACCAGGATCGGAAGCTGGTTCAGGGGCACGGCGTCCGGTTCGTATTCGATCGCGACGGGAAAGAGCTCGCAGGCAGACGATGCGCTCTTCAACCTCCAGCAGGGACTCGAAGAAAATATCAGGGAGGTTCCGGCTGTGTTCGACCGGCCGCTCCAGTTCGGCGTCAACCTGAACTTCACCTCCCGGAAGAACTCCCCCCTGTTCGGATTCGGCAGGGGATTCCTCGATGATTATAACGCCTTTGTCCGCCTCTTCTACGAATCGGGGAAGCGCTACACCCGCCAGATTCTCTTCGGGTACGATGCGTCAACGGGGCGTCCCGAGTACATTCCCGATTACAAGAACCCGTATGCGCAGGTGGCGGCGCCCTGGTTCTACATCGACTTCAACCTCGAAAAGTATTTCGACATCGGAGTGGGGAAACTTACCTTCTCGCTGGAGGTCCAGAATCTGCTCGACCGGAAAAATTCCGAAATCATCAATCCGGTTACGGGAAAGGCGTACGAGTACGGCGACCCGACCCAGTACCCGTCGCCGCAGGTCAACGATCCCCTCTATCCCGACCTGACGCCTCCGGTCTCTCCGTTCCCGTACAATCCGGCGCGTTACCTGAACCCTCGGACGTACCGCCTTGGCCTTGCGTTTTCATTCTAACGACAGACGAATTTTGAACGGTAGAACTTACATTCGAACGCTCTTCATCGCGGCCCTGGTCCTCTCGGCACAGGAGCTCACGCGGGCCCAGCTGATTCCCAATCTCGGCGGACAACGGGCAGGCATCTCGGCCTTTCAGTTCCTGAAGATCGGCGCTGGCGCGAGGGGCACCGCCCTGGGGGAAACTTTTGTGGCGATTGCGAATGACGCTTCGGCGATGTACTGGAACCCCGCGGGGCTGACACAGTTCGAGGGGAACCAGGCGATCGCCGCGCACACGTGGTATGTGGTCGACCTGAAGCACGAGTTTTTTGCCGGCGCGTACCACCTTTCGGGAAGCGACGCGCTCGGGTTTTCGGTCATATCGCTCCACACGGCGGACATGCCGGTCACGACGGAGACCCAGCCCTTCGGAACGGGCGACTATTTTTCGTACGGCGACGTTGCCCTGGGCCTGACCTACGCAAAAAAGATGACCGATCAGTTCAGCTTCGGCCTCACCGTCCGGTATGTCCAGGAGACGCTCGATATTCTGAAGATGCGGGGAATCGTCGCAGATCTCGGCACCTACTACTGGACCGGCATCGGCTCCTCCCGGTTTGCGGTTGTGGTCTCGAATTTCGGCGCCGATGTGGCGCCGAGCGGAGAGGTGACGGAGTACAGCGGGGAGAAGGTCAGCTCGTTCCAGTCATTCTCTCCGCCGACGCAGTTCAAGATCGGGTTTGCCATGGAGGCCCTCCAGACGGAGAACTCCCACGTCACCACGTCCCTGGAGCTGAATCATCCGAACGACAATGCCGAAAACGTGCATCTAGGGATCGAGTACCAATGGGAACAATGGCTCTGGTTGCGGACGGGCGTGAAGCGCACGATCGGCGAACCCCTGTTCGGCAGGGACAATTCGAGCTCGAACGACGTGACGTTCGGCCTGGGAATCGCAACCATGGTGTCTGCAAACCGGGTCAACGTCGATTATGCGTTTGCCAACTATAACACTCTTGGAGGAGTTCACCGTGTCTCAGTCGGTTTTTCCTTCTAGGCCATGAAATCCGTCACCGTCCATCTCTTGTTCGGCCTCGCGTTCGCCCTGGCGCTCTTGTCGGGGTGCGATCAACGTTTCTCGATCGGCCCTTTGCTCGAGCTGGCGAAGCAGCAGCACAGGACGACACCCGTCGGCGATACGTCGTACGTGGAAATCTACCCTCCCTGGGGAGGGTTCGAAAGTCCCCGTGCGATTATCGTGGGGAACGACCAGCTCATCTATGTCGCGGACTACGACAAGAATGAAATAGTGATGCTGGATGCAGGCGGCACGGTCCTGAAGCGGGATCATTCGATCATGCATCCGATATCGCTCGTTCAGAACTCAAAGCTGGACCTCTATGTCGGCGCAGAGACCATCGCCCCCAACGGAATCGATACCATCGGAGCCATCTACAGGATATTCCTCGTCCGGTTCGATACGACATACATCTCAAGAATCGACACCGTGATCGGTCCGCTGGGGGACACGACGATCACCCGGGTGAGGAGGGACACCTCCTATTTTGCGGATCATGACCTCCCCAACGCCCATCGCCGGGTCGTTCTTCAGGAACCGGGTCGGCCCCACAGGCGCTATCCCGGAATCGGAATTCTCCCCGGAAATGCGTACCTGGTCGCCCGGACGGGACCCGACAACACGAGTTTTGTCGATCCCGACACGCGCATCCTCCGCTTTAACCGCGGCGACACGCTCATCACACCGCTCGGAGATCTGGTCACCCGGCCTTCCGGCGGGACGGCGATCACCGATATCCGTTATGTCACGGGCATCATGGTGTTCCCCGCGTCGAGCGACTTCATACTCACCCAATCCACCGATGGTGTGGTCTTCGGAGCCATCTGGATGACGTTTACAAACACGATCGATTTCCAGGGTTGGCTCCCGAGATACGACCCCGCCAACGGAGCGCAACGCTCGACCGATTTCATCCGTCCCTACATGTATCAGAACGCGTCCGCAGTCGCTTACGACAAGAAACGGCGGGAAATTTTCATCGTCGATTCCAAGCTCGACAGCGTCCTGAAATTCAACCAGAAGGGACAATTCCGGGCCGAGTCGTTCGGGCAGACTGTGACCTCGTCGGGCCAATTCCCGGGACTCAATTCTCCGATGGGGGTCGCGTTTTCGAACGATTGCACCCTCTACATCGCCGACACCGGCAACAAGCTTGTCCGGCGCTTCAGGCTCTCCATCCAGACTTCCTGCAACTGATCGCCGGCGGAGACCGATGAACCGGACCCGGATCGCACTTCTCCTGACTCTCTGTTGCGGTTGCCTCTTTGCCCAGCCCGCTTCCTCCGGAAGACCGGGAGACGCTCCCATTGAGGGCTGTTCCATTGCCGCCTGGGACTCGGCCACCGGCGACATCGGAATCGCGCTCGAATCTTCGTTTACCGGGGCGGGGGGAATTGCTCCGTACGCGCGCGCGAATGTCGGCGCGATCGTCACGCAGTCGGTTGCGAACCCGGAGTTCGGTACCATGGCGCTTGGCATGCTCTCCCGCGCTCTCGGGGCGCGCCAGGCGGTGGAGGGATTGATCCAGGAAGACAGCACACCCGATGTACGACAGCTCGCGATCGTCGACGCGCATGGCGGATCATTTGCTTTCACCGGCAGCGGCTGCCGGGGCTATGCGGGAAGCCTGACGGGAAGGGGCTATGTTATTCTGGGAAACGGCCTCACCGGCGAAGGTGTTCTCAGGGCTGCGGCCAGGGTCTTTGAAACCGCGCCGGGAGAGCTTGCAGCAAGAATGATTCTGGCGCTGAAGGCCGGAGAGGCGGCGGGAGGAATGGCGGGAGGCAGCCGCTCTGCTGCGCTTCTTGTGGTAAGAACCAGGGGCGGCTATCGCGGCCTGACCGACAGAATGATCGACCTTCGTGTCGACGACGACCCTCTTCCGATCGGGCAGTTGGAGAGAATGTACTCGCGGAGCGCAACCGCTCCGCCTTCGCTTCCCTCCGGCCCCGTGCTCATCGAGGATCGGTTGCGCGCCATCGAGCAATTCAACAAGGACAAGAACTATTCGGCCGCCAGGGAGGAGATGTTGCGCGTGGCCGAGGAGTACAACAGACAGCTCCGGGCCCATCCCGACGACCCCGATCTCCTGAACAGGGCGGCCTGGAATCTTTCGACGTACGATATCGACAAGGAGTGCGCTCTCCAGCTGGCCAAGCGCGCGGCAACGCTCGCGCCCGGCCGCAGGGAAATGCTTGCCACCATGGCGGAATGCCATTACCGCCTGGGACACTACGATGAGGCCATCGCCATCGAGACGGAGCTTCTGGCCAAGGAACCCGCCAATGACGAGTACTGGAAACAACTTCAGAAGTTCAAGGACGCGAGGCAAAAGGCGGGCCGGTAGGTTGTTGTCCGCGGTGCGGCACTGGATTCCGTTCGCGCTCCTGATCGTTTGCGGGTGCGGACGTCACGGTTCCGGCGGCTCCGGCGACCGCCCGTTGAGCCCGGACGCGGTGAATGTCTCCGGTATCCGTTTCTCCCAGACTCCGCAAGAAATCCGCCTCCTGCTTCCCGATGCTCACTGCGTGAAAAACTCGCCCGAGGCCGAGATCTGCAGCTGGATCCCGGGCCGGGAGGAGCGGCGGGGGGGATTCCGGGGAGTGGAACGGCTGTTATGCAGATTTCGGCACGACTCGCTGCGCTCCATCCGCGTCGAATATCTTGAAATGCTCGACGTGGAATTTTCCGCATTCGATAAAGAGGTCCGCGGGAAGTACGGGTACGTTCCCGCACCCGAAGGCCTCGACACCCTCTTCGCCGAGTGGCAATACGACTCGCTTGCCGTCTCCCTGACACCGAACAAACGGCCCCACTGGACCGGACAAGTTTCCATCTACCGGCCGGTACTTGAGTTTGAGCGGCGGTAGCCGCGCGAATATCTGGAATCGTCGGTAGGCGCGACCTTCAGGTCGCGTGGCTTCCGTCTTGCGGCTCTGTTGAAAATCACTTATATTGAGTCCGGAAAGTTCAGTTTTTCCGCCGGAATCTACCTGGAGAGGTGGGTGAGTGGCTGAAACCAACGGTTTGCTAAACCGTCGTATGGGGTAAACCTGTACCGAGAGTTCAAATCTCTCCCTCTCCGCTCGAAGTTCATCAGCGCGCACTACTCCTTCCCACGAAAGGTATAGCATCCCCGATACCGGGGATTTTTTATTGCCCTGAATGATTGAATGCATGAATGAATAGCGCCAGGCCCGTCCGTGTTCGGTTTGCGCCGAGCCCCACCGGGTTCCTCCACGTCGGCGGCCTCCGGACGGCGCTCTATAATTTCCTCTTCGCGCGAAGGCAGGGGGGAGTCTTCGTTCTCCGGATCGAGGACACCGACCGGGCGCGCTACGTGGAGGGGGCGGTCGAAAGTCTCATCCGAACGCTCGCATGGACAGGTCTCGCCTACGACGAAGGCCCGGAGAAGGGGGGTCCGTTCGGACCATATATTCAATCTGAACGGCTTGACCTGTACCGGGATCATGTCAACCGCCTGCTCAACAAAGGCGACGCCTACCGGTGTTTCTGCACCCATGACCGTCTGGAGGAAATGCGCAAGGAACAGGATCGGTTGAAGTTGCCTCCAAAGTATGACCGGCGCTGCCTTTCTCTGGACAAATCCGTTATTCAATCGAACATCGCTCAGGGCCTTCCCTTCGTGATCCGGATGCGGGTCCCGGATGGTGTGACGATCAGTTTTCATGACATGATCCGGGGGGAAGTGGAGTTCGCCGGCGAGAAAGTTGACGACCAGGTTTTGCTGAAATCGGACGGATACCCGACCTATCACCTTGCCAACGTGGTGGACGATCATCTCATGCAGATCACGCATGTGATCAGGGGAGAGGAGTGGCTCTCCAGCACTCCGAAACATGTGCTCCTCTATCAGTTTTTCGGATGGGAGAAACCGGAATTTGCGCACCTCCCGCTCCTTCTGAATGCGGACAGATCCAAATTGAGCAAGCGGCAAGGTGACGTTGCCGTCGAGGATTACCGCGAGAAGGGGTACCTGCCCGCGGCCCTCGTGAACTTTGTCGCCCTCCTGGGGTGGAATCCGGGTGACGAACGGGAGTTGTTTTCTCTCGATGACCTCGTCAGGGAATTCTCCATCGACCGGGTCGGGAAATCGGGGGCCATCTTTAACGTCGAGAAGCTTGACTGGCTCAACGCCCAGCATTTGCGCCGGATGAGCGATCAGGATATTCTTGCGTTGCTGAAGGATCTCCTCGCCCGGTCGGGGCCGTGGGAGAAGGAATTCGGAGACGGATATCTTCTGAACGTCATCCGGGCGATGCGCGAGAGGATCATCTTTGTCCGGGATTTCATCGACAAGAGCCCCTATTTCTTCCGTGCTCCGCAATCATACGATGAGACCGCCATGAAGAAACGATGGACGGGAGAAACTCCGGCCGCCCTGGAAGCGCTTGCCGGTGAGTTTTCGCACCTCGACAATCCGGGTGCCGCGGAATTTGAATCGGCGCTCCGCAAGGTCGCGGCCTCTCGTCACGTGCCCGATGGAGATCTCATCCATGCTCTCCGGTTGGCCGTCTCCGGGGTGGGAGGGGGCCCGGGTGTGTTTGAAATTGTGGACATCCTTGGAAAGGATGAGAGCATCGGCAGAATCAAGAGAGCGGTAGAACGGATCACGAACGGGACAATCGCACCATGAATGGAGAACAAGTTTCCGGCGCCGCTGAAACCCAGAAATCGAACAACTTTATCCAGGAAATCATCGAGGATGACCTCCGCACGAGTAAGTTCGCCGGCAGGATCCAGATGCGCTTTCCTCCCGAGCCGAACGGGTACCTTCATATCGGGCACGCGAAGTCGATTTGCATCAACTTCGGGCTGGCGCGGCAGTTCGGGGGGCTCTGCAACCTCCGCTTCGACGATACCAATCCCGCGAAGGAAGACGTGGAGTATGTCGATTCAATCAAAGAAAACGTCCGCTGGCTCGGGTTCGACTGGGGTGAACGGGAGTACTATGCTTCGGATTACTTTGAACAGATTTATGAGTTTGCTCTCCGCCTGATCTCGAAAGGAAAGGCGTTCGTCTGCGACCTGAATGCGGACGAGCTGCGGCGTTACCGCGGCACGCTGACGGAAGCCGGCACGGAGAGCCCGTACCGGAACCGGAGTGTCGAGGAGAACCTGGACCTCTTTCAGCGCATGCGAAAGGGCGAGTTCCCGGACGGAGCGCGCACCCTCCGCGCAAGGATCGACATGGCGCATCCAAACCTCAACATGCGCGACCCCGTGATGTACCGGATCCTGCGTTCGAGGCATCACCGGACGGGAGATGCCTGGTGCATCTATCCGACCTACGACTGGGCGCACGGGCAGTCCGATTCGATCGAACAAATTACCCACTCCATCTGCACGCTCGAGTTCGAGGACCACCGCCCGCTCTACGATTGGTTCCTGAACGAGCTGGGAATCTTCCACTCGCGTCAGATCGAGTTCGCCCGGCTCAACCTGACATACACCGTCATGAGCAAGCGCAGGCTGCTGGAGCTTGTCGAGAAGGGGCATGTGACCGGTTGGGACGACCCTCGCATGCCGACGATCGCCGGGCTTCGGAGGCGGGGGTTCACACCGGAATCGATCCGCGAGTTTGCCGACCGGATCGGCGTCTCCAAACGGGAAACGATGATCGACGTCTCGACGCTCGAAGATTGCCTGCGCGAAGATTTGAACAGAAGGGCCCGGCGGGTCCTGGGAGTCCTCCGCCCGCTCAAGGTCGTGATCGATAATTATCCGGAAGAGCAGGTCGAGGAGCTCGAGGCGGTGAACAACCCCGAGGATCCGGGCATGGGAGTCAGGAAGGTCCCGTTCTCCAGGGTTCTCTACATCGAACGGGACGATTTCCGGGAAACGCCGCCCCCGAAATACTTTCGTCTTGCGCCCGGGACCGAGGTCCGGCTGCGGTATGCCTACATCATCCGGTGCGTCGGGGTCGTGAAGGACGATGCGACGGGGGAGGTGACCGAGCTCCACTGCACGTACGATCCGGATACGAAAAGCGGCTCTCCCAGCAGCCAGCGGAAGGTGAAAGGGACGATACACTGGGTCTCCGCCCGGCACGCGATCGATGCCACGGTGAGGCTCTACGATCGCCTCCTGAAGGTCGAGCAAGCCGGCGGCGACGATTGGGAGGCTTGTCTCAACCCCCGGTCGCTTGATGAGCTTGCGGGTTGCAAGCTGGAGGGAGCCCTGGCGGCTGCGGCGGCCGGTGAACGGTTTCAATTCGAACGGCTTGGATATTTTTGCGTCGATGATGATTCCACCAAGGACCGCCCGGTGTTTAACCGCACGGTCACGCTCCGCGACACCTGGGCGAAGATTGAAAAAACGTGACACACACTGCTCAAGACTCGTTTCGCGTCTTGACTCTCAGGCCGGAAACCCATATATTTGCACAGTTTTTCCGGCGCCGGTATGCATCCCAACTACTTCATCCGAATCCATAACGCTTCGTTCTACGCCTACCACGGCGTTGCGAGCGACGAACAGAATCTCGGAGGGAAGTTCGAGGTCGACGTTGAACTGAGGAGCGACCTCTCCTCGGCGGCGGAGCAGGACAACCTGAAGCGCACGGTCGATTACGAAGCCGTGTACACCTTCATACAGGAAACGGTGACCCGCAAAAAATATTATCTCCTTGAATCGCTCGCGAAGAGCATCACGGGGGGCATCCTGCGCGAGTTTCAATCCGTCGATTCCGTGCAGGTAAGAGTCCGCAAACCCCATCCGCCGGTCAAAGGCGTCGTCGACTATGTCGAGGTGGAAGTTTCAGAAACCCGGTCATAAAAGATGTATCGAGTATTTCTTGGTTTAGGGTCGAATCTCGGAAACAGGATCGGGTTTTTAAACCGGGCGATCCGGGAGATTAACGACCTGGCGCCCGTCAAGGCGTCCTCCTCCATCTACGAAACCGAGCCCCTCGGGATGGTTTCGGAGCATCAGTTCCTGAACATGGTGATCGAGGTGGAGACGGCCCTTCGGCCCCCGGAGCTGTTCCCCCCGCTGAAGGCGATCGAGCGGAAGTTGGGGCGAAGGCCCGGGTCACACATGATGGACCGGGAGATCGACATCGATATTCTCCTCTACGACGGGATCTCGTATTCGGACGAAAAGCTCTCCGTACCGCATCCCCAGCTTGAACACCGGCGTTTTGTCCTGGAACCCTTCAAGGAGCTTGCACCGTTCGTCGTGCACCCCACCCGCAATCAAACAATCGCAGCGCTGCTCCGGACGTGCCGCGATCGCAGCCGGGTGGTGCGGACCGAATTCGCCGTCGATTCGATCCACGTCGGCTCCTGAACTCCCCCGTGAAACCCTCCCTTGAAGAATTGATCGCGCAGACGGAGATCCGTCATATCGCCATAGAGGGCGTGATCGGCGCGGGGAAGACCAGCCTTGCAAACCTTCTTTCGGAACGCCTGTCCGCCAGGCTTGTCCTGGAGCAGTTCGAAGAGAATCCGTTCCTCCCGAAGTTTTACCAGGCCCAGGAGCGCTACGCGTTTCAGACCCAGCTCTTCTTCCTCCTCAGCCGGTACAAACAGCAGCAGCAACTGGCACAGGCCGACCTGTTCCACCGGTTTCTCATCACCGATTATATCTTCGAGAAAGACAAGATTTTTGCATACCTGAACCTGGAGGACGACGAACTCAAGCTCTATGAGACCGTCATGGGAACCATCGAACACACGGTCCCCGTTCCGAACCTGGTGGTCTATATCCAGTGCAACGTGGAGCGGTTGATGGCAAACATCCGTTTGAGGGGGAGGGCCTACGAGAAAAATATGTCGGAGGACTATATCCGCGAGCTGAACGAGGCGTATAACTACTTTTTCTTCCGGTACAAAGCCGCGCCGCTTTTGATCATCAACGCATCCCAGATCGACTTCGTCCGGAACGACCACGAGCTGGAGGACCTCATGCGCGAGATCTTCCGGCCCGATAAGGCGCCTGTGGAATATTACAATCCGGCCATCTTGAAACGGTAGGGGGGCCCTGAAAGTGCTTCGAATTGCAGTCTGGCTGATTCTGCTCTTCATGGTCGTGAAGATCGCGAGGCTCTTCTTGAACTGGAAACAGAATGCCGGCTCCGGCGAAGAAGCCACCGGCCGGGACAACATCGTTATCCCGCCCTTCGACAACGTCCAGGATGCCGATTTTGAGGACATCACACCCAAGCCCCCCTCCGAAGAGTCCGGCAAACCCCCGGCCTGAATCTCCCTTCCGAATCCAGCCGATCTCCCCTACGTTGTCATCCTGAGGGAGCGGAGCGACCGAAGGATCTCGCAGTTCGGGTTGCGATTGTACGGAGATCCTTCGCTACGCTCAGGATGACAACAAGACTTTGATTCTCTCTCCGATCTTCAGTATGTTAGAATGAATGGAGAATCAAACGATCGATACGGCCCCTGCGAATTTGCTTCAAAATGCCGAACTTCCTGCAGGATTCCCTGTAAATCTGGAGGAGGAGATCCTCCGGCTCAAGCAGGACCTGCATGCAGTGATCCTCGCGCACTATTACCAGGATTCCGAGATCCAGGACCTGGCCGATTTTGTAGGGGACAGCCTTGACCTCTCCCGCCGGGCGGCATCGACGGATGCGGAGACCATCGTTTTTGCCGGGGTTCATTTCATGGCTGAGACGGCGAAAATCCTGAGCCCCTCCAAACAGGTGCTCCTGCCCGATCTGAAAGCGGGGTGCTCTCTCGCAGAAGGGTGCCCGGCCCCCTTGTTCAAGGAATTCCGGGAGCGGCACCCGGGCCATGTTGCAATCAGCTATATCAATTGCAGCGCGGAGGTCAAGGCCCTCAGCGACATCATTTGCACCTCGAGCAATGCGGAGAAGATCATCCGGCAGATTCCGGAGAACCGGCCGATTCTCTTCGCGCCCGACCGGAATCTGGGGAGGTACCTCGTCAAGAAAACAGGAAGACAGATGGTGATCTGGCAGGGGACGTGCATTGTCCATGAAACCTTCAGCGAGCGGAAACTCCTGCAACTCGACAGGCAATATCCGAACGCCACGCTCATTGCGCACCCCGAATGCGATGAGGCGATACTCAACCGTGCGGAATTCGTGGGCTCAACAAGCGCATTGCTCCGGTATGTCCAGCAGAGCTCTGACCGCGAGTTCATCATCGCGACCGAGGCAGGAATCATTCACCAGATGGAAAAATCGTGCCCCGATAAGATCTTCATCCCTGCTCCCCCCGAAGAGAGTTGCGCCTGCAACCTCTGCCCCTACATGAAACTCAACACGATGGAGAAGCTCTACCTTTGTATGAGGGACCGCTCGCCGGAAATCGTTCTCAGTGACGACCTCATCAGGCGCGCCTACGCGCCGATCCGCCGCATGCTTGAAATGAGCTGAACCGGCAGCGCCGGGGCAACGGCTCTCAATGTTTCTGGTTCACGTAATACGCGAAGATTCCGAACGCACGCGCCGCTTCGCCCTGCGCATGGACTGTTCCCACCTCGTCCACCCCGTATCCGTCTTCGCCTCCGTAGGGATTCCAGCCGTTCCGAATGCCGTCGTCCGGAGTCCGGTGTAGCACCACCTGTGCCGCACCATTGTGGTTCGTCCAGACATGCTCGAGCATCAATCCCACCTTGTGCAGGATGTCCTGTAGTTTAACGGTGTCGAGGGCGTACGCGTCAAGCAAATAATTCACGAACGCTCCGTTCCCGTCCATCCGGATCTGAAAGAAATTCTCCGGATCGACCCAGCCGTTCGCCGGATTGGTGATCCACTCCGCCGTCGCGATCGCGATGTTCTTGTACCTGGGATCCTTGGTTTCCCTGTAAAGGCACGACCCGATCGAGCAATATTCCGCCCCTTCCCAGGGGAGCTGCTTGCCGAAAGCCGCCAGGCCCGGCTTGCCTTCCCATCTCCCGTCCCCCTTATACAGGGCCTTCTCAATCCCCGGAAGATTCCCGTCTCCGTTCCAGACGAGCAGGGCGTCTTCGAGGAAGGTCCTTTCCCCGCTCGCCTCGTACAACCAGCACGCGACGGAGACCATCTGATTCATGTTGCTGTTGGTGAAGATCTGCCCCCGGTCGCGAGCCTCCGGCGGCCAATTATACCAGCTCCAGAAGCCCTCATGGTTCGACATCCGCCCCTCACGGCGCGCCTCCGTGTAGCGCTTCCTCGCATCTTCGACAAGGGCCCGGTTTGTACGGCCGGTGAAGTTCCACCAGATGAGCTCTGCGAGACACACCCATGCCCGGTCGTCCACCCAGGTCCCTTCACACATCTTTCTCAGGTCGTGATCCGCGACGTGAAACTTCAGGAGGGTGGAGTCTTTGGTTGCTGCGAAGAGGTAGGCGTCGCCGATCGCCCCGTAGGCGCCTTCCCAGCACGGGGTATAGACGGCATGAAAGAGGGCGTCGACCTTGTAAGCGCGCTGGATCCAGAGAGGCTCCGCCTTGACCACCCCCGGTTCGTGGGCAGTGACCGGTGCGTCCCCGGTTACAGCGGAGGGACCCTTGCGGAGGAAAAAGTAATAGGCGGAGGCGGCAAGGAGAATCACCGCCGAGATCAAAGCGAAGTTTCGGCTTCGTCCGGTTGGAGGCGGTTGCTCCTTCTTCCTGCCATGGTACGCTCTTTTCATAGCCGGAGCCAATATACAGAATATTGTAAAGGTTTTGAAAAGTAGAGGGGAATTGCTATCTTCCGGCATGAAAACCGATAAATCCCAGCCGACGAAGTTCACTACCGTCTCGGGAGAGCCGATCGAGCTTCTTTATACGCCCGACGATATCGCGCACATCAACTACCTTTCAGACATCGGATTTCCCGGCGAATTCCCGTATACCCGTGGCATTCACCGCGACATGTACCGTGGAAAACTCTGGACGATGCGCCAGTTCGCGGGGTTCGGGACGCCGGAGGACACGAACGAACGCTATCACTACCTCCTCGCACATGGCCAGACCGGCCTCTCCGTCGCCTTCGATCTGCCGACGCTGATGGGACGCGACGCTGATGACCCCCTCTCGGAAGGAGAGGTGGGAATATGCGGGGTTTCGATCAGTTCTCTGGCTGATATGGAGGCGCTGTTCAAGGGAATACGGCTGTCGGACGTCTCCACCTCCATGACGATCAATGCCCCGGCCGCAATGCTGCTCGCGTTTTACGTCGCGGTCGCGGAGAACCAGGGAGCCTCGCCGTCTCTTCTGCGCGGGACGATTCAGGCCGATATTTTGAAGGAATACATCGCCCAAAAGGAGTGGATTTATCCTCCGAGTCCTTCGATGCGCATCATCACGGACATGATCGAATACTGTACTCGGGAGATGCGGCAGTGGAACCCCATCTCGGTCAGCGGGTACCACATCCGTGAAGCAGGGTCGACCGCGATCCAGGAACTTGCGTTTACGCTCGCGGACGGGTTTGCCTACGTCGAAGCCTGCATCGCGAAGGGGCTCGACGTCGATGATTTCGCGCCGAGACTCTCGTTCTTTTTCAACTCTCACCTCGATTTCTTCGAGGAGATAGCAAAATACAGGGCGGCGCGCAGAATTTACGCCCGCCACATGCGCCATAAATACGGGGCGAAAAACCCACGATCCTGGATGCTCCGGTTCCACACGCAGACCGCGGGATGTACTCTCACTGCCCAACAGCCGGAAAACAATATTGTCCGCACTGCCTTCCAGGCGCTCGCCGGTGTGCTTGGCGGTACCCAGTCTCTCCACACCAACTCGATGGATGAAACGCTCGCGCTTCCCTCCGAAAAGGCCGTGACGATCGCCCTCCGCACCCAGCAGATCATCGCATACGAAACCGGCGTCGCAAACACGGCGGATCCGCTCGCAGGGAGCTACTTCGTGGAGGCGCTCACCGACAAAATGGAGAAAGGGGCGGAGGCCTACTTCGAACGAATCGACTCGCTGGGCGGCGTGATCGCGGGCATCGAAGAGGGGTTTTTCCAGCGCGAGATCGCCGGGGCTGCCTACCGGTATCAGCAGGAGCTGGACCGCAAGGAGAAGATCATCGTGGGCGTGAACGAATACGTCCAGGAAAACGAACAGGTCCAGATACCGCTCCTCCTGATTTCTCCCGAAGTGGAGGTGAAGCAACGCAAGCGGATTGCGGAGGTGCGCGCCGGACGCAGCGACCAGAGCGTGCTCGAGACCCTCGACGCGCTTCGCCGCGCGGCCGAGGACGGATCGAACCTGATCCCGCCCCTGATCGCCTGCACGAGGGCGTATGTGACGCTGGGCGAAATGTGCAACGCGCTTGCGGAAGTGTTCGGAGTTTACGAAGAACCGGCGGTATTTTAGCGATTGCAGAAGCAAATCCGCTACATGATCGCCTCGATGAGGCCGCAGCAGTGGATCAAGAATCTTTTTCTCTTTGCGGCTCTCATTTTTTCAGGCAACCTGTTTGTCCTGCGTGACTTCCTTCCGACCGTCGCCGGGTTCTTTCTCTTCTGTCTCTCCAGCAGCGGGGTCTACCTCTTCAACGATGTCTGCGATCTCGAAAACGACAAGCTCCATCCGGTAAAATCCCAGCGGCCTCTCCCGTCGGGCAGGCTTGGGGTGGGACCGGCGCTCGGGGCGTCCTTCTTCCTGGGGGTCGCGGGGGTCGCCGGAGCGTACCTCCTCCGACCTCAGTTCGCCCTTATTCTCCTGCTCTACCTGCTCATCAATGCCGCATACTCGGTCAAGCTCAAGAACATCGTCATTCTTGATGTGATGACCATCTCGGCCGGGTTTGTCCTTCGGGTGATCGCGGGGGCCGTCCTGATCGGAGTGCCTACATCCGAGTGGCTGATCATCTGCACGATGCTCCTCTCTCTCTTCCTGGGCTTCAGCAAGAGAAGGCACGAGTTGACGATTCTGGAGTCGCAAGCGGAGACACACCGTTCCGTGCTCGCCCATTACAGCCCCTATTTCCTCGACCAGATGATCGGGATCGTGACGGCGTCGACCGTCATGTCGTACGCGCTCTATACGATTTCCGACGAAACCGTGCGAAAATTCGGGACCAACCATATTTTCTATACAGTTCCTTTTGTACTTTACGGAATTTTTCGCTATTTATACCTTGTTCATAAGAAAGAAGCGGGTGGGAACCCGACCAAGCTCGCCTTGACGGATTTGCCGCTTCTGATCAATATCACGTTGTGGATTATCACCGCTACGATCATCATTTACGGGAGATAACCCCTTGCCGAAATCGAAAGTCGCAGTCCTTAAGACGCGCCCGGAGACCGTTCTGGAGGACATCCAGCGCCTGATGGACCTCGCCGGCGTCGGGAAGGCGCTGGCGCACGGGGTGCCGACGATCCTCAAAGACAATATTTCCTGGCATTTTCCCTTTCCCGCGGCCAATACCACGCCCTGGCAGATGGAGGGGACCATCCTTTCCCTGAGAAACTCGGGCTTCAGCGACCTCGTCTGCGTGCAGAATAAGACGGTCGTGACCAATGCGTTCAAGGGGGAGGATCTGAATAATTATGTCCCCATCTTCCGCCGGTACGACATCCCGGTCCTCTATAATTTCAGGGAGAGCGACATCCGGTGGGTCGAATACACTCCGAAAGCCAGGATGCATGTCCTCGACAAGATTTATCCCGACGGGATCACCATCCCCGAGTATTTCCAGGGAAAGAACATCGTTCACCTCCCCACGGTCAAGTGCCACATTTACACGACCACGACCGGCGCGATGAAGAACGCCTTCGGCGGGCTTCTGAACACGAAACGGCATTACACGCACAGCTGGATCCACAAGACGCTCGTCGACCTGCTCGCGATCCAGAAGGAACTCCACACCGGAATCTTTGCGATGATGGACGGCACAACGGCCGGGAACGGCCCGGGGCCCCGGACGATGTATCCGGTCGTGAAGGATTACATCCTGGCAAGCTCCGACCAGGTGGCGATCGACGCCGTCTCCGCGAAAATGATGGGCTTCGACCCTCTGAGCATCGAGTACATCAATCTCGCCCACCAGGACGGCCTCGGGGTGGGGGATGTGAGGGACATCGAGATCGCCGGCTCCGATATCTCAAACGAATCGTGGGGATTCTCGGTGGGCGATAATGGAGCGAGCCGCATCGGCGATCTGATGTGGTTCGGCCCGCTCGCGAAATTTCAGAAGCTCTTTTTTCACACTCCGCTGGTGAATGTCTTCATCCTCGGATCGGAAGCCTACCACGATTACTACCGCTGGCCCCTCAAAGACCGGAAAACGTTCGAGCAATGGAAGAAGAACACTCACTGGGGCAGGCTTTTTCACGACTACGAGACAGGCGATGTATGGGAAGGCGTGACGGCGCTTGGGGCCCCAACGCCGCGCTGAGCTACTGCTCCTCTCGGTCACGCTCATCTGGGGGAGCACGTTTGTCGTCACCAAGTCGATCGTCGGACCCAACTCACCGCTTTTCTACACCGCGCTCAGGTTCCTCCTCGCCTCGGTCACCCTCTTTCTTATTTTTCCCCGGCGGCTCCTGAAGATTCCCGCCCGTGCGCTCAGGCGGGGGAGCATTCTTGGTTTCTTCCTCTTTGCCGGGTTTGCGACGCAGACGGTGGGAATACAATACACGACCGCTTCCAAATCCGCATTCTTCACCGGGATGCTCACCGTCCTGACCCCCCTCGTCCATTTCATCGTGCAACGCTTCACCAGGGCGGGAAGGAAGGCCCTGAAGCTCGGGAATATCTTCGGGGTCATCTTCGCCGGCCTCGGACTCTATCTGCTGACGTCGCCTTCGGGGTCGGCATTTACCGCCGGCGACGCCCTGACCCTTGCCTGCGCGTTCTTTTTCGCATGCTATATCGTCTACCTCGACGTGGCCTCCGATGAACCCGACAAGGTGCAGTTGACCTTCGTCCAGTTCCTCTTCTGCGGGCTGGCCGGGCTGGCGTTCGCATTCCCGTTCGAAGAGATCCGGGTCGTGTTTACAGGCGCCTACGTGCTTTCGCTTCTCTATCTCACGCTCTTCGCAACGGTATTGGCGATGTGGGTGCAGACCCGCTACCAGGGGGACACAACACCCACGCGCGCTGCGGTCATTTTCGCCATGGAACCGGTGATCGCGGCGTTCTTCGCCTACCTGGTCAGGGGGGAACTCATCGGCCTCGCGGGCCTGTTCGGGGGCGGGATGATCATCGCGGGCCTCCTTCTCTCGGAATTCTCCGACGAGATTCCCCTGTTGAACAAAACGGTTGCGGGTGCGCGCCAGGTTGTTTGACTTTCACCCGATTTCCTCGTATGTTCACAATGCTGTTCGGGAAAGCATGATCGTCGGGGCCCATATCATCGTCCAGGGAATGGTGCAGGGCGTGGGGTTTCGATTTTTTGTTCATCGCAGCGCCCTCCGCTCGGGCCTCGAGGGGTATGTCCGGAATCTCTTCAACGGCGAAGTGGAAATTGAGGTGGAGGGCGACCGGTCGCTCATCGAGGAACTCATCAAGGAGGTGACCGTCGGACCTCGCGCAGCTGACGTCACACATGTGAAGGTGGACTGGAAAAAACCAGAACATCAATTCCGGAGATTTGAGATCCGATAACAGGCTCAATCAGGCCATTTCTTAGTCAGACTTGATGCGTTTTGGTTTTGGGTATGATATCCACCGCATGGTGGTCAACCGCAAGCTGGTGCTGGGAGGCGTCGAGATCCCGTTTATCAAAGGACTCCTCGGCCATTCCGACGCGGACGTCCTCTGCCACGCCTTCGCCGACGCCCTCCTGGGCGCCGCCGCACTGGGGGATATCGGCAAACATTTTCCCGATACAGACCCGCGCTTCAAAGATGTCTCGAGCCTTGTCCTCCTCAAACACGTCGTTGAGTTGATTCGATCGAACAGCTACGAGATCGTCAACATCGACGCAACCGTCATACTCCAGCAACCCAAGATCAGCCCCTATATCAAACGGATGAGGGAAAATGTTTCGCAGGCACTCGGGGTGAAGATCGATCAGGTTTCGGTCAAGGCGACGACAAACGAAGAGCTGGGCTTCATGGGGACCGGCGACGGCGCGGCGGCGTACGCGGTGGCATCGATCCTTGACAAAAAGTCCGCTCCGGGCCCCTGACCCTCCCCCCATTGGTAGATTTTCTCTACTCCATAGACAAAGCGCTCTTCACCTTTTGCAATCAAACGATTGCAAATCCGGTCTTCGACCTCTCGATGCCGTTCCTGACCGATCTGAATCAGAAATGGTACGGGATTACCCTGTTCGCATTGCTCTGGCTCCTCCTGTTCTGGAAGGGAGGGAAAAGGGGAAGGGTCGTTGCGCTCCTGCTCATCCCCCTGATCACGCTGAGCGACCAGCTCAGCAGCTCGGTGATAAAAAATATCGTTCAGCGGCCGCGGCCGTGCCATACCGTAAACGGAGTGGAGATCCTTCAGGATATCCGCGAGCTTGTTCCCTGCGGCAGCGGCTTTTCCTTTCCTTCGTCCCACGCCGTGAACAGCTTCGCGGCGGCTACGTATCTCTCCCACTTTTATGGCAGGTGGTCGTGGGCCTTTTACTCGTACGCCGTAGTGATCGGGTTTTCACGTGTCAGTGTGGGAGTGCATTATCCTTCGGACGTGGCGGGGGGCGGGCTTATCGGCTCCGCCTGCGCCCTTGTCGTCATCTACTGCTGGCGGGCGTTGGAACGCCGGTATCCTCCTCTTTCGCTCTCCGGCCCGGCCGGCGACGCGCATGAGTAATGAACCGGGTTCCGGCAGGCGCGAATTCACTCTTGCGCTCCTCTCAGGGATCCTCCTGGGAGTCTCTTTTCCGCCGCTTCACCTGGGAGCGCTCGCGGCCGTCGCGCTGGTCCCGTTGTTTTTCTCCCTGGAACAGGTCGCGGAGTACGGGAAGGCGCTCCGGCGTTGTTACCTCGCCTTTTTTGTCTTCAATCTGATCACCCTTTACTGGACGGGGGGATTCACGCACGCCCGGGATCCCTACCTGATGGCAGCGGGGGGATCGCTGATCCTTGCCCATCCGTTCTTCTTTTTCATCCCGGTCGCGGCGTTGCTCTTCCTCAGGAAGAGATTCGGGCCGGCACTCTCCCTCTGGCTCATGCCGTTCCTGTGGGTTGCGTTCGAATACCTTCATTCGCTTGCCGATATTTCATTCCCCTGGCTCACGCTCGGGAACACGCAGACGGAAAACCTTCCGGCAATTCAAATTTCCTCCCTCACCGGCGTCTACGGAATCTCTTTCTGGCTCGTTCTGCTGAGTGTGATTGTCTATTCGATCCTCTCGGGGTTCCGGTCGGGACGCTTGAAGCTCAGGTCGGCCCGGGCGCTGATTCTCCTCGCGGCTCTTGCTCTCGTCTATCTTCTTCCCGTCGTCTACGGGACCGTTTTACTCAACTCCGGCGAGGGGTTCCCGGGCGAGCCGATCCGGATAGGAATCGTGCAGCCGAACATCGACCCGTTCGAGAAATGGCAGGAGCGCCCTGAAGAGCAGCTCGGGGTGTTACGGGAGCTGACGGACGAGGTGGGAAAGGAGAGGCCCGCGCTGATTCTCTGGCCGGAGACCGCGGTCCCGTTCTATGTGCTCGACCCCCGCAACCGCGGGTACCTGGAACTGATCAGGCGCCAGGTGGACAGTCTCGGGATACCGCTCCTGGCGGGAATACCCGATATCACCTACTACGGGGAGGGAAGCCGGATCCCCGCAAGCAGCAAGTCGTCGGTGGACGGGCGCCGGTACGACAATTATAACAGCTCGATGCTTCTGAAGCCGGGGGATGAGGAGATCCAAAAGTACGCGAAGATGCTTCTCGTTCCGTTCGCGGAACGGGTTCCTTTTTCGGAGGCCCTCAGTTTTCTGAACGCCATGCAATGGAATTTCGGGCTCGGAGGGTGGGGGATCGGGAAGGAAAAGACTCTCTTCCGCCTGGGCGGAGCAAAGGGGAGGGGTGATTCTGCCCGTGCCATTTCCTTCTCAAATTTTATCTGCTATGAGTCGATTTATCCCGGCTTCGTGGCCAGTTTTGTGCGGAACGGCGCGGAATTCCTGACTGTTATCACCAACGACAGCTGGTGGGGGAACACATCGGGGGCGTACCAGCATGCGCAAATCGCGGTGCTGAGGGCTGTCGAAAACCGGCGGTGGGTCGTTCAGTGCGCCAACGGGGGAGTCTCCTGTTTTATCGACCCGGCCGGCCATCTGCATCAGCCCACGGAGATGTTTACGAAGCGAACCTTGTCCGGGGATATCGCCTCCCGCCGCTCGCTCACCTTGTATTCACGCATGGGAGACTGGTTCGGGCAGATGTGCCTCTTCCTCAGTCTGTTTTATCTGGCGGCTGGATTCGGGGAAAGATTTTACACGGCTTTTCGGAGGAAACAGGGATGAATCAAATCGATCTCAGAAGCGATACCGTCACGCGGCCATCCGCTTCCATGCTGGAAGCGATGATGAACGCAAAGCTTGGCGACGATGTCTTCGGCGAGGACCCGACCGTGAACGCCCTCCAGGAGCGGGTTGCCTCGCTCTTTGGAAAGGAGGCTGCGCTCTTCGTGCCGACCGGGACGATGGGGAACGAGATCTGCATCAAGGCCCATACGAACCCCGGCGATGAAGTCATCGTCGACCGGGAGTCCCACGTCTTCATCTACGAGACCGCGGGGCCGTCGCTCCTCTCCGGCGTGCAGCTGAACACCCTCCAGGGGAGGCGCGGAGTCTTCACGACAGAGCAACTCCAGCGCGCCGTGCGTCCCCGGGCTTACTACATGCCCCACACCTCGCTGATCTGCCTGGAAAACACGCACGGCCGGTCAGCCGGGTCGGTCGTCCCCCTCGCGGAGATCCGGAGAATCCGGGAATTCGCGCTGGAAGAGAAGATCAAGCTTCACCTCGACGGCGCCCGGCTCTGGAACGCATGCGTCGCTTCCGGCACCGCCCCCGGAGAATATGCCGCATGCGTCGATTCTCTCTCTGTTTGCTTTTCGAAAGGGCTCGGCGCCCCGATCGGATCGATCGTCATCGGCGACGCCCCCTTCATCGAGCGGGCGAGAAAGTACCGGAAAATCTTCGGCGGAGGCATGCGTCAGGTGGGAGTGCTTGCGGCCGCGGCGGCGTACGCCCTCGACCACAACGTCGAGAGGCTGAAAGAGGATCATGCCAAGGCGAAGCTCCTTGCGGAGCATCTGAGCGGGCTGAAGGCCTTCCGTGTGAATATGGAGGAGGTCCAGACGAACATGGTGATTGCGGAGACGGGGGCTTCGGGAAAGTCCCAGGCGGAAGTGTTAAGCTTGATGGCCGCAAAAGGAGTGCTCCTGACCTCCGAAGGGCCCACCGCCGTCAGGGCTGTCACCCATTTGGACGTCTCCCTGGAAGAGGTACGCCGGGCGGCAGGGATAATCCAATCTCTTTTTCAACAATAAAAGGACCGGGGTCTCCATGCCGATCGATAGACTGAAGTTCAAACACGCCACTCAAGTCCGGGTCAGGAACTATGAAGTGGATTGGCAGGGGATCGTGCATAACGCGGTGTATCTTCAGTACTTCGAGGTCGGACGTGTCGAATACCTTAAACACATCGGTATGGAGCTTGACCTCAATTCCATCCGGCAGGATTCGAGGGTAGTGCTCGTCCGGAACGAGATCGATTACAAGGCTTCGGCGCGGTTTGACGACTTGCTCACGGTCCGGACCAGGGTCTCCTTCATCCGGAACACCAGCTTCGGATTTGAAGGGATCATCGAGGATTCCGCGTCGAACCGGCTCGTCTCGGAAAATGTAGCGATTCATGTCTGGCTCCATCCCCGCACAGCGGAGCCGATGACGGTCGGCGACCGTTTCCGGAAAGCGGTGATGAAATTCGAAGGCGCCGATGTGGCGATTCTGGGCCCGACGCTCCTGACCTGAGCATCGTCGGATCGTGCTCCGGTCTTTCCACGTCGGTAGCCGCAGCCTTTAGGCTGCGGGCTTTTTGAATCCCGCAAGCTAAAGCTTGCGGCTACCGGTCCCTCACAGTCCCCCTAAGGGCCGAAGCGGCGACTTGCAATTGAAGGAGAGGAGTGTTATATTATTTTCCGCCTCGCTTGAAAGTCCCGCCTCTGGGACTTTTTTTGTTGATGGGGTCAGAATGCCGGTTTTTCCTCGAATTTTGAGAAGTGCGACGTGTCGATCGCTGGCCGTTTCGAAGAATTTGTCCGCCCGTTCGTGGAGGGACAGAACGCGTACGTGATCGACGTCTCGGTTCGCGGTGAGCGCGGCGGATCGTTGGCTGAAGTCTTCATCGATACCGATGAAGGCGTGACCACGGGACTTTGCCAGAAGATCAGCAAGGAGCTTGCCCGTGCTCTTGACGCCAGCGACCTGTTTCAGGGGCGTTACGATCTCGTCGTCTCATCGCCCGGCATCGAGCGTCCTCTGAAATTTCCCCGGCAATATCCGAAACATGTCGGCCGGAACATGAGCGTAAAAGTGAGGAAAGGTACGTCGGCGGAAACGCTCCGGGGCACGCTCCTCGAAGCCTCCGCGGAATCCATCCTTCTCGGGGTCACGGAGGAGGATCGGCGGACGATCCGGTTCGACGAGATCGCCGAGGCCAGAGTCGATTCCGCCTGGTAAGGGCGCGATGAGGTTCACACTGATTATCAAAATGGGGTTGAAATGAATGTAGAGATCGTTGAATCGTTTTCCCAGATGGTCCGGGAAAAGCGGATGGACAAGGATATGCTGGCAGGCATCATCGAAGACGTCTTTTCGATGATGGTGCGGAAGAAATACGGCCAGGAAGCCCGCTTCGACGTCGTGGTGAACATGGACAAGGGAGATATCGAGATCTATCTCGAGAAGCAGATCGTGGAGCAGGTCACCGACCCGAGCACGCAAATCGACCTCGAGACCGTCCGGAAAAAGTCGGACGAACCGCTCAACGTCGGGGACGATTTTGTGGAGGTCATCGACCTCCAGAGCTTCGGCCGAAGGCTTGTGATCAGCGCCAAGCAGAACCTGAACCAGCGGATCAAGGAGATCGAGAAGGAGATTATTTACAACGAATACAGCACGACGGTGGGGGAAATCATCGTCGGAGAGATCTACCAGATTCGCAAGGGGGAGATCCTGATTATTCACAACCGGAACGAGCTCATTCTCCCCAAGAGCGAGCAGATCGCACGGGAACGGTACAGGAAGGGGGAGACGCTGAGGGCGATCGTGAAAGAGGTCCGGAAAAACGCCTCCAGCCCGCTCGTCATCATCTCGCGCTCCGACCCCAAATTCCTTGCGAAGCTGTTTGAGATCGAGATCCCCGAAATCTATGACGGTATCATCGAAATCAAGGCGGTCGCGCGCGAAGCGGGAGAACGCTCGAAGGTGGCGGTGGAATCGCACGACGACCGGATCGACGCGGTCGGCGCGTGCGTCGGAATGAAGGGCGTCCGCATTCACGCGATCGTCCGCGAGCTGAACAACGAGAATATCGACGTCATCAACTACTCCTCCAAACCCGCCGTCTTCATCCAGCGCGCTCTCTCCCCGGCCAAGCTCAAGAACGTCGAGGTCGATGAGGCCGCAAAGACCGCGACCGTCCTTGTCGACAAGGACCAGGTTTCCCTCGCGATCGGGCGGAACGGACAGAACGTCCGGCTCGCGTCGAAGCTGACCGGATTTGAGATCAATCTTGTGAAGGAGGGTGTCGAGGAAGAGTATGACATGGACCTCGGCGAATTCCGTGAAGAACTTGGGGAACCGCTCTACGAACGGTTGGTGGACGAAGGGTACGACACCGCCCGGAAAGTGATCGATGCCAGCGCGGGGGATCTGATGGAGATCGAAGGGCTGACCGAGGAGAAGGTTCAGTCGATCAAGGCGATGATGCAGCGCGAGCTCGAGGAGGCGGACATCGAGGAGGAGGAGGACGGGCAGCCGGCTGTGCTGCCTGCGCCGCCGGCCGGGGCGGCCGGTAACAAGAACGGAAGCAAGGCCCCCGAGGAGGAGGCGGACGAGGCCGAGGAAGACGAGGAAGTCCCCGGTGAGCCCCGGGCGGAAGAGACCAACGTGGAGGAACCGGGCACGGGTGAGACTCCCGGGGGAAAAACCGACGACAAGGAGACTGACGCATAGACCAGCGCATGGTGGAAAAAACACAGTCACATAAGAAGATTTATCAAATCGCCAAAGAGATCAACATCTCGCACGAGACGTTGATCGAATACCTCACCCGGAAGGGACACACCGTCAAGAGCCACATGACGGCGGTGGATGACGCGATGATGCACGACATCCTGTCCCATTTCAAGAAAGATCGCGAGGTCGCGGAGAAGCACCAGCGGAAGATCCAGACGATCCGCGAAACCCGGAAAAAGGCGGAGGCAAAAGCCGCGCCTCCGGAGGCGGAAAGCCCCAAGCCGAAGATCGCGAAGAAGGCAAAAGCCGAGGAAGCCGAACAGGCCCAACCGCCCGTGAAGACGGCGCCGGTCGAAAAGACCCCCCATCCCGTCGAGGCCGCCGCCGAAGCACCGGGGGTGGAAGCGAAAACCGCCGCGCCGCCTCTTGCGGAGGAGCCGGTCGCGGAGCCCGTCGCAGGCGCGCACCCCCCCGCCGCAGAGCCCCCCGTCAAGGAGAAAAAAGGATCGGAGATTCTCGCCCGCCGCACGCCCAAGATGGGGCTCAAAATCAAGGGGATGCTCGATCTGGACGAGGTCAATCGCACGACCGCGATTCACGAGGGGACCGCCTCCACCGAGGCCAGCCGCGCCGCCGCATCGGAGGAAGAGCAGAAGAAAAAGAAAAAGAAAAAGAAACGGATCAGGGTCGCCGCGCCCGCCCCCGTTCCCGAAGAGACCGACGAGCTGCTCCGGAAGGCCAAGAAGAAAAAGAAGCTCCGGTACCAGGAGGTCAATAAAGTCGAGGTCGAGGAGGCCATCAAGCGCACGCTTGCCGAGATGGACGAGGCGAGCGTCGTGGTGCAGCGCGCCACGTTCAAGCGGAAGCGGAAGGAGAAGCGCGCGATGGAGGAACAGCAACGGCTCGAAGAAAAACAGAAGGAGCAATCGATCCTCCGGGTCACGGAGTTCGTCTCCGTCAATGAGCTCGCGAACCTGATGGGGGTGAACGCGGCCGACGTCATCAAAAAGTGCATCGCACTCGGCCTCATGGTCTCCATCAACCAGCGCCTGGACAAGGATACGATCACGCTCGTGGCCGACGAGTTCGGGTACGAGGTGCGGTTCTTCTCGGAGATCACCGAAGATATCGTCCCCGAAACCCCCGACGAAGAATCCCAGCTCGAGACCCGGCCCCCCGTCGTCACCATCATGGGCCACGTCGACCACGGCAAGACGTCGCTGCTCGATTACATCCGGCGCAGCAACGTCGTCGCGGGCGAGGCAGGCGGGATCACCCAGCACATCGGCGCGTATATGGTGCAGGTGGACGGAAAAAAGAGCATCACGTTTCTCGATACCCCCGGTCACGAGGCCTTCACGGCGATGCGAGCGCGCGGCGCGCAGTTGACCGATATCGTCGTGCTTGTCGTGGCCGCCGACGACAACGTCATGCCGCAAACGATCGAAGCGATCAGTCACGCCCAGGCGGCAAACGTCCCGATCATCATCGCGGTGAACAAGGTCGACAAGCCGGATGCCAACCCGGAGCGGATCCGGCAGCAGCTCTCCGAGCACAACGTGCTGGTCGAGGAGTGGGGGGGCAAATACCAGTGCGTGGACCTCTCGGCGCGTACCGGAAAGAATGTGGACCTGCTGCTGGAGAAGATCCTCCTCGAAGCGGATGTGCTCGATCTGAAGGCCAATCCCTCGGCGGCCGCCAGGGGCGTGGTGATCGAGGCGCAAGTCGACAAGGGAAAGGGGATCGTCACGACCGTTCTCGTGCAGAAAGGGATGTTGAAGATCGGCGATTCGTTCGTCGCCGGAATCCAGAGCGGAAAAGTCCGGGCGATGAGCGACGAGCGCGGCAGGCGCATCGAGGCGGCCAAGCCCTCGACGCCCGTCCAGGTTCTCGGGTTCGACGGGGTTCCGCAGGCCGGGGATGGTTTCGCGGCCGTCGAAAGCGAGCGCGAGGCCCGCGAGATCAGCACCCGCCGGCAGACGTTGAAGCGGGAGCAGGACTTCCGTCTCGTCCGCAGCGTGACGCTCGACGATATCTCGAAAAAGATCCAGGACGGACAGATCAAGGAGTTGAACATGATCGTCAAGGGAGACGTGGACGGCTCGGTCGGCGCCCTCGCGGACTCCCTCATGAAAATCAGCCACGAAGAGGTGCGTGTCAACGTGATCCATCACGCGGTCGGCACGATTTCCGAATCCGACGTGCTTCTGGCGGCTGCATCGGGCGCCGTCATCATCGGATTCCACGTCCGGCCCAATATGAACGCCCGCCGGCTGGCGGAGCAGGAAAACGTCGATATCCGGCTCTATAATATTATTTACGACGCCATCGAAGACGTCAAGAAGGCGCTTGAAGGCCTCCTTGCCCCGAGCAAGAACGAAGAAGTCACCGCCACGATCGAAATTCGCGAGGTCTTCAAGGTCCCGAAGCTGGGTGCGATCGGCGGATCCTACGTTCAGGAGGGGAAGATCACCAGGGGAAACAAAGTACGCTTGATCCGGGACGGGATCGTGGTTTACGACGGGGCCATCGCCTCCCTGAGACGTTTCAAGGACGACGTCCGGGAAGTCGAGGCGGGATTCGAGTGCGGAATCGGCCTGGAGAACTTCAACGACATCAAGGTCGGCGACATCATCGAAGCCTACAAGATCGTCGAAACCCTGAGAAAACTCGCTTAGGCCGCGCTTATGTCGTTGCGGACGGAACGCGTCGCCTCGCTGATCAAGGAAGAAGTGGGGATGTATTTTACGCGGGAATACCGCGACCCGTCCTACGGGTTCCTCACCGTGACGGAGGTGCACATGACCCCCGACCTCAAGATCGCGAAGATCTATGTCAGCGTGATGGGCAGTCCCGAGGTGAAGGCCCGCACCATGAAGATGCTTGAGGACCATAAGAGCGAGATCCGTTCGTTCATCGGGTCGCACATGAGATTGAAGTTCACGCCCTCGGTGCAATTTTTCGTGGATGAGACCCTCGACCGCGTCGAGCGGATCGAGACTCTCATCAAGCAAATCCGCAAGGAGCCGGAGGAATAGGGCCTGAAACGATGATCGTCGCCCGCTCGCTCGGGGAACTCCCGGCGGTAAAACATTCTGTCGTCACGGTCGGGACGTTCGACGGGGTTCACGCGGGGCATCGCGCCATCCTGGGAGAGTTGACCGCGCGCGCGGCCGCATCCGGAGGGCGGAGCGTCGTCGTCACCTTTCACCCGCATCCGAGGACGGTCGTGGGGCGCGGGGATCCGGGCCAGCTCTCGACTCTCGAGGAGCGTCTGGATCAGATAGGGCGCCTCGGTATCGACGCCTGCCTTGTGCTCGAGTTCACATATGAGTTCTCGCGCCAGTCGTCCCGGGAGTTCTGCCTCCGGTACCTGATCAACGGGCTGGGGGTGCGGGAGATCGTGATCGGATACGATCACATGTTCGGAAGAGACCGCGAGGCGGGCCTGCGGGAACTGCGCGACATGGGGACCGAATTCGGCTTCAGCGTCCGGGTGGTGGACCCCGTGTCGATCGAGGGGCGCATCGTCAGCAGCTCCCGGATCCGCGAACTTCTGCTCGAAGGGGACGTTGAACGCGCCGCGGCCTGCCTGGGAAGGCCCTACGCGCTCGCAGGGACCGTCGTACGAGGGGACGGACGCGGAGCGGCGATCGGGTTTCCGACCGCCAACATCCGCCCCGACAATGAGCAGAAGCTCATTCCGGCGAACGGAGTCTATTTCGTCTCCGGCGATCTCGACGGCGAGCAGGCGTACGGGATGTCGAACATCGGCTTCAGGCCGACGTTTCAGACCGACCGGAAGCGGACGATCGAGGTGCACCTGTTCGAGCGGAGCGGGGACCTTTATGACAGGAAACTCAACATACTTTTTATGAATCGATTGCGGGGCGAAAAGAAATTTGCGTCGGCCGACGAGCTGGTCCGGCAACTGACTGCGGACCGGGATGCGTGCCTGAAGCAGATCGCCGCGCACCAACTTCACTCATCTTGATCAAGGAGACAGCGTATGCCGTTAACAAAAGAACAATCGCAGGAAATCATCAGGAAATACGGAAAGTCGCCCACCGACTCCGGCTCGCCGGAGGTGCAGGTCGCGCTTCTGACGACCCGGATTAACGATCTCTCGGGGCATTTCGGGCGGAATGTCAAGGACAACCATTCCCGGATGGGGCTCTTGAAGATGGTCGGCAAGCGCCGCAGGCTCCTCGAATACCTCCAACGCAAGAACGTGGACCGATACCGCAAGATCATCCAGGAGCTGGATCTGCGCAAGTAACAACACCTCTGCGCTAAGCAGAATTTGTTTCAACTCAACGAAAGTAAGTCAATGGTAACGAAAAAGGAACTTGAGATCGGGGGACGAACCCTCTCTCTCGAAACGGGCAGGCTGGCCAAGCAGGCTGACGGGTCCGTGATGGTGCGCTACGGCGATTCGATGGTCCTCGCCACGGTCGTCGCGAACAAGGAACCGAAGCCGGGGCTCGATTATTTCCCGCTGCAGGTCGAATACCGGGAACGCACCGCCGCGGCAGGTAAGATCCCCGGAGGGTTTTTCAAGCGGGAGGCCCGTCCGTCCGAAAAGGAAATCCTCTCCTCCAGGCTGATCGACAGGCCCCTGCGCCCCATGTTCCCCGAGGACTTCAAGTGCGAGACGCAGATCATGCTCACCGTGCTCTCGTCGGACTTGGAGAACGACGCCGACATACTCGGGGCAGCCGGGGCGTCGGCCGCGCTCATGATCTCGGACATTCCGTTCGACGGCCCGGTGGCCGAAGTTCGGGTCGGGAGGATCGACGGAGCGTTTGTCATCAATCCGACCTTCCCGCAGCTGGTGAACAGCGACCTGGATGTGATCGTCGCCGGCACCAAGACCTCGATCGTCATGGTCGAAGGGGAAGCGAAGGAAATCTCGGAACACGACATGCTCGAGGCGTTGCGTTTCGCCCACGGGCACATCCAGCAGATCTGCGAGCTTCAGACCGCGCTCCGGCAGGAGGTCGGGAAGCCGAAACGGGACGTCGTGCAGCACCCTCTCAAGAAAGAACTGTACGAGAGCGTGGCGAAACTTGCCCGCGATGGGATCAAACAGCTCTGCCAAAAGCCCCTGATGAAGGAGGAGCGGAGCAAAGCCCACGCGGAGATGCGCCTTTCGACGCTCGAACAACTGAAGAAAAGCGTTGCGTCGATGAACCTGACGCTGACCGACCCGGAGAAGGAGCTTCTCCTGAGCAACCCCGGCCCCTTCGTGGACAGCAAGGCATCCCTCATCGGGGATATCCTCCACGATATCGAGTACGAGGAGATGCGCGATATGATCCTCTCCGCGGGAAAGAGGCTTGACGGAAGGGGGGTAACGGATATCCGCCCGATCACCGGCGAAGTCTCCGTTCTCCCCAGGACTCACGGCTCCGCGCTCTTCACGCGCGGTGAAACGCAGAGCCTCGCCACAACCACGCTCGGAACCAAGTCGGACGAACAAATCCTGGACGGGCTCCTTCCGGAAACGACCAAACGGTTCATGCTCCACTACAATTTTCCTCCCTACTCGGTCGGCGAGGTGGGAAGGATCGGGTTTACCGGCAGGCGCGAGATCGGGCACGGGAACCTGGCCGAGCGGTCGATCAAGAACATGTTGCCTCCCGAAAATGAATTCCCCTACACGGTCCGCATCGTGTCGGACATCCTTGAATCGAACGGGTCTTCCTCGATGGCGACCGTCTGCGCCGGTTCGCTCTCCCTTCTGGATGCCGGCGTCCCCCTGAAGAAATCCGTTGCGGGGATCGCCATGGGGCTGATCAAAGAAGGCCCCCGGACCGCGATCCTGAGCGACATTCTCGGCAACGAGGACCATCTGGGCGATATGGACTTCAAGGTGGCCGGGACCCGCGACGGGATCACGGCGTTCCAGATGGACATCAAGATCCAGGGCATCTCGTTCGAAATCATACAACAGGCCCTGGCCCAGGCGAGGGAGGGGCGTCTCCATATTCTCGAAATCATGGCGCAGACGCTCGCGGAACCGCGCGCGGACCTCTCCCAGTACGCGCCACGGCTCACCACGATCAAGATACCCGTCGACATGATCGGGAGCGTCATCGGTCCCGGCGGAAAAGTGATCCGCCAGATCGTGAAGGATACCGGCGCAGAGATCAACATCGAGGACGACGGAACCATCGTCATCGCGTCGGTCTCCGCGGAGGGGAGCAAGAAGGCCCTCGACATCATCAACAAGATCACGGAGATCCCGGAGGTCGGAAAGACCTATCACGGGAGGGTGACGCGCCTGATGGATTTCGGAGCCTTCGTGGAGTTCCTCCCGGGGAAGGAAGGGCTGGTACATATTTCCCACATGGACATGAAGCGGGTCGACAAGGTCTCCGACGTTCTGAACCAGGGGGACGAGGTGGACGTCATGCTGATCAAGAAGGACGAGGAGGGCCGGTACAATCTCAGCCGGAAGGCGCTCATGCCGGGGTATGACGCCGAGGCGGAAGCGGTGCGCGACGCCGAACGGAAGAGAGAGCGTGGTGACCGGCGCGACGGCGGAAGGGATCGCCGCGGCGCTCCCCACCGGGATCACCGGCGCTGATGTGCCTCCGGCGCACAACGTACTGCTGATTATTCTCGACGGGTTCGGGCTCGGAGAGAATCCGGAGGTTGACGCGATCGCCCGGGCGAAGAAGCCGTTCATCGATTCGCTCCTGAAGAGCTATCCCTGGACTGCGATCAACGCGTCCAACGAGGACGTGGGGCTCCCGGCGGGGCAGATGGGGAACTCCGAGGTAGGGCACATGAATATCGGCGCGGGCCGGGTCGTCTATCAGGAGATCACCCGGATTAACCGTTCGATCCGGATGGGCGACTTCTTCGGGAAGCCGGCCTTTCTCGGCGCGATGGAGAATGTGAAGCGCCGCGGCTCCGCGCTCCACCTGATCGGCCTCCTTTCGGACGGGGGCGTCCACAGCCACAACTCGCATCTCTACGCCCTCCTCGAGCTCGCCCGCCGGCAGGGCCTCCAACAGGTCTTCGTTCACGCCATTCTGGACGGCCGCGATACCCCTCCCGAATCGGGAGCAGCCTTTCTCTCCGAGCTCCGGCAAAAGATGGCCGGGCTGGGAGTCGGTGAAACCGCCACCGTCATGGGACGCTATTACGGGATGGACCGGGATAACCGCTGGGACCGGACGGAAAAAGCGTACCGGGCCATGACGGAGGGGCTGGGCAGCCGCGCCCCGGATGCGGAGGCCGCGGTAAGGGAGTCATACAGGCAGGGTCTTGCCGACGAATTCGTCCTTCCGATCGTTCTTGAAAAGGGGGGGAGCCCCGCGGGCCCGATCCGCGACGGTGACTCCGCCATCTTCTTCAATTTCAGAACCGACCGCCCGCGCCAGCTTACCAGGGCATTCATCGAAGAGGGATTCGACAAGTTTTCCCGCAAAAAGCTCGACCTCTACTTCGCTACCATGACGCAGTATGAGGACGATTTCAAATGTCCTGTCGCTTTTCCCCCCGCCTTCCTCACCCATACGCTCGGAGAGATTATCTCGGAGGCGGGATTGAAACAGCTTCACCTCGCCGAGACGGAAAAATACGCACACGTCACATTCTTCTTCAACGGAGGCCGTGAGACCCCCTTTCCCGGCGAAGACCGGATCATGATTCCTTCGGCCAGGGGCGTGGCGACGTATGACCAGAAGCCGGAGATGAGCGCGTACGGCATCACCGAAAAAGCCGTCGAGGCAATCGCCGGCGAACGCTATCCGTTCATCATCATGAACTATGCCAACACCGACATGGTGGGGCATTCCGGGAAGATGGAGCCGACGATCAAGGCGGTCGAAGTAGTCGACGCTTGTCTCGGCAAAGTGATCCCCGCCGCGCTCTTAAACGATTATGTCACGATCGTGACCTCCGACCATGGAAACGCGGACAAAATGTCCGATCAGGAGGGAAATCCCTTCACTGCACACACCACAAACCGGGTGCCGTTGATCCTGATCGGGGGATCCGTTCCCGGCGGACTTCGGGAAGGGGGAAGGCTTGCCGATATCGCTCCCACGATACTCGAAATCATGCAATTCCCCATCCCTGCAGAGATGGATGGCGTCTCGCTTCTGAGACGAACAGCGGCCGTTCCGGAGCCCTCCGCGATCAAGCCCTGAAGCAGGAGGATCCTCCCGGTGCCGCGACAGGGAAGCCGCTGCCGGGGGCTATCAGCCGGATACTCGATCTCTTCCGCGCCGATGTGACGTATCGTCTCAAAGAGCCGAAGGGATGGTTCTTCACGTTGAGCGTGGCGACGGTGTTCTGAACGGGGAATCGGTGGGCGCAACCTTGACGCAGCCTAAAGGCTGCGGCTACCGGCTGCGGCTACACGCTGAGGACCTGGTGCTTGAAGCGGTCGATCTCGATATCAGAGGTGAGTCGCTTGATGAACTCGGGGCCGTACTTGTTCATGAAATAGGTGAAGTTCAGGACGCGCTCCTGCAACATCGCATTGGGTGTGATGCTCTGGGATACTTTCCGCACCTGCCGGAGGGCGATTTCGTGTTTGCGTTCCTGCGCCTCCACGACCTTCTCCTTCAGAAGGAGGAGGTGGGACTCCGTTTTCGACCGGGTCGTTTCCAGGGGGCCCATGAGCGTTGAATCGATATAGTTCAAACCGTACTTCATCTCCGCCATCAGTTCGTTCGACCGCCTGACGGCATCGTCAAACATCTCTTCAATTTTCACCTCGGAGATCAGTTCGACGACCTTCCTGGTCACGCGCTCCGAATCGCCGAAGAATTCAAGCAATTCCAGCTGGTACTTCTCCAGGATCCGTTCGAACTTTTGCTCGTAAATCGTGACGCTCGCGCGCGGATAGATGATCGGCATGGTCATGCCGAAATGCGCATAGACGGTTTTAAGTTGCGCGAAATAGGCGATCTCTGCCGGTCCCCCCACGTAGGCGAGGGTGGGAAGGAGGGTGTCCTGACAGATCGGGCGCAACGCGACATTGGGACTGAGGAGTTCGGGTGTCTGGTTCACGATGTTCAGAAGTTCATCCCGCTGAAAATACTGCCGGATCCCCCGGAGTCCGAACTCTTTTTCGCGGGGCTCGATGAAATACCTCCCCCCCTTGAAAAACATGAAGAGGTTCATCGCCTTTGTCTTGATCTGGGCGTGGTAGCGCCCCTCCAGCTCCGCGCTTCTCTGGATGATCAGCTGCGAGACTCTGGGATACTCTTCGATCTCTTTCAGGAAAATGGGCTTCAGGAGCTGCTTCAGCCGGCGGTCGTTGGAGGAGATAAACACGAGGCCGGAACCCTCGAACAACCCGTTCATGAGCCGTGCGAACGCGCTGGTGAACGTCGAGGCGGGCGCGTACGCCTGCTTCAGAATGGAAAAAAGGGGTTCCTTGAATTCCGAGTTCGGGAGGGTCTTCTGGAGTCGATCGAAGAATTGGTCGAGCGAACCGTCGAATTCGATGTCGCCGACCGCCCCGGCGTTCTTTTGCGCCGGTTTTCCCTTGACGGGGTAATCGATCTCCACCGGTGAGTGGTCGCCGTTCAACACCGATACCGAATTGACCTCTTCCAGATCATGGTCCTCGCCCTCGAGCCAGAAGACCGGGACGAATTTATAATCGGAAAACGTTGCCGATAATTGTTCCGCCAGCCGCAGGGCCGTGATCGTCTTGTAGACCGTATAAAGGGGACCTCCGAGGATGCCGACCTGTTGCCCCGTGACAATCGCAAATGTTTTGGAATCCCTCAGGAGGCCTATGTTTTCGAGGGTTTTTTCGCTGGCACCGATTTGCCGGTTTTGATCGAGGAGAATATCCGCGACCTCGCTCCGGTGTTTCGCCTGCCCCCCGAGAAGTTCGGCGTGCTTCGGAAAGTTGTGAATAAAGTGAAAGTCGGCTTCGAAGAAGGACCGGACCTTGGGGAACTCGTTAACGTAATCGCCGAAGAGTTTAGAGAAGCCCCCCTCCGAATGGGGGAGAGCACCAAAGTCGATCCACTGTGATTCGCTCATGCCTGGGGGAAAGGTGGTGGAGAATTGTGCGAAATATACTCTTTCACCGAGAGAGAAGCAAACAGGAGAGAATTGAGGTAACGCCCCAATTTGTCATCCTGAGCGAAGCGAAGGATCTCGATGGTCGGACAAACGAGATCCTTCGGTCGCTACGCTCCCTCAGGATGACACAGAGGATGAACGTGAGGCACGCCCGGATTTGCGCGTTGTTTGACTAAAGGTATTTTTTTCACTATATTTTTCCCGGTTGAAATCGGGTTTTACCCTCACTCATCAATCGGGTAATGGATACTCCCAGCGGGCCTCAGGCCGGGAACGAAGTTCCTTCTTCAGAAATAAGTCCCAAGAACCCTGCGGGCTCAACCGGCACTTCCGGCGCGCCAACCCCCGCCCCGCGGCCATCCCCGGCAGCGGCGGTGAAGAAACCGAAACAGGACAAACCCCCGGAGATCGATCTCGGCATCTGGCGCATCAGCCGCCGCAACTTTTTCTCTGTCGCGGGCTGGGCCGCCTTTTTTGTCTTTCTCGCCACCTCCACGATCGGCTCCCTCCGCATGATGTTCCCCAGGATCCTGTACGAACCACCTTCCGCCTTCAAGGCCGGTTTTCCGCAGGATTACGTCGTGGGCGAAGTGAGCGAGAAGTACAAGGATGATTACCGTGTCTGGATCATCCGCGAGTCCGAGGGATTTTACGCCCTCTCCGCGATCTGCACCCATCTCGGCTGCACGCCGCGGTGGCTCGAGTCGGAGAACAAGTTCAAGTGCCCGTGTCACGGAAGCGGGTTCCGCCGGACCGGCATCAACTTCGAGGGACCTGCTCCCAGGCCCCTCGAACGGCTGAAAATCGTGCTCGCCGACGACGGGCAGATGCTGGTCGACCGGAACATCAAGTTTCTGTTTGAAAACGGCGATTGGGTCAAGCCGGATGCCTTCCTGAAATACACCTGATTGATGACGGTTTCCATGGGACGGTCATGCTGAAAATACGCGAAAAGTTGCAGCAGACGGAAGTCTGGAAATCAATCTTCCGCCACAACTATCAGGACACCAACCGGAACCGCGCCCTCCAGATCGTCGACAATGTCTTTCTCCACCTTCATCCCGTCAGAATCCCGCGGCATGCGACCAATATCGGATTCACATGGGGGATGGGGGGGATCACCTTTCTCCTGTTCATCGTCCTCACCATCACCGGCGTGATCCTGATGTTCTACTACCGCCCGGCGGCGGAGTATGCGTACGAGGATATGAAGTACCTGATGAACGATGTCGCCTTCGGCCCGCTGATCAGGAACATGCACCGCTGGGCCGCGCACGCCATGGTGATCACGGTCATGCTCCACATGTTCAGGGTGTTCCTCACCGGCTCCTACAAACCTCCCCGGCAGTTTAACTGGGTGGTCGGAGTTCTCCTGCTCGTCCTGACGCTCCTCCTCAGTTTCACCGGATACCTTCTACCCTGGGACCAGCTCGCGATCTGGGCGGTGACGGTCGGAACGAACATGGCCAGGGCCACACCCTTGCTCGGCCACCAGGGGCCCTTCG
Organism: Bacteroidota bacterium; assembly: GCA_036522515.1. NCBI lineage: Bacteria > Pseudomonadati > Bacteroidota > Bacteroidota bacterium. The sequence goes on from DATDFQ010000043.1 coordinate 57,370, forward strand.
GCCCGCAGCTGGGAATGAAGATCGATAATGATGTCCGGTTCGTTCTCCTCGGCGGGACGCAGGTAGGCCCGCCGACCTTGCTCCGCTTTTACGTGGGCCACTGCATCTTCCTCCCGTTGATCGCCTCTGTCTTCATGGCGGTCCACTTCTGGAGGATCCGCAAGGACGGGGGAATTTCGGGGCCCGCGGGCAAGGAGAAGGAATGACAACCCCGACCGGCGGAGGAGCGGCATGAACCACGTCTGGGAACTCGTCCGGAAGCCCGATAATATCCCGATCGTCGGGCTGCTGTTTCTGGTCATCGGATACACCTGGTGGTCGTTCCGGAAGGCCCTGAAAAACGACCGGCAGGGATTCCTCGACGAGGCGCGCCTGAACGAAAAGATCCAGGTCTGGCCGAATCTCGTCCGTGTGGAATTCCTCGCCGCGCTGTTTATCATGGTCATCCTCGTGTTCTGGTCCTTCCTCATCGATGCTCCGCTCGAAGAAGCGGCCAATCCGACGCTCACGCCGAACCCTTCGAAGGCGCCGTGGTATTTTCTGGGCCTGCAGGAAATGCTTGTCTACTTCGACCCCTGGATCGCGGGAGTGGTGATGCCGAGCCTGATCATCGTCGGCCTCATGGCGATCCCTTATATCGACGTGAACGAGAAGGGAAACGGCTACTATACCTACAAGGAAAGGAAGTTCTCCATCCTGACGTTTTGCGTCGGGTTCCTGATCCTCTGGGTGTCGCTGATCGTGCTCGGCACGTTCTGGCGGGGCCCCGGCTGGTATTTCTTTTTCCCCTGGCAGGAATGGGACACGCACCGGGTCGTGGCTCTCACCAATGTCGATCTCTCCGAAGTCTTCGGAATCCACACACGGAACGCCGATTACAGCCTGAACCCCGCCGCGATCGCGTTCGGGGCGATCCTGATACTCGGGTACTATTCGCTCGCCGGAATCTTCTGGTTCAAGAAGCGGAACGGGGAGCTGATGAAAAAGCTCGGATTCATGCGCTACAATATCGTGGCATTCCTGTTCCTTACGATGGCCGCCCTCCCGATCAAGATGATTCTCCGGATCGCGTTTAACATCAAATACATCCTGGTTACCCCTTGGTTCAACATCTGACCGCATCCGCCGGATCCGCCGCATGAAAGGATTGCTGAGCTACTTTTCCGCGCGAGCGGAAACTCCGATCGAGACGCGCAACTACGCGCAGGTCTACTTTATCCTTTCTGCCCTGCTCTTCATCGGGACGATGTGGTCGGTCCTCGACGAAGTATCGACGCGCCGCCCCTGGAAGGTGACACAGGAGGAGTATCTGACGCTCGACGAGCAGAGGTGGCAGGACCGGCTCAAAGAGGCGGAATCTGCATTCGATTCGGCGTCGTATGTGCAGGCAAGTTCCGAACTGTCGGAGGCCCAGAAGAAGCTCGGCTCCCCCGAGGTCCAGAACCTCCAGGCGGATATCAACCGGCTTGAAGAGCAACTCCTCGATGCCAACCGGGACTTCACGTTCGCGAAGAGCCGGGGGGACGAGGCGTACTATTTTTGGAAAAAATCGATCCATGAGGGGCAGGAAGACCAGGGGTACCGGGACAAAGTACGGGAACTCACCGCCCTGATGGCGACCTATAACGCGCGGGTGGAAGCGCTCACCACACGGCATGACTCCCTCCAGCGGATCGTGAACGGCTATAAGAACGACGTCAAGGGCGTCCAGTCGAAGATCAAAACGCTCTATACTTCCATCGACCTCGCCAAATCGAAGATAGACCGGGCGAAGGGATCGAGCATCCTGATCCGGCAGGTCATGCTGAATGGTTTTGACCGTTCGAACTTCGGAATCCCCAAGGCGCGCATCGACCGGTGCCAGACCTGCCACATGGGGTGGAAGGAAGAAGTCATGGGGGACGCTCCGCAACCGTACACCAAGCATCCGCTCCCCGAGTTATTGAAGATCCACAATCCCGAGGTTGCCGGATGCACTTCCTGCCATCACGGGCAGGGAGCCGCGCTCACTGCGGGTTCGGCGCACGGCGACGCCGACAAGTACTGGGAATGGCCGTTGTTGAAGGGGAAGGAAGTCTACGCCTCGTGCAACAGCTGCCACGCGGACGAATCGTACGTGAAGTATGGCGACCGGTTGAACAAGGCCAAGCAGATGCTCGCCGAATCGGGTTGCTTCGGGTGCCATGAAATCAAAGGCTTCCTCGATCTCCAGAAGATCGGACCCGAACTGAACCAACTGAATGTCAAAGCCAAGAGCGACTGGATTTTCCGCTGGGTGCGCAATCCGAAGGATTATAATCCCCACACCCGGATGCCGAACTTCAGGTTTTCAGACGACGATGCGGCGGCGATCACCGCATTCCTCTGGAAGACCGGGTCGGACGGATCGTTCCATCCGAGAAAGGGGATCAGCGCCGGGGGGGACGCCTCGCGGGGGAAAGGACTGGTGGAAACCGTCGGATGCAAGGGCTGCCACGTCGTCGCCGACGACCTGCGCATGCGCCAGGCCCGGGGATTCTCCTATGACGTGGCTCCGGAGCTGAGCCGGGCGGGGAGCAAGCTCGATCCGGATTGGATCTTTGAATGGATCAAAGACCCGCGCGCGTACAGGCCCGCCACCCGGATGCCGAACCTTCGCCTGACCGATCAGGAGGCGCGCGATATCGTCGCCTATCTTTCGACGTTGAAAGACGACCGGCAATTCGAGCGCAAGGCGATCGCGCTCGATTCGCCCGAACTGATCAAGCGCGGGGACAAGCTGATCCGGGAGTACGGCTGCTCGGGTTGCCATGCGATCAAGGGGATGGAAAAGGAAGGGCGTGTCAGCGTGGCCCTCTCGAACATCGGGCGGAAACGGGTGGATGAAATCGATTTCGGAGACACCAAAGTTCCGCACACCTGGGACGACTGGATCTTCGGAAAGCTGACCGACTCCCGCATGTACGCGACAGAACGCATTGTTTCCAAAATGCCGGTCTTCGCGTTTGCCGACAGCGAGAAGATCGTTCTCCGCACGCTTCTGCGCGGATTGACGAAGGACGTTCCGGAAGAGGCATTCCAGCGCCCCTTCGATAAGAACCTGCAGGCCATCGAAGCCGGGCGCCGCCAGACGCAGTACTACAACTGCATCAACTGCCACCAGATCGAGGAGGTCGGAGGAGCGATCAGAGCAACGCTCGACGACGAGGGTTTTGCGCCCCCCTACCTTCTCCCCGAAGGGTCGAAGGTCCAGGAGCCGTGGCTCCACGAATTCCTGAGCGGGCCGACGCCCGTCCGGCCGTGGCTGAAGATCCGGATGCCGACGTTCAGTCTCACCGATGACGAGATAGGCACCATCACGCGGTATTTTCTTGCGCTGCACAGGAAAGAGCTCGAGGTGCGGGAATATCAAAACATACCGCTGGAGCCGAAATACCTTGTGAACGGCAAGAAGCTCTTCGAGGACTACCAGTGCCTCAGTTGCCATACCACGGGGAAAATCCCCGAAGGGAAGTCGCCCTCCGACCTCGCGCCAAACCTCGCGCTCGCCAAGACAAGGCTCAAGCCGGAATGGATCCTTGACTGGATCGCACGCCCCGATTCCATCCAGCCAAACACCCGGATGCCGAACTTTTTCCCCGATATGCAGGCCGCAGACACCACAATTCTGGCCGGGGACGCCCGGGAGCAGATCAAGGCCCTGCGGGATTACCTCTGGACGGTCGCAAAATCGAAGTAGGGGGGGCCGTACCAGACGCTTTCCCCGTTCGAATCCCGCCTTTTTGCCTCACATTAATTTTTGGTAATCTCATTGACAATTGGATTTATTTTAGGTAGGTTTATTCCGGGAGGTTAATGGGCTTCAGGTACCTGTAACACCGCTTAAGAACTTGTCAATGATTTTCTGGGGGAATTCGTGACGATTCGTGATCGCGGGATGTCTGTCGGTGGAAACCTATGTCACCGAAACGTCTTCCTCCTCGCCTTGCAATTTCAGTTCGCCATCACCCATCTCACCTTCAGAAAGGAGTCACGCCATGAGTCTTGAGCGCCTCACCCGCCAAGCGTTAGCGCTGATTCTCCTTACCGCCTCTCTGCAGCTTGCTCTCAGCGCGCGCGGTCCGGAGAAGAAAAGTTCGGTCGCATCACCTTCCATTGTGGTAGATACGACAAAGTACCGGACCGGAACGTACCTCGATTGGGCGGACGCCCGGGACTCCAAGCATAAGCGAAAGTCGGAGAAGCCCAAGCCGAACGGAATCGATTTCAAGTTCCATCTCAACGCGCCGGGAAGTTCGACGGCTCTGACGCTGGACTTTTCAATGTTCACGACCGGAAGCCTTCACCAGGACTCGGCAAATACTCCCCCTGTGTTGACATGGGATAGCGTGAAGAGCGTCACCTACACGCCGGTGTCGCCCATCGGAGGCGGAACGTTGTTCATCGCCGAAGGCCGCGGCCTGAAGGGGAAACCCCTCAAGGTAAAGTTCACGTGGTTGACCTCCCCCAAGAAAACGAAGGGCCCTCTGGCCGACAGCCTGTTCGATTTCAGCATTCTCCGCCTCCCCATGCCCAACCTGAATAACGTCGGAGAGGATATTTACGGCGGGGTGAAGCAAACATCGGTTCAATTGAATGTCGGAATCACGGGCGATCCGCTCGGTGCGCACACCGTCTATCTCCCCAAATACAAGGATGTGCAGAAATCTCTTGTGAAAGAGCACAAGGGGGGCGACATTTATCACGCAGCTCCGCCCCGGACCATCGATAATTTCGACAAGAACGGGAAACCGATTTTGAAGCGCCAGAAGGGATTGCCGCCCGACAAGCACAGCAACATCCTCTTCGCCGATCAACTCGCGCTCAAGCTCAACATTGCGGCGAGCGATTCGGGAGACTTCCCTCCGGGCTTCGGAGACCTGATTTACAACAATCTGCTCGACGTCACGCCCTTCAACGGGTTGGACCTCCGCACGATCGCGATTCACGTCGACAGTTTCCTCGCCAGGTCTGCGACTCCCTTCGGTGTCACCGACTCGAACGTCTACCTGCGGATCCTGACGAATCTCGACACCGCCTTCTCGGGCCCTTTCGATACGATTTCGTGGAGCGGGGATAATGTGATCTGCACGGGTGTCAAACCCATTTTCCAGGTTCCGTACCTCCATGCAGGCCCGAACGCGCAACCTGTAACCAGGGGCCCGGCGCATCATAACCCGGCGCATTACCTCCCGTCGGTCTTCTCCCTGCGGCAGAACTACCCCAATCCGTTCAACCCCACGACGGTCATCGAATTCGAGCTCGCACAGGAAGCGATCGTGACCGTGAAGGTCTACAATATCGTGGGCCAGGAAGTCGCGACCCTGCTCGATCGCCAATCGATGGACGAGGGAGAGCAGGAAGTATCCTTCGATGCGAGGAACATGCCGTCGGGCGTCTATTTCTACCGTCTTATCGCCAGCGGCATAGGGGATCCCGAGGAGGGGATCGCCGCCCGCACGTTCGTGAGCGTCAAGAAGATGCTCCTTCTGAAGTAACGCTCCGCCGCCCGCATGATTGCGGGCTCCCCGGAAATCAAAAACCCCAGCCTGACGGAATCAGGCTGGGGTTTGTTTTTAAGGTCGCCACCCCCGCGTCAGACCCCGGCCTTGCCAACTGCGGCAACGAACCCGTTCAACAGCGACTCCAGGGGCTTCTTCACCCGCGCGGCGACTTCCGTCACCTCCGCGTGCGTCAGTTTCTCCTCCCCGATGCCGGTGGCGTGGTTCGTGATGCAGGAAATCCCGGCCACCCGCATACCCAGGGCGTGGGCGAGGGATGCCTCATTGACCGTCGACATCCCGATCGCGTCTCCGCCGGCGCGCCGGATCATTTCCACCTCCGCGGCGGTCTCGTAACTCGGCCCCTTGATGCCGCAGTAGACACCCTGCCTGAGCTCGATTCCCCGCTCCTTTCCCACGCCGGCGATGATGCCCTGCAAACCGCCGTCGTACAGGTTCGCCCCCCGGCCGGGGAGAGGCGCGGCCCGGAGCGGATTCTCGAATGTAAGGTTGATCTGGTCGGTGATCAGCATCAGGTCCGCCGGTTGGAAGTTCCGGTTGACCCCGCCGGCGGCATTCGTCATGAGAAGCACCCTGATCCCGAGCTTCTGCGCGACCCGGATCGGAAAGAGAACCGACTCGAGATCCCCGGATTCGTAAAAATGCACCCTCCCCTGGAACACCATGAGGGAGACCCCGTTGAGCTTACCGCAGATGATCGCGCCGTTGTGCCCCTGGACCGTCGAGCGGGGGTAATGAGGAATTGAATCGTTCTGCACCGCGGTGGAGGAGCGGAGCGTCGCGCCAAACTCTCCCATCCCCGATCCGAGTATGATCCCGATCTTCGGGCGGTAGGAAACGATCGAGCGGATATGCCCCGCGGCTTCCTCGACCCGGATTGCCAACTCTTTCCCCCTCTCAGTCACGGGCGTTCCTCACGAGGCCTCTTTTTCGTAAGGCACGCCGTCCGCCGCGGGGGGAGTGGATCGCCCGATGAAACCGGCGAGGACGATCATGGTCAATACGTAGGGGATCATCTGGATGAGCTGCAGGTAGCGCGAGGAGGTCTGAAGCTGTATGGTGAGAGTCTCGGCGAGTCCGAAGAGGAGGGCGGCTCCCGCGGCGCCCGTCGGGCTCCATTTTCCGATGATCATCGCGGCCAGGGCGATGAATCCCCGCCCTGCCGACATCCCGTCGGTGAAACTGTGCTGGTCGATTGCGAGCCACGCCCCCGCGAGTCCGGCGAAGCCGCCGCTGATCAGCACCCCCGCATACCGCACGCTGCCGACGCTCACTCCGAGCGTATCGGCGGCCTCGGGGTGTTCGCCGACCGCCCTCAACCGCAACCCGAATTTCGTCCGGAAAAGCACCAGATTGGAGATGACGAGAAGAAGGACCGTGACGGGGATGAACGGGGAGCGGAGAAACGGGACGCTCATCAGGCTCTCCCACTGTTCCATTCCCACGATCCTCGCGGAATTGCTCGAGCTGTTGAAGATCAGCTGGCACGAGAACTTTGTAATGCCGACCGCAAAGAGATTGATCGCGATCCCGCTGACGATCTGATCCGCCTTGAAGGTGACGGAAATCAATCCATGGAGGAGGGCCGTGGCTATTCCGGCAACGGTGCCGGCGGCGATTCCAAGCAGGGGGCTCCCCGTATAGTACGTGACGACGGTGGTAGCGAAGGCCGCTATCAACAGGATCCCTTCCAGGGCGATGTTCACCACTCCTCCGCGCTCGCTGAAGGTGGCGCCGATCGCGGGGAGCGCATACGGAATCGAGATCCTGAGGACCTGGATGAGGAACACGACGCTGAAGATCGTCTCGATCATGCGGGGGCCAGGGTTGCGGCCCGCTGCCGGAAGCGAAGCATCCAGCGGTTGGCCAGCCGGGTCAGGATGATCACGAAGAGGATGATGATCGCCTGGAGTATGTTGGCGAGCTCCTTCGGGACGAGGGTATTGATGGTGAGGCTTCCGTATTCCAGGACTCCAAAAAAGAGCGCGGTCGCTATAATGCCGACGGGATGGTTTTTCGCAAGGAGGGCGACCGCGATCCCGATGAACCCGATCCCCTCGGAGAAACCGAGCTCAAAGTAGTGCTTGTACCCGAGCACAAAATTACTTCCGACCAGCCCCGCGAGAGCGCCGGAGAGGGTCATGGCGATGATCATCTGGCCGCGAACCCGAATCCCCCCGTAGAGCGCGGCGTTTCTGTTGAGGCCGGTGGCCCGGAGCTCATACCCGGGCCGCGTCCTCCAGAGGAGGAAATAGATTCCGAAGCAGGCGAGCACTGCCAGAAGGAGGCTGAAATTCACCGGAGCGCCCCGTAACTGATCCATCACGGCTTCGAGGCGTGGTATTTCGGCCGCCTGCGCGATGCGGGGGGTATGCACGCTCGCCGGGACAAAGAACACGTTTGAAACGAGGTAGCTGACAAGGGCCGAGGCGATGAAATTCATCATGATCGTATTGATGACCTCGTGGGAGCCGAACCGGGCCTTCAGAAGACCCGGGACGAATCCCCAGAGGGCGCCGCCCGCCATCCCCGCGAGAAGGGCTGCCGGAATGAGAACGAGAGGGGGGAGCCCCTCGCCTGAAAATCCGACCAGCGCGGTGACGAACGCGCCGACGGTCAGCTGCCCCTCGGCGCCGATATTGAACAGTCCCGCGCGGAAGCTGATCGCCGCGGCGAGCCCGGTGAACATGAGCGGAGTGGCCTTAAAGAGCACCTGGCCGATGCCGTACGCGCTTCCGAACGTCTGCGAGAAGAAGAGGCCGTAGACATCGAGGGGGTTCTTGCCGAGCCCGACGATAAACACCGCCCCGACAAGCAGCGACGCCGCGGAAGCGATCGCAGGGCCGGCGAGAAGGGACACGATATGCGTGACGATCTTCAATTCAGCGCCGCCGCTTCCTGTTTCTGGGACCCCGTCATGTAGAGCCCGAGCTCCCGCTCCGATGTGCCGGAGGAACGAAAACTCCCGGTGATCCGTCCCTCGTACATGACGACGATCCGGTCTGAGAGCGAGAGGAGTTCGGACAGGTCCGACGATACCAGAAGAATCGCCCTCCCCAGGTTCCGTTCCCGTATCATGGCCCGGTGAACGAAGTCGATCGCCCTGATGTCCAGTCCGCGGGTCGGCTGGCAGGCGATGATGAATTCCGTCCCCTTCGAGAGCTCCCTGCCGATGACGACCTTCTGCTGGTTTCCTCCGGAGAGCGAGCCTGCAGGGAGCCGGGCGTCCGGCGGCCTGACGTTATACTCACGGATGATCCACTCCGAGTATTCGTCAATGGCTTTTTGTCGGAGAAGGGAATGCCTCGAAAAGAGGCGTTCGCGGTGCCGGCCAAGGATGAGATTCTCTGCCATGCTGAATTCGACAATGATACCGAACTTGAGCCGGTCCTCCGGGATATGGGCGACGGCGATTTCCCGGCTTCCCGGGAGCAGGTGTATTCCGCCGATCTCCACGGATCCCGCGGATGCCGGCCGGAGCCCTGCAAGGACGTGGACCAGGTCCGATTGCCCGTTCCCCTCGACCGCGGCGATCCCGAGAATCTCGCCGCCCGCAATCGAAAGGGAGACGTCCCTCACGACGGGAAGATTCCGTTCGTTCATTGCGCTGAGGTTCCGGATGATGACGCGCGGATCGGGCGTGCGGGAGGAGGTTTTTTCGGCCGGCGCTCCGGCCTCGTCGCCCACCATCATCCGGGCGAGCTCGCGGACGTTCGTCGACCGTGTTTCCACCTCGCCGGCCACGGAACCGTGACGCATGACCGTCACCCTGTCGCTGATCGAGATGACTTCGCTCAGCTTATGCGTGATCAGAATGACCGTCTTCCCCTGGCTCTTCAACAGCCTGATAGTACCGAAGAACTCCTCGACCTCCTGCGGAGTCAGGACCGGCGTCGGCTCGTCGAGGATGAGCAGTTCCGCCTTCCGGTAGAGGATCTTGAGGATTTCAACCCGTTGCTGCAATCCGACGGAGAGAGAGTCGATCTTCGCCCGGGAATCGACCTGAAGGCGGTATGTTTCCGAGAGCCGGTCGATTTCCCGCTCGGCGTCCCGCATGTTGAGGCTGCCGAAGCGGCCGCCCGGCTCTGTCCCGAGGATGATATTCTCCGTGACGGTAAAGGTGGGAATCAGCATGAAGTGCTGGTGAAGCATGCCGATTCCGAGGGAGATGGCTTTCCGGGGGCTGGTCATGCGCACCTCGCGGCCGTCGACCGAGATCCGGCCCGCATCGGGGGCGTACATGCCGTACAGGATCTTCATGAGAGTGGACTTGCCCGCCCCGTTCTCGCCGACGAGCGCATGGATCTCGCCTTTGCGAATCCGGACGGTGACACGGTCGTTGGCCTTGACGGCGCCGAACGTTTTTGTGATATCCTGCAGTTCAGCGAGGTACACGGAGGCCGGGCGGCTACTGGCGGGAGGAATTATTGATAGGAAACCTTGATTTCCCCGGAGATGATCTTGCTCCGAATCTCCTCGACTTTTGAATGGACGTTGTCGGGGATGAGGGCCTTGTTGTGTTCGTCGTAGATGTAATCGACGCCCTTGGAACGGATGTCGAACATCACCGCGCGGCCGCCGGGAAACTTGCCTTCCTTTTGAGCTTTGATGATTTCGAACACGGAGTTGTCGACGACCTTGATCATGCTCGTCAGGATGTACCCCGGAGCTTCGAGATACTGGTCGGAATCGACCCCGATCGCCAGTTTGTGTTTTTCGCGCGCCGCCTCGAAGACTCCCAGTCCCGTGACCCCCGAGGCGTGGTAGATGATATCCGCTCCCCGGCCGTATTGTCCGAGCCCCAGCTCCTTTCCCTTTCCGGGATTCTTGAACGCGTCCCCGGTGATCCCGGCGTAGGAAACGAGCACGTCGCATCCGGGATTCGCATACTTCGCCCCGGCGACGTACCCGACTTCGAACTTTTTGATGAGCGGCGACTGCATGCCCCCCACGAAACCGATCACATTGGTCTTCGTCATGAGGGCGGCGAGAGCTCCGACCAGAAACGAGCCCTCCTCTTCCTTGAATTCCAGCGCCACGAGGTTGGGAGGGAGGGCTTTGGACGAGTCATAGGTGTAATCGACGCACGCGAAGTTCTTGCCCGGGAACTCCTTCGCGACGTTCGTGATATCGTCCGTGAAGATGAACCCTATTCCGAAAATCAGCCCGATGTCGGCGCGGCTCGCAAACTGCCGGAGGGCGGCTTCCCGGTCGGCTCCCGGCCCCGGCTCGAGGTACTCGAAGTTGATCCCGAGCTCTTTCTTTGCCCTCTCGAGGCCCCTATAGGCCGCGTCGTTGAACGACTTGTCTCCCCGGCCCCCCACATCGAAGACAAGGCCGACGGTCAGCGAGGGGGGAGATTGTTCCTGGTTGTTCTTTTTCCCGCACCCTCCTCCGAGCAGACCGAGGAGCGAGAGCAGCAGTATCGCACAGGTCCGGAGCCGCCGTATTGCGTATGTTCCGATCTTCATGGATTTACCTCTTTATCACCTTTCCGATTCCGAAGGAGGCACGAAACACTTGCGGCAACGGGCTTCGTACACATCGCGTGCTCCCACAACCACCAGCTCCTGTTGCTGGGTGATTCGTTGAGTTCTGTCGGCGGGATTGCCGCAGACCATGCAGATCGCAAGAGTCTTCGTTATATACTCTCCCAGGGCGAGCAGCTCGGGCATAGGCCCGAACGGCCTCCCCCGGTAGTCCTGGTCGAGCCCCGCGATGATGACCCGCTTCCCCGAGTTCGCAAGTCTTTCACAAACTTCAATCAGGCTCGGCTCGAAGAACTGGGCTTCATCCACCCCGATGACTTGAGCCTTCCCGCCTAAGTCACAAATTTCAAGGGGGTTATCAATGACATTTGAAGTCAGAAATTGCTCGCTGTGCGAGACGATCTGCGTCGTGCTGTACCTGTTATCGACCTTCGGCTTGAAGATCACCACCTGCTGCTTGGCAATCTGGGCCCGCCTGAGCCGCCGGATCAACTCTTCGGTCTTGCCGCTGAACATGCACCCGGTGATGACCTCTATCCAGCCGGTGTTGAAGGGCATGTTATGAAGGGTGACTGGTTCCATCTGCATGCTGAATTGGAAGAAGCTTATCCCTGAACGGGACCGGGAGCAGGGCGCCTGACTTGTAGCTTTTCGTCTTTCCTTTTGAATTCACAAGGATGAGCTCGATGTTTCCGGCCAAGTCATGGATCACCTGCCGGCATGCTCCGCACGGAGAGACAAATTCCTCGGAGTCGGTCGCGATCGCCATGGCACTAAAGCTCTTTTCCGACTCCGAGACCGCCTTAAACAGGGCGGTGCGCTCGGCGCAGATCGTCAGGCTGAAGGAGCTCGATTCGATGTTGCAGCCGGAATAAACCTTCCCGGACTTCGCCAGGAGGGCAGCCCCGACGCGGAACCTGGAATATGGTGAGTAGGAGTGTTTCTTGGCTTGTTTTGCGGCTTTAGCAAGCGCCTGATAGTTCACTAGCGGTTCAAGTGATGTGAATCTGGCGAAATATAGAAAAAGCCCCTGTGAGAATCAAGGGAGGAGCCGCGCCTCGTAGACGGACAATTCTTCAAAGAAGAGAGCCCTGGTGTGAACGCACTCCATCGAAAACCCCGCGGCCCGCGCGATCCCGGAAACCCTCGGAATCTCCATATCGGAGGAGAGGATCAAGAGGATGGAGCCCGCCTTGCGCACGAAGCGGCCGGCGAGGGAAAAGAAACCCCGGATGATCGCGTAATCTGCGCCTCCATGCCATGCCATCGCGGCCATGTCCTTCGGATTTCCGGTATAGAAGGGGGGATTGAAGAGAATGGTGTCGAAGCGCTCGCCCGCCCCGAGCGGCTCGAACAGATTGCCGCAGAGCGCCCGCACCCGGACCCGGGCGCGGGATGCGTTCACGCGGGTGGCTTCGGCCGCCGCCGGGTTGATGTCGATGGAGGTGACCGATGCACCCCGGCCGGCCGCGACGAGGGAAAGAATTCCGGAGCCGCATCCCATATCGAGGACCGCCTTCCCCTCCAGGGGCGCTTCCTGCAGGTAGTGCGCGAACGTCTTGCTGCTGAAAAAGAGGCCGGGATGGAAGACCCCGGGAGGGACGTCGAGGGTGTAGCCCATGACTCTCGCCCGGTCGGTCCTCCCGAGCCTGGGCCGGGCATAGAAGCGGTAGGCGACCGAAAAACAAGCCCGCCTCGCGATGGTCCGGATCGACACGCTACCAGTTGACCCGGTGGAGAAGCTTGTATCGGACGAAATTGATGATTTCCTTTTCGACGGGGAGCTTGTAGAAATCTTTCTTCAGGCGCTGGGCCGCCACATATCGGACCGGGTTGGTCCAGAGGCGGACAGACCTGTTCTCCGTCGCAAGTTTCGCGTAGAACTTGAACCGGTTGACATATTCCCGCTCGTCCTCCCTGACCCAGTAGCCCGAGTAGAGGATGAAGTCGATGTCGCTCCATTCCGCGAGCGATGCGGGGAGCCGGTATCCCTTTCTCACGATCTGCTCGTAGAGCTCCGTCCCGGGGTAGGGCGTGAAAAAGAAGATATTGAACTCCATCCCCGGATCGATTCTCTTGATCTGCTTGATGATGTCGAGGGTCTTCAGCGTGTCCTCGAACCCTTCTTCCGGAAACCCGACGATGAACCCGAATGCGGCCCCGATGCCGTGCCGGGCCAGCTTCTCGGCCGAAATGACCGCCTCCTCCGCGAGTGTGTCCTTTTTCATGAGATCGAGCATCTCCTGCGAGCCCGACTCGGCGCCGATCATCACCTTCCGGAGATTCGCCCGGGCGACCTCGCGGAGGAGATCGTCGTCCAGCGGCGCGATCTGGTCGGCGCGGGAGGTTGCGGCCCACGAGAACCGGAAATCCGACTCGTTGATCCCCCTGCAGAACTCGAGCACCCGGTTGCGGTTCGCAAAAAAATTCTCATCCTGAAAAAGCACGTCCTCGACCCGATACTTCCGCACGACCTCGAACACGTCGCTCATCATGCGCCGGGTTTTCAACCCCGACCATCGCCGGCTGTACACGTAGGGATCGGCGCAAAATCCGCACCGGTACGGGCATCCCTGGGAGGAGTAAAAATCAATTTGCCGTCTCCCTTTGAGGCGGAAGTAGGTTTCAATCGGGACGAGGCCGTAATCGTAGGAAGGGAAGTTGTTGATGTCGATGAACTTCCTCTCCGGATTCCGGACAAATTCCCCGTTCCTCAAGTAGGCGAGCCCGGCGATTCCTTCGACGCCGCCTCCCGAGTCGAGGGCATCGAGCAATTCGGCGAAGGTGACTTCCCCCTGGCCCGAGACGCAGAAATCCGCAGCGCCCTCCCGGAGGCACTGTTCGGGAAAGATGGACGGGTGCCACCCGCCCCAGACGACGGGAACGCCGGGGGCCGATTTTTTGGCGAGGGCGGAGATGGCGACGGCATCTTTGATCGGCGTTCCGGTGATGACGGAGACACCGACGCAGACGGCGCGGGGGAGGAGGTCGAGCACTTTTTTGTGTGCGTGCCAGCCGCTCTTTTCGATTCGAGCGTCGATGATTCGAACTTCGTAGCGGGCCGGGTCGATCACCGAGGCCAGTGCGAGGTACTGAAGCGGAATCGTGTAGTACGGAGCGACCGGGTTGTAGAGGATCACAACCGGCCTCGACAATCCCCTAGCGGCCATACTGTTCCGCTCCTTCGATCTCCGGCTGCCGGTACCTGAGCAGTTTCGACAACACGAAGCGGACTTCATAAGGAGCGGTGTAAAACTTCAGATTGTACCGCCACCCGCTCACCGCGCGAAGAAATGCCTTCCTCGCGGCGGTCAGTTTCAGGTCCGAAACTGTCGGATAATATGCGTTCAGCACGCGTTCGAAATTTCTGATTTTTACGATATGGTGCGCCCTGAGCCAGGGCGTCGCCGATTCCTTGCGAAGATCAAGGTGTTGCCATTTCGGGCTCACCCATTCCTCCAGCGTCTTCGGGTATTCAAACCCGTGGGTTTTTGCCTCCTCGTACATCCTCGACCCGGGGAGGAGGACCGGCGCATAGACGTAGAAAATGATTTCGGCCCCGGGGTTGATCTCTTTCACCCTCCGGATGTAGCGGATATCGCGATCGATTCCCGCTTCGACGTCGCCCGAGGGGGACCCGAAGACGAACGACAATTCCGGGATGATGTCAAAATCCTTGATGCGTTTTACAAATTCGAGGACCAGATCGGGCGTTTGCGTGCCCCCCTTGTTCATCAGGCGGAGTGTCTCTTCCGAACTGGTTTCCGCCCCCATGAAGATCATCTTGCAGCCGCTCGCCCTCATCAGGGCAAGCGTGGAATCGGAGAAATGCATCAGGGTGTCGATCCTGGCATCCCCCCACCAGCTGATCCCGCGCCCGAGAAGATTCATGGCAAGTTCGCGCGTTCTGACTTCCGATACGAAAAAGTTGTCGTCGAAAAACTCCACCGAGTCGATCTGGTACTTCTCCTGGAGCTCGAAGAGATCCTTCGCCACTGCGTGGGGATCTTTGGCGAGCCAGCGGCCGTCGTAGATGGCCGCCACCGCACAGAAGCCGCAGGTAAAAGGGCACCCGTAGCTTGAATGATATCCGATGGTACGCCGCCCCAGGTAGGTCCTGGCGAGATATCGCCGGAGGTCGATGCGGTCATACGGAAGGGGAGGAAGGTCGTCGGGATGGGCGAAGGGACGGGGCGGGTTTTTGACGAAGCTCCCCTTCCGGCGGAATGCGACTCCCGGAACTCCTCCAGGGCCGGAGCCGCTTTCAAGCGCGTCGATCAGCTCCCGGAAAGTCGATTCCCCCTGGCCGGCAACGACATAGTCGACGCAGCCCGCGGCGAGGACGGTCTCCGTGTGAATGGTTGGGAACGTGCCCCCCCAGATGACGGTCACGGAGGGGAACGCCGCTTTCAGTTCTTTTGAGATGGCCACAGCCCTCACAAGCTGGGGCCCCGGCATGACCGTCAGCGCCACATGCCGCACACCCCGCCGGGTGATGAGCTCGCGGAGGGGTTTCCCCGCCTCGCCGTCGAGGTTCTCATCCACGAAATGCCATTCGTATCTCCCCTCGATGCCGGACGCCACGGCCAGGAGAGAGAGCGGGAGCCTGTGATTCCACCGGGCGCTCCGGGGGTTGACGAAGGCGATCATAAAGCCGCCGGCTCCATCCGAAGCGGAGCTTCCACTGCCGTCGCCGGGTCTCGCCGTCCGGTCAGGAACATGATCCAAAGGAGGACGAGGGCCCCATAGAGCCTCGGAAAACCGGCGATCCCGAGCCAGCTATTCTGGAACATAGGATCATAATACGGAATTTTGGGAACAAGCAACAACAATGCGGCCCCGAACGCCGCGACGCCTCCCGCCTGCAAGGATCCGGAAAGGCTCTTGTAGCAGATCAGGAGCGGGATGAGGAGCAGGACGTAGTGATAGTCGAAGAGGAGGGGCGCCGTCACTACGCTGAGAATCATTCCGGTTGCGAACGGCAGATCGAGCCCCCCGCGGCCGCAGGCGCGCACCGCCCGAACGAGCAGCAGGATCCCGGCCGCAAGGAAACAGGCCATGAGGGGACGGACCAGCCCCGGCAGTTCGAGCCATGGATGAGAATGCCACTCGTCGCGCACCAGGAACCAGCTGAAAAAGCTCCCGACCGTCTGCTGGTAGGTCGCCGAGGCAGGGATCGCGGAGAGGAAGTGTCCGACCTGGGAGGCGTAGGCGATCCACGTGTCATAACCGACCGCGAGCGAAGAAAGCCCGGCCACGAGCATGAAGATGACGATCGTGCATCCGAGCAGGAGCCATTCCTTTCGGAGGAGCGCCACGAGCAGGAAGAAAACGCCATACCCCTTCAGTGCGAGCATGAGCGCGATCGAGGCGGACGCGCCCACGATCAGCCCCCGCGACCAGAAGAAGAGGAGGCCCGCGTGAAGGAGGAGAAGGAACACATAGAGCTGCCCCCAGACAAAATTCAGATAGACGGGGGTGAACGCGAAGGCAAGCGCGCTCATGACAATCCGCTCGAGGGGCGTCAGGCCGAGATGCCGGTAGAGGAGCGCGAGGGCGGCGAGGAGGCAGACGAGCGAGATGACCTCCCAGAGGAGCTTCGCCTCATCCATCGGAAGAAGGGCGAGAGGCAGAAAAAGGAAGGGGAGGACCGGCGTGTTGACCGTGTAAATCTCGCCGTGGGGGAGCCCCGAGCCGGCGCGGCTGAACTCTTCAAAGAAATTCGCGTCGTAAAGTTTGCTCATCGGCTGATGTGTCAGGAGCATCCTGGCCGCGAAGTAACCGGCCATGAAACCGGCGGTCGGCCGGTTCGCGTAGGGAATCACCCGTACAAGAAAGAATCCCGCCGACAGCACCAGGATGGCGATGGCGATCTTCCTCAGGGCGGGTCCACTCATCGGATTCATCGCGGCAAGGGGGGTCAGAATCTGTCAAGAAGCGAAGCGGCGTGCCCGACATGCAGCGTACAGACGCAGGTCGCACATCGCTCGAGCGTATACTCGTTCACATTCCTGCGCGTGGCCCGGATGCCGGAGCCGTTGCTCAGCGTTCGCACGGATTCCTCCCGCACGTTGGCGTACCCGGGAAGGAAAAAACAGGGGCGGACCTCGCCCGTGGAGGTGATGACCGCCGAAACGTTCGGGGCGTTGCAGTGATTCCTGGGGAACGGCCGGATCCCGGCGACCGCCTCGAAGTATTCCACGATATGAAAGAGCTTTGCGGGCGGCTCGGAGATGAACCGTTCCTGAAATTCCCGGCGCCGGGAGGAGACGAGAGCGCTTACAATCTCCCGAAACTCTTGAAGCTCTGACGCATCCAGCATGACCTCCTGTTTCCACCCGCCGGGCTCCGGGGCGGACCCATGCTGATCCCTTCCGAATGCGCCGGAGAGGAGGTCGGCGGCGAGAAAGGAGATCCGGCCCACGCCCAGCGACCGGGCCGTGTCCACCATACGGCTCATCATTCTGTAATTCTTCTTTTGAAGAACGGTCCGGAGCGAGATCGATCGGCCGGCGGGCGCCGCGATCCGGGCTGCTTTTATTCCCCGGACCGCCCTCTCAAACGATACCCCCCCGCGGATCGAGTCGTGCGTGGCCGCATCGGGTCCGTCGAGCGAGACGATGATCTCGCGGAAGTGGCGGCCGATCTCGGGAAGACGCTGTTCGAGCAGGACTCCGTTGGTCAGAAGCGATTGTTTGACCCCGTGCCGGCCGAAGAGTTCGCAGATGGCCGGAAAGTCGCTGCGCAGAAGCGGCTCGCCGCCCGAATAGACGATGTGCCGCAGGCCATAACCGGCCAGCTGCTCTGCCAGCGAAGCGAGTTCCCGGAGCGAAAGTTCGCCCGGTTGAGGGTGGCGGTACGAGCACATGCAGCAGCGCAGGTTGCACCCTTCCGTCACGTAGAGGATGACGACGGGGATCGAGAAGGACCTGGAGGAGAGAGTATCGAGCCACGCCCTGAGGTTCAACGCGTTCCCCTCCGCTTATCCGGGACCATCGGGGACGCTCCGCACGAGCGTGATCTTCGTGATCTCCGGCGGACAATTGATCCGCACCGGTATCCCCACGGTTCCGATTCCACGCGACACATACATCCTGGAGGTCCCGATGGAGTAGAGGCCGGCGACATAGGGAGACGCGACCCGCGCCGGGGCGATCACATCCGTGCCGATCCGCGCCAGCACCACCTGTCCGCCGTGCGTGTGCCCCGAGAGCGTCAAATCAATCCCCCTTCGGGCGGCCTGCTCGAAGTGGTACGGGCGGTGGCACATCAGGATTTTCGGAATTCCTTCGCCGGCGCCGGCGCCCGCCCGGTCGAACCACTGTCCAGCCCGCTCGCGGTTTCCGGTATCGTCGACGCCGAGCAGGAACAGCGTTCCCTTCCCCTTTTGGATCAGGACTCTTTCGTTCATCAGGAGCCGGATCCCGCAGCCGTCGACCTCCCGGGCGACCGCGTCGACGTTGCGGGTATAGTAATCGTGGTTTCCGAGGACGCCGTAGACGCCGTGAGGAGCCCTGAGGCCCGAAAACGCCTCCGCGAAGGGATAAACTTCGTCCACCATGCTGTTCACAAAATCGCCCGTCACGGCGATACAGTCGGCCTCCATCGCGTTGATCGCCGAGACGTAGCGCTTCATCGTGGGGAGCGTCATGAACACGCTCGAGTGGATGTCGCTCGCGAGCGCGATCGTGAATCCCTGCAGTTCGGCGGGGAGATTCGCGACCGGGACTTCCACGGCGGTGACGTCGAAGCTATCCTTTCGAAACGCGCCGAGAGCCGATCCCGTGAACGCGGCTCCCGCGAGGACCGTCATACTCTTGCCGACGAAGATCCGCCGGCGGGGATCGAACGCCTCCGGATGCGCCCCTGGGGGGGCCTTCCCGGCGCTTGAGTCCCGGTTCCCGTTACGGAAGAGCGAACGCACCGCCGTCACGGGTAGGCGTACCGCTTCTTTCATAAGGACGACCAGGAAGACGAAGACAAAAGAACTGTGCCAGAGGTAGAGGGGGTAGACGGTCGAAACCACCAGCACGGGGGGAAGATGGCTGAACCCCCTCCACCCGAAGAGGAGAAGCACCAGGGGAGCGTTAAAGAAAACGAACAGCGCCCGGAGAGTCCGGCGGGCCCACGGGCGGGGGGGCTTCCGCCCGCCGGCCCCGAGCAATTCCCTGTAAAAAAAGAATTGTATTCCCAGGAGAACGGTGGTGAAGAATATTTGGAAGAAAAGCCACATGATCTTCTTTTTCCTTGTTCAGACCCGCACAGTTTCGGGATTGAAGAGTCTCGCCGAATTTCGGAGAAATACTCTCAGCGTGATAAACATCGCAAGCAGCAGCGCCAGGCGGGGATAGGCGAGAATGCTCAGGAGTCCCCGGCCGTCGAAAGGCCGGAAGAGCCGGTACGGGATCCAGCTTACGAGGATAAACAATGCCAGGAGGATCTTCTGTTCCGGCCGCCAGCGAGCCCGGTCGCCCCCGAGGAGGAGGGCTACCGGAAGGACCAGGAGGAGGAAATGGTATGTCGCGGAGGCAGGGAGCAGAAGGAGCGCCGCGATCGTCACCAGGGCGAACTGGATGGGGGGTGCATCGGGACCGAACGCTTGTTGCGCGTTCCGGTAGCCCGTAATCGTGGCCGCAGCGACGAGCAGATAGATCGCATACTTCATGATGACGTAACCGGCTTCCCATTGAATCGCGGGGCTCGGGTTAAGAAGCGGATCGGAAACGAACAGCCGTCTCAGGAGGCTGTTCCAGGACTGCATCGTCGCCCCGAAGGGGTTGAGGATTTCACCCTCGAGGTGGGCGGGGAGCAGCGACAGGAACTGCCGGTAGACCCCGGTCCCGAGGAGGAGGGCCGCCGCCGCATAGATCGCCGCGACCGTCAGGGCAAACCAGAGTATCAGCGACCATCTTCGACGGACCGCAAGGAGAGGAATGAACGCAACCGGAAAATACTTGAGGGCCGCGGCGGCTCCGAATGCCATCCCCGATCTCCCGGATTTCGAGCTCCGCTCGCCGAGGTAGCCGGCCATGATCAGAAGCGTCACGAGAAGGTAACACTGGCCAAAGCGGAAGTCGTTGATCAGAGCGATGCCGCTCGCCAGGAAGAGGAGAAGGGAGAACGGCCAGGCGCGCCCGGAACACCGAGAGAGGAGGATCACGTTTGCGGCGAGGAGCAGGAGGTTGACGACCGTCCACGCCCGGAGCGCCTGAACCGGCGGAAGGAACGCGACCGGAGTCATCAAGAGGGCGGTGACGGGCGGAAGGGGGGCAAAGATCCCCTGTTGGTCGATTCCTACCCTGTAAATCTGGCTCTGGAACCAGTCCGCCTCGTAGATCCTGGAGACGTCCCGGCCTTCCAGCACCAGGCGGGCCGACGTATAATAATTCGGGAAATCCGTATCGATGGTTGTCATGGCAGGCACGAGGCCGAACCATGCGAGGAGGCACCCCAGAAGTGCCGACGCGATGAGCGTAAACGAGAGGCGCACGGATGACGCTCTCATTCTGGTACCGGGCATTCTGGTACCGGGCGAGCAGTCCGGCGTGCCACGGCGACGAAATGGTCTCCGAGAGACCGGAAGGGAACCGTTCCCCGGATTTTCCGGTCGAGCCGGAGGAGCCGTCCTGTCAACTCCGGATGGGAGGAGATGAAGTTCAAAGAATTCGGTGGAGGTGAGAGAATGCTGAGTCCATATAATTCGATAACTTCGAACCAGGGCTTCAGGATTCCCTTCATCCCCCCGGGTGAATGATACCAGACGTGCAGCGGCGAGCCGCCGACCGTCGCCCCGGACCCGCCGGAGCGCAGCCGCCTGAACGCCTTTCCGAATTTTCCGCGCGCAAGAAAGGCCGCTGTCTCCCAGAGGCACGTCCGGTTCAACAGGCACGCAACGAAGACGGCACCGGGCCTCACGACCCGGCCGAGTTTCGCGGCAACCTCCGCCGGCCGCGGGGAGCAGTTCAACCCTCCGAAATTCGAAAATGCGCCGTCGAACTCGCTTGAGCCGAGCGAATCGATCCGCTCATTATCCAGCACCCTTGTGGTGATGAGATGACCGAGAGAACGGAGCCCGACTTTTTCCGCGGCTCTGGCGACCATCTCCGGCGACGCGTCGAGACAGGTCACGCGCACCCCCCGCTCTGCGAGGGCGATCGCATCGGTCCCTGTGCCGCAGTTGAGCTCCAGCACATGCGCTCCGGGCGGAAAGTGAGCGAAAAGCGTCGCCTGGACCACCTTCCGGAGGTCCCCGGTGAGTCCCCGCTGTTCGAACTCTTCGTCATACCCTGCTGCGGCCCGGTCGAAGAGAGCCGCCGTCTGTGCGGCGGGAGCGCCGGTCATGAACGCCATCCCTTCGTCAGTTCCATGCCTGCCCTGGCAAGTTTGGCCTTCGCGAACGAGGTTGCGAGCGCGGCGAAGCTTTTCCCGCCATGATTCCGGATGCGGTGTTGACCCACCTCATTCACGAGGTAGCGGTTTGCGAACCAGTAGAACCGGTCGGAGAACCGCCCCGCGATCCTCAGCTGGCGGTCGGTGCCGGAAGACCAGTCGGGCGGGACGGAAATACGGTCCCGGACCTGGCGATAGAACGTTGTCCCCTTGATCGGGTAGGCGACTGTGGTGAGGAACGTGTCGGGATCGGTCTCCTTGAGGTGCTCCACGGTCGCCTCGATATCCCGGATCTCCTCGCCGGGATAGCCCAGCATGACGAACAAGCCGGCCTTGATGCCGAACTTCCGTGCGAGTCTGGTAATCGTCCGGATCTCCCCGACAGACACTCTCCGTTCCATCGCATCGAGGATCCGTTGCGATCCGCTCTCGGACCCGTACCAGATCCGGAAGCAGCCGAGCTCGGCGATCTTCTGAAGGATCTCTTCCGAGAGGCGGTCGGCGCGTGAGATGCATTCGAACGGGATCCGTATGTTTCGCCGCTTCATTTCCGCATGGAACTGGTGGAACCACTTATGATGCATCGTGAAGACGTCGTCGGCGAACCAGAGCATGTCGGGATTGTACCTCTCGCGGATCAACTCTATTTCCCCGACGACGTTCGCCACACTCCGCCGGCGGTGCGTCTCTCCGTAGACCGATCTGCTGCACCACGTGCACGTGTAAGGGCAGCCCCGCGCGCAGATCAGGGAGACGGATCCCATGCCGTGGCGGCGCTTCCAGACCCCGATGTACTCTTCCATGTCGATGGCCTCCCTGTCGGGAAACGGGATCGAATCAATGTCGGGTATCAGGGGACGCGGGGGAGTCCTCACGATCTGCCCGTCGTCGCTCCGGAAGACGATCCCGCGGATCGAGCCCGTCGGCCCCCCTTTGGAGAGCGCTTCGAGAAGCTCAAAAGTTGTTTCTTCACCCTCACCGATCACCGCCGCGTCGGCGCCGGAGGCCACATACTGTTCGGCATATTCCGGAACGTCCGGGCCCCCCACGATCACCCTGCACCCGGCCTCCTTGCAACAACGAATCTGTTTGAGGACATTCAGCTTCGTCAGAAGATTGGAGGAAATTCCGACCACCGGAGGACGCTCTCCGGCGATGTAGGCGGAGAACCCGGGGAACGACTTGAAGGTGGTGTCGAACACGGAGACGCCGATGCCCCGGGCCTTCAGGTACGAGGAGAGGTAGAGAATTCCGAGAGGAGGGTACGGTTTCAGGATCCTCTTTTCGGTTTCATCCTCCGTGAGGAAATAGCCGTGGGTAAGAAGAAGATCCATTCCGGGGAGCGCTACCGGTTTGTGTCGCCGCGCCGCGAGAGCGCTTCGAGCTCGGCTTCCAATCCAGGGAGAGTGAGCGCATGGTAGGCGGATGACGCCAGCCGCCGGATCGTCCGCCGATCCGGGAGTGAAGGCCTGGCGATCGATTGTTTGAGAAGTTCGATCCCCTGCCAGAGGCGGAACTTCTTGTGGGTCAGTCGATGGAGCGCGCGGTAAAATTCCTGGCTGTACTCCGTGGTTCCGACCATCGGGTCGAGATCGCGGCTGTCGATCCAGTTCCTTTTCTCGCCGAGGCCCGATTTCACGCGTTCGTAAAATTTCGTGCCCGGAAGGGGGTATGAAACCGAGATTCCGATCTCATCCGGCGCGCATTCCTTGACCATCCGGAGAGTCGATTCGATGTCGGACCGGGTCTCCCCGGGATAGCCGTACTGCAGAAAATGGCCGACACGGATCCCCGCCTCGCGGAGCCGGCGCGTCGATTCATAAATCTGTTCGACGCTTGTTCCTTTCTCCATCGCGTCGAGGATTTTCTGGGAACCGGATTCGGCCCCGATCCAGACGGTCTGGCAACCCGCGCGTTTCAGGTGAACAATCGTCTCTTCCTTCAGGAGGAGGTCGGAGCGTGAAAGGCATTTGAACGGGATCGCGGCGTCCGCCTCATTGACTTCGGCCGCGAACTCCTCGATCCATCCCGGCTTGAGGCCGAAAATATCGTCGCAAAACCAGAGGTGGTCCGGCCGGAATTCGCTCTTGAGGAGCGCCATTTCTCCCGCCACATTTCCCGGTGTGCGTGAATGATACGTCTGCCCGTAGACCGGTTTGGCGCACCAGTTGCAATGGAACGGGCACCCGCGCGTGGTCACGATATTCATCGAGAAGTAGCCGTGCCGCCGTTTCCACAACGCGCGGTACCGTTCCACGTGGAGAAGGTCCCTCGCCGGGAGGGGTAGGGCATCCAGGTCGTGCAGGAGCTCCCGCTTGCGGTTCCTTACGATCGCGCCGTCCCGGACGTAGACCAGCCCGTCGACCGGTTCGGCGTTCCGGCCGCCGGCCAGATGGCCGAGAAGCTCCGACAGTGTCGCCTCGCCCTCTCCGGCGATCACGTAATCGGCCCCCTGCTCGAGATACTCTCCCGCATGATCGCCCGGGTCAGATCCGTGAACAATGACCGTCGAGCCGTGAGCCTTCGCGAGGCGGGTGAGGCTGAATGCCGCCTCGCGCATCCTCGTCAGGCACATTTTCGTCAGGTAATTGAAGTCGTCGTCGAAGATCACCACCACATCCGGGCGGTGCCGCCTCAGGTGGAGGCCGAATTCTGCCGGTCCCGAAGCGAGCATGCTGTCAAAGAGCGCGACCCTGTGCCCCCCGGCGCGCGCGCCGGCGGCGGCATAGAGTGTGCCGAGAGGGGCGTAGGGCATCATGGCCCCGAACTCCTTCGGGTCGAGCGACAGGAAATATGAATGCGTGAAGAGAACGTTCGACATGGCCGCCCCTACGCGGGAGACTCTCCCTTCGTGAGCTCCGCGGGGAGTGAGTACGCCTCGAGCTTCCGCCGGTAGATTGAGAGCACTTTGCCGGAAAAATTTCCGACGTAGGCCCGGGATTCGGAGATGCTGCACCGAAACACATGATCTCTCGTGGCTTCATCCACGCCGGGGTACCGCTTTCTCCAGACGCGCTTCATGAACTCCATCAGGCGGGCGTCGAGCCGGTCCGCCCACTTCCCCTTGAACGGCAGCTCGAGGAGAGACTGGAGGACGCTTCTCCGGTTGTTCGGGGGAGCGGACCGGAGCGCGGAGATCCGGTAATTGGGGAAGAAGCCCTTGATCCAGGAATTTGCGTTCATGTACTTCAGGTAGAGAGCGGAATTGAAGAGCGGCTTGAGGTGCGCGATTTCCGTCGCCGTGTAGTAGTTGCGGTCGTCCAGGACGAGGTGATCCGAATCGAGGTAGTAGTTCAGGCAAAAATACTTCTTGCTGTTCAACAGGAAAACCTTTTTGAACGCCACGAGGAGCATCCTGCAAATCCAGAGCCGCCCCGGGACGGTCACCACCACATAATCGATATCGCTCTTCGGATTCGCGACCCCCTTGGAGAGGTCTCCGGAAATGAAAATGCCGCGGACGAAGGGGAATCGCTTGATGACGTGAGCCATGAGGCTTGCGATCGGGAATCTCCGGCGGGCGAGCCGCTCGCGCCTGATTCTGAGCCCGGCAAGATCGGCTCCCTCATGCGGAATGCTGTAATAGCCTCGTTCCCCGTGGATCGAACCCGAGCCCGTGAGAGTTCCGAGGAGCTCCAGAAACGAGCGTTTCGTAATGGAATTCCGCGGAAGGAGGTGAAATAACTCGTCGGCCGTGAGCGGATGCTCAAAGATATCGTAGTAGAGGAGTGTCCGGACGATATATGGATTCCAGGAACCGGGAGTCATCAGCGGGCCGATGCTTAAATTAAACGCTTTTTTTGGCAGATTGCAAGCCTCCACACGGAAAATCGGGCAAGTTGCATGCCACTCGAACCGGTATCCCGCCGGGCTGGCAAAAATCGGGCACCGGGAATTGGCGTTCCCTCCCGGATGGGACAGCCGTGGCACGGAACGGAAGAACCTTGTCCACTTGTTGGGACAGGGAACTCATGCTGGCCGGGAATTGGTAGCCGCAAGCTCTAGCTTGCGTTTGTTCAACGCAGCCTGAAGGCTGCGGCTACCGGCGCCGCTGCCAGTGACGCAACTTGAAGGATCGGCCGCCGCGGGGGAACGGGAGCAGACGCGGAACAGTTGATGTTGGGCAAGCTATTTCCTATATTTTCGCGTCATGAACGGCAAGAATCAGGTTTAATGAAGCGGCCCACGAAAGGGACATTCACATCGAGGCGGGCCAAGAGGATCTATCTCCTCCTCCTCGCCTTTTCAATCCTCTTCTTCGTTTGCAACGACATTATCCTCCCCTGGTATGTCAATCAGGGGGGTATCGTCGAAGTCCCATCCGTTCTGGGCGTTCCCTACGACGATGCCGTCAAGAGCCTCGCTACGCTCGGCCTTGAAGGGCGGAAAGGGGATGTCCGGCTCGATAAGGATCATCCCGCGGGCCTCGTCATCATCCAGAGCCCTTTCCCGGGCGAGAAGGTCAAGCGGGGGAGGCGGGTCTACATGACGATCAGCGGGGGGGAACAGCTCGTCGCAATTCCGAGCGTCAAAGGGAGGACTCTCCGGGACGCCAAGTTTGCGCTCGAACGCCAGGGATTAAAGCTCGGCACGGTCGAATACCGGCCCTCCGATTCGTTTCCCCAGAATACGGTCATCGAGCAGGCCCCCGGAGCGGGTGCGACCGCGAAACGCGACGCATTCGTTTCGATCGTCGTCAGCCAGGGGAACACCTTCCAGAAGATCACCGTGCCGGATGTGACCAGGAAGTCGCTGACGGAGGCGAAGGCGCTGCTCGCCGCAAGCGGCCTGAAACTCGGAAATATCACTTATATCCCGTCGACCGAGCTCTTGCCGAACACGGTCGTCGAGCAGTTTCCCCTCAAGGGGGAGCTTGTTTCATCCGGCCAGGCTGTCGATCTGTTCGTGGTCCAGGGCGGGGAGCGCAACAAGGATATCATCGAATATTGACCGGCCCCCCCGACTCATGGTCACCATAGCGCCATCGATCCTCTCCGCCGACTTCCGGGACCTGAAGCGGCAGATCCGTCTGGCAGAGCAGGGCGGAGCCGACTGGATCCATCTCGACATCATGGACGGTCATTTTGTCCCGAATATCACGTTCGGCCCCATGATCGTC
This sequence comes from Bacteroidota bacterium, assembly GCA_036522515.1. Taxonomy (NCBI): domain Bacteria; kingdom Pseudomonadati; phylum Bacteroidota; species Bacteroidota bacterium. Next base: position 83,907 of record DATDFQ010000043.1, read on the forward strand.
AAGACCGTGCGATCGATCACGAAGCTGCCTCTCGACACGCACCTGATGATCGAGGATCCTCTCCGGTACATCGGGGAGTTCCGCGAGGCCGGCTCCACGAGGCTGACCGTGCATGTGGAAGCGTGTGTCCACCTCCACCGGGTGGTCGAGAGGATCAGGCAGGCCGGAATGAAACCGGGCGTCGCCCTGAATCCCGCCACGCCGGTCTCCGCGCTCGAAGAGATTCTCCCGTTCACGGACCTCGTGCTCGTCATGACGGTCAATCCGGGCTTCGGCGGCCAGGAGTTCATCCCCTCCTCTCTTGCGAAAGTGCAGGAAGTGGCGCGCATGATCGCGAAGAAAAAGCGGAAAACGGTCCTCGAGGTCGACGGCGGCATCGGCGAACACAACGCCGCGGAACTTGTCCGGGCGGGCGCCGCAGCCCTCGTGGCAGGACACTCCATCTTCTCCCAGCGCAACATTCCCCGCGCGATCCGCAACCTCCGCACGTCCGCCCTCCGGTAACGCCCCCCGGTACGATTTTTCTTGACAATATGCGTTCGGTGCCTTATATTGTCAGGTAGAAACAGTTTACTTCCTTAATAACGTCAACTTTTTCTTAGTTTTCCCTTGATAAGTAAGGAACCGACCCCGGCCCTGGACGAGGTGGACGCGGCCCTGCTGGATATCCTTCAAAAAAACGGAAGGACGAAAAGGAACGACCTCGCCGGAATGGTGGGCCTCTCGCTCCCCTCCGTGAGCGACCGGCTCAAGAAACTCGAGGAGGGGGGCCTCATCACGGAGTACCGCGCCATTCTCGATCCGAAACGCGCCGGGTACGACATCACCGCCTTTATCTTCGTCTCCGTCGATTCCTCCAAGCACTACGGATCGTTCATCGAGCATGCGCACGCCGCCGAAGGGATTCTCGAGTGTCACGCCGTCACCGGGGAAGGGACGCATCTCCTGAAGGTCCGGACTGCGAACACGTCGGCCCTGGAGAAGCTGCTGGCAAAAATCCAATCGTGGCAGGGAGTGCTCGGGACCCGGAGCAGCGTCGTCCTTTCGACCTCCAAGGAAGAGACCAGACTTAAAATTCACAATTCAAAATAAATCAACCTCAGGGAAAGGGAGAGTCAATGCCTGTACGCGCGACGAAGCCGTCCAAAAATATTGAACAGGTCTTCCGGACAATCAAGGACAGCGACATCAAAGTGATCGACCTTCGCTTTTGCGACATGCTGGGGCAGTGGCAGCACTTTACGGTGATGGGGAACGAGTTCGACGAAGACGCCTTCACCGAAGGCCTCGGGTTCGACGGATCGAGCATCCGAGGCTTCCAGGCGATCCACGAGAGCGACATGCTGCTCATTCCGGATCCCGACACGATCTTCGTCGATCCGTTCACCGCGGTGCCGACCCTGAACATCATCTGCGATGTGAAAGACCCCATGACGCTCAAGCGGTATTCGCGCGACAGCAGGTATGTCGCGGCGAAGGCCGAGGCGTACCTCCGGTCCACCGGGATCGCCGACACGTGCTACGTGGGGCCCGAGGCGGAGTTTTTCATACTCGACAGCGCCAGGTTCGATCAGTCGCACCAGTATGGATTTTATTACCTCGATTCCGAAGAGGGTTTTTGGAACAGCGGGAAGGACGGAGGGGCGGTCCCGAATCTCGGGCACAAGCCGCGGTTCAAGGAGGGATATTTTCCCACCGCGCCCCTCGACAGCCTTCAGGACATCCGGTCGGAGATGGCGCTCACGCTCGAAAAAACCGGCGTGCGGGTGGAGGTCCACCATCACGAGGTGGCGACCGCCGGGCAGGCCGAGATCGACATGCGCCGGGACACGCTGCTCCGGATGGGGGACAGCCTGTTGAAATACAAGTACGTCGTGAAAAATGTCGCCAAGCGCAACCGCAAAACGGTCACCTTCATGCCGAAGCCCCTGTTCAACGACAACGGTTCGGGAATGCACGTGCACCTCAGTTTGTGGAAGGGGGGTAAACCGCTCTTTTACGGCGACAAGTACGCCAACCTGAGCCCTCTCGCACTTCATTTCATCGGGGGCATCCTGAAACACGCGCCCGCCCTCTGCGCCATTACGAATCCGACGACCAATTCGTACAAGCGGATGACACCCGGGTTTGAGGCGCCGGTGAACCTCGCCTACTCGCAGCGAAACAGAAGCGCCGCGGTCCGGATCCCGATGTATTCGAAGAACCCGGCCGCGAAAAGGATCGAATTCCGGTGTCCCGACCCCGCCTGCAATCCCTATCTCGGATTTGCCGCCCTGTTGATGGCGGGCCTGGACGGGATCAAAAGCAAAATCGATCCGGGCAAGCCGCTCGACGTCGACATCTACGATCTCGGTTCGGCGGATCTGAAAAAGATTCCCACGGCTCCGGGCTCTCTCGAGCAGGCACTCGGGCATCTCGAGCGGGACCATGACTTCCTCCTGCGCGGGGATGTCTTCACCAAAGACCTGATCGAGTCGTGGATTGAATTCAAGATGGAGAAGGAAGTGAAGCCGATGCAACTCCGGCCCCACCCGTATGAGTTTTCCCTCTACTACGACGTTTGAGAATCGTCCGGAGCACCGATCGACGAGCCCCGCCCGGCAGACCGGACGGGGCTTTTTGTCGCGAAACTTGAGATTTGGGGGGAAGTTTCTTACTTTGAGCCCCATGGATTACTCCACGATCCTCTGCACCACCCAGGACCGCCTCACCGTTGTTACGATGAACCGCCCGGAGCGGAGGAACGCTCTCGACGGCGCGATGATCAAGGAACTCACCGACGCCTTCAGCGCCGCCAACCGCAACCCGCAGGTTCGGATGGTGGTCCTCACCGGCAACGGTCCGGCGTTTTGCGCGGGAATGGATCTGGAATACCTGCAGACGATCTCCGCACTGGGACAGGCGGAAAATCTCGAGGATGCCCGAAGCCTCACCAAACTCCTCGACCTTGTGCACGGGCTGAAGAAACCTGTTGTCGCCATGGTGAACGGCCCCGCGATGGGAGGAGGATGCGGACTCGCCGCCGCCTGCGATTTCGTCTTCGCATCGAAGGAACAGGCCGTCCTCGGGGCGCCGGAGGTGCGAATGGGATTTCTTCCCGCGGTCATCCTTCTCTACCTCGTCAAGAGAATGGGGGAGGGAGCGGCAAGAGAATTGGTCCTTCGGGGAGGGATCCTGGGCGCGGAAGAGGCGCGCGCCAGGGGCCTCGTCACCGAAGTCGTGGAGGGGGCCGCCCTGCCGGCCCGGGTGATGGAATTTGCCTCGGAGCTCATCAATTCGACGAGCGGCTCTTCCCAGATGCTGACCAAGGAGCTCTTCTCCCGGTATGACGAGATGGGCCTGAAGCAGGCGGAGGAATACGCGGCGAACCTGAACGCGCTCGCGCGCAAGACCGAGGATTTCCGAAAAGGGATCGCCGCGTTTAGAAAAAAAGACCGCCCCCAATGGTGACGAACACCCCGGAGCGCCTCCGCGCTTCCATCAGGAACGTCCCCGATTTTCCCAAGAAGGGGATCGTCTTCCGCGACATCACGACTCTCCTTCAGGACCCGGCGGCGTTTCGCGAGGCGAACGACTCGCTCTTCGAGCGGTACCGCTCGAGCGGAGCCGCGAAAATCGCCGGCATCGAATCGCGCGGGTTTATTTTCGGAAGCGTTCTGGCCTCCCGGCTCGGAGCGGGTTTCGTTCCCGTCCGGAAGCCGGGAAAACTCCCTTCGGCGAGCATACGGGAAGTCTACCAGCTCGAGTACGGCTCCGACGCGTTGGAGATCCACGCAGACTCGATCGCGGCGGGCGAGAAGATACTTATCGTCGATGATCTGCTTGCCACGGGGGGGACGGCCGCCGCGGCCTGTTCTCTCGTGCGGCGGCTCGGCGGCAGTATCATCGGTGTGGCATTCCTGGTCGAACTTGCGTTCCTGGGAGGGCGGAAGAAGCTGCAGGAATACGACGTCTTCTCGATCGTCTCCTACGAGAGCGAATGAAGACGATCATCGAGCCGTTCAAGATCAAGGTCGTCGAACCGATCGCGTTTTCCACCGTCGGGCAGCGGGAGGAGATTCTCCGCGTGGCGGGCTTCAACCCGTTTCTGATCCGGGCTGAAGACGTCCTGATCGACCTGCTGACCGACAGCGGCACGGCCGCCATGAGCGCGAAGCAATGGGCGGGGATGATGGAAGGGGACGAATCGTACGCCGGCGCCCGGAGCTTTTTCCGGTTCGAGAAGGTCGCCCGGGAGCTGACCGGATTCAAGCATATCATTCCGACCCACCAGGGGCGCGCCGCCGAAAAAATCCTCTTCACCCTGGCCGGAGGAGCCGGCAAGATCATCCCGAACAACATCCATTTCGACACGACCCGCGCGAACGTGGAATTCTCTGGCGCGGAGGCGGTGGACCTTCTTGCTCCCGCCGGGAGAGATCCGGCCCTCGTTGCGGACTTCAAGGGAAATATCGACCTCGACGGGCTCGCACGCCTCATCGAAGAGCGGGGACAGGATCATATTCCTCTGATCATGTTGACCGTCACCAACAACGCGGGCGGGGGCCAACCCGTTTCGATGGAAAATATCCGGCGGACGAAAGCCCTGGCTGCGAAGCACGGCATCCCTCTTTTTCTCGACGCATGCCGGTTCGCGGAAAACGCCTACTTCATCAAGAAAAGAGAGAAGGGGTACGGAAGCAGGCCGGTCAGGGAGATCGCCCGGGAAATGTTTTCCCACGCGGACGGCTGCACGATGAGCGCGAAGAAGGACGCGCTCGTGAACACGGGGGGATTTCTGGCGATGAACGACGACGCCCTTGCGGGCCGGGCGAGAAACCTGCTCATCCTCACCGAAGGTTTCGTCACGTACGGCGGGCTTGCAGGGCGGGACCTCGAGGCGATCGCACAGGGGTTGGAGGAGGTGCTCGACGAGCAATATCTTACCTACCGCATCAGGTCCGTCGAATACCTCGGCGAGAAACTCCTCGAGGCCGGCGTGCCGATGATCCAGCCGCCGGGAGGGCATGCGATCTATCTGGATGCGGCGCGCTTCCTTCCGGGGGTCCCCCCGGAGAAGTTTCCGGGCCAGGCGATCGTCTGCGAGCTTTACCGCGTGGCGGGGATCCGCTCGGTGGAAATCGGGAGCGTGATGTTCGGCCGCACGGAGCCCTCCACCGGCAGGTTTATCCCGCCCCCCATGGAGCTGGTGAGGCTCGCGATTCCCCGGCGGGTCTATACGCAGAGCCATATCGACTATGTGATCGAATCGGTGATCGAGGTATTCCGGAACAGAGACCGGCTCCGGGGATACCGGATCGTCGCCGAGCCTCCGGTGCTGCGCCACTTTTCCGCGCGATTCGCGCAACTCAACTGAGCGGGCTCCCGTGATCGCCTGCCCGGTCTGTCACGCGCAGAACAGCAACCTCGCCACCGTCTGCGCCGGCTGCGGCAGCTTCCTCCAGCAGCGGATCGAAAACCTCGATCTCTTTGCCTCCGCCTGGTCGGTCCTGGAGAGGCCCGCCAGAGGGTTCAAGACGATCGCCCTGGCGAGACACAAGAATTATATCCTGGTGCTTTCGGCGGTCGCCGGCGTGGCGCTGGTCTTCGGATTTTTCTGGCTCGCGAAGATGGGGGAGTACGCCCAAAACCTCATCAACATCCTTGCGGCCGGACTGGCCCTGGCGGCGCCTGCCGGAATCCTCTCGGTCCTGTTCATCTCTCTGGCGATCGTGCTCGCTTCCCGGGCGCTGCGTCTCCGCGTGCGCTTCCGGGACGCGTACGCCGTGGTCGCCTACGCGTCGGTCCCGCTGATACTCACTTCTCTCCTGTTCCTCCCGATCGAAGTGCTTTCGTTCGGTTCCTATTTCTTCGCTCGGACTCCGTCGCCCTACTCGATCCGGCCGCTCTCCTATGTCGTGCTCCTCGCATTGGACGGGGCGTTTGCCGCCTGGTCGATCATCCTCCTGCTGGTGGGCGTCCGCGTCCTCGCCGGCGCCGGGTGGATGAAATCGGGCGCGGCGGTCCTCGCGGCCCTGCTCCTCGCGGCGCTCGCCGTCGCGGGGTTGATGCAGTTCACCCTTCCGCGCGTCTGATGGACCAGGACGCATTCGAGCTGGCCGTCGAGCGGGTCTTCGACCGGTTGCCCGACCGGTTCAAGGAGGCGATCGAGAACGTCGGCGTGTTCATCGAAGAGTACCCCTCCGCGGATCTCGTCAAGTCGCTGAAGCTGCGGTCGAAGCACGATCTGTTCGGGCTGTACCAGGGGATCCCGTTGACTGCGAGGGGAACCTGGTACGGAATGACCCCGGTGCCGCCCGATAAGATCTCCCTCTACAGGCGGAACATCGAGGCGGGCAGCAAGAGCGACGCGGAAATCGAGGAAAGAATCTATGAGGTGCTCCTGCACGAGATCGGCCATTACTTCGGGATGTCGGAAAAAGAGATCCGCGCAGCAGGATATTAGAAAAACTTTTCGTATATTTGCGGGACTAACAATGAAGGGTAAGCAATGGGGAAAGTGATGTTTACGATTTCGTATGAAGTAAAGCCTGAGAAGAGGGAGGAATATCTGGCTCTTTCCCGGGAGATGAAGTCCTACCTGGCCGGTACCGCCGGCAAGAATTACGCCGTGTACGAGCTCAAGGGCAAGAAGAACCATTTTTCAGAAGTATTCATCTTCGGCAGTATGGAGGAGTACGACCAGCTCGAAGATCAGGACGAGCAGATGAGCGAAATGGTCCAGCGCCTCGAGGCGCTGCTCACCAACGGCAAGATGAACTATACGACGCTTCTCGAGTCGCTGTAGCCCCGCGTGCCCCCCGCCCGCTTGCGAAAACCGGCCGACCCGATCGCCCAGCTCATGCAGGAGCACAACCATGCGCTCGTGCAGCTGAAGCACATGAGCAAGGCGGTGCGGGCAATTTCACACGACGGGTATTCCGCAAAGCAGTTCCGGCAGATTCACGCAGCGCTCCGGTTCATCCGCGAGGAAGTGACGGTCCATAACCACAAGGAAGAGGCGGCTCTCTTCCCCGTGCTCGAACGATATGTCGAGGGGCCGACCCGCGTCATGCGCAACGACCACAAGCTCCTCCGCCGGGGCTTCACCGAGTTGCGGCTCGCGGCCGGGAGGGTGGAGAAACACCGGGACAGCTTCGCGGCGATCAAGGCTCTCTCCGGGGTTTCACAGCGGGTCATCCAGCTCTTCGTGAACCACATCCACAAGGAAAACTACGTCCTCTTTCCGCTCGTGCAGCAATTCCTCACCAAGGAAGAACTCCGCGAGATCGCCCGGAAGATGCTCTGATTGTCGCCGCTCCGGCGCGGATTATTTCCGCGCTTCGAGCACCGCCTTGAGGGAAAGTTCCTCCGTCCCCCGCTTCACCACCACGACGACCTCATCGCCCGGCTTATGGTCCGCCAGCAGGTGCATGAAATCGTAGATGTTCCCCACGATCTTCGTGTCGAACCGGATGATAATGTCGTCCCCCTTCAGGCCCGCCTTCTCGGCCGCACTCCCCGCGCGCGTTCCGGTAATCTTCAACCCGTGGACATCCTCCGCATAATCGGGGATCACCCCGAGGCTGACGCTCACCCCCTGCCTGTCTCCTCCGGCCATCTGGCTCGATGAGACGGCCTTCGTGAACGCGGGCCTCGCATCGCCGTTGACGATCGACGAGGCGATGCGCACGACATACTCGACCACCTTTTGTTCCCCCCCGTAATTGATCTTGTCCCAGGTGTCGGAAGGCCTGTGGTAGTCGGAGTGGAGGTTCGTGAAGAAAAAGAGGACCGGTATATTCTTGCCGTAGAACGAAGAGTGGTCGCTCGGGCCGAAGCCGTCCGGTTTCAATTTCAGTACGAGCGAATCGCGGTTTTCCCTCCGGGCCAACGGCTCCCATTCAGGCGAAGTACCCATTCCCTCCACGACGAGCAGGCTGTCTTTCATGCGTCCGACCATGTCCATGTTGAGCATCGCCACGGTGCTGTCGAGAGGGAAGTAAGGCTCCTTCACGTACTGTGCCGACCCGAGGAGTCCGAGCTCCTCGCCCGAGAAGGCGGCAAAGACGACCGTCCGCTTCAATTCCCGGCGGCGCGCGGCAAAGTACTGCGCCGCTTCCAGGAGCGCGGCCGTTCCCGAGGCGTTGTCGTCGGCCCCGTGATGGATCGCGATGGTGTCGGGTTTAAGCGACCCTGAACCCTCGCCCCCCATGCCGAGATGATCCATGTGCGCCCCGAGGACAACCACCTGCTTCGCGAGGGCGGAGCTCGTGCCCGGGAGATACCCGACGATATTCGCGCTGCGGCCCGACACTTTCACGATCTCTGTGGTGGCGCTCGCCGTCGAGCCGTTGAGCGTAAACGAAGCGGGAGTACCGGCGGAGTCGATCCGTTGCTGCAACGCCTTCAGGCTTTTCCCTTCCGCCGATAGTATCGACTCCATCCGGCCCCAATCGAGTGCCAGGACGGGGATGGAAACCGCCGGGTAGGGGTACTGGCCGGTCAGAGTCGACAATTCCGACCCGCGCGATCCCGGAGGCGCGGTGAGAAAAATGATGCCTGCGGCGCCGCTATCCCGGGCTGTCATCGTCTTTTCGAGGATGCCCATCGCGCTGGTGAATTTGTTTTCGCCCGGGCCCATCGGGGAATACCGCATCACCACAACGAATTTTCCGCGAACGTCGAGGCCCTTATAATCATCATAATGGAGTATTTCCGGGGAAGAGATCCCATACCCGGCGAACGCCAGAGGGGCGGAGACGGAGGTGTCGGCGCTGAAGGAAAGCGCCTGAAATTCGGTTCCTGCTTTCGCCTCAGACCGGGTCCCCTCCCGGGTGAAGGAAAGTGCGTTGTTCCCGCCCGGCTTCCGCGAAATGATGAACGAGAACTCCTGCAGGTACGGTGAGCCGTTCGTCCCGGTCTGAGGGGGAGGAAGCAATCCATACTCCTTGAAGCAGGCCGCGATGTAGGAGGCGGCGAGCCGGTTTCCCTCTTCCCCCGACTTCCTTCCCTTCAATTCGTCCGAGGAGAGATAGCGGACATGCTCGCGGAGCTCCTGTGCGGTGATTTCGGACGAACCACGCGGGGGGGCCTTCGACTCTCCACCCGGGAGCAGGGCGAGCGCGAAGACGGCGGCGCGAACCGAGGCGCCCATCCGTCCCGATGCAGCAAAACCCGGTTTCATTATTTCCACTCCGCTATAAAAATATTGATTTCCCACGGCTCCTTGCCGCCGCGGCCTGACGCAAACACAAGGGATCGTCCGTCGGGGCTGAACATCGGGAACCCGTCGAAGTATTCGCTGAAGGTGATCCGCTCGAGCCCCGTGCCGTCAATTCCGACCGTATAAAGATCGAAGTTCATGGGCACTTTCGAGGTATCTGCCATATTGGACGAAAAGATGACGCGCTTCCCGTCCGGGTGCATGAAGGGCGCGAAGTTCGCCCCGGTGTTTTCGGTAAGCTGTCGCTTACGGGAGCCGTCCGCGTCCATCACCCAGATCTGGAGACTGATCGGCTTGATTTTTTCCTCGGCCAGGAGCGTCTTGTATTCGGCGGTCTCTTGCGGTGTCTTCGGATGGTACGCCCGGTAGACGATTTTCTTTCCGTCCGGCGAGAAGAAGGGCCCTCCGTCGTACCCGAGCTCGTGCGTGAGCTGAGTGATGCCGCTGCCGTCGAGGTTCATCGTATAGATATCCAGGTCGCCGCTCCGGATCGACGTGAACGCGATCTTGTCCCCCCGGGGTGAGACGACCGCTTCGGCGTCGTAACCGGGAGCATAGGTGAGGCGGCCGGCGATACGGCCCGACGTGTCTGCGACGAAGATGTCATAGGATGGATAGAGCGACCAGACATAGCCTTTCTTCCTATCGGGCTTCGGGGGACACTCGTCGCCGGCGAGATGGGTGGAGGCGTAGAGCACATGGGCCCCGTCCGGCAGAAAGTACGAGCAGGTCGTTCTTCCTTTCCCGGTGGAGAGCATCTTCACTCCGGAGCCGTCTGTATTCATCATGAAGATCTGGTCGCACTTGAGCGAATCGCGGGTGGACTGGAAGACGAGTTTCCTGCCGTCGGGCGAAAAATAGGCCTCGGCGTTTTGTCCGCCGAATGTGAGCTGGCGGATATTCGAGAGGTGGATTTCGCGGCGGTTTGGATCCGGCTGGCGCGCGAACAGAGATCCGGCCACAAGGAGGGTTGCGAGAAGACGAAGGCTCCGGGTCATGTCCGCCGCCTCACCTGATCTGTTTGAGAGCGGCCTTGAGCTTCTCAAAAGAGCTCATGTCGCGGGAGCTGTACTTGGGATCGATATAGGCGATCTTACCCTCTTTGTCGATCACGTAGACGGTTCTGCGGTCGAATCCCGTTTCTTCATTGTAGCTGGCGTACATCCGCGCTATCCTGTGGGAATGATCCGAGACGAGTTTAAACGGGAGCGTGTGAAACTTCGCCCACTCGTGATGGGAGTATTCATAGTCGCCGCTGACCGGGAGTATCTCGGCGTTCAGGCTCGCGAGGGCGTTAAAATTGTCGCGCATCGTGCACATTTCCTTCGTGCAGCCGCCGCTCCAATCGGCCGGATAAAAGGCGAGGATGATGATACGCTTCCCGAAGAGGCTCGAGAGCTTCAAATCCTCCGGAGCCACCGAATCTTTTGTCGCGTAGGGAAGAGTGAAATCGGGCGCCGGGTCTCCGACGGCCGGGGGACTGGCGGGGTTTTCCTGGGTGCGCGCGAGTGAGGAGAGCAGCGCCAGAGAGGCGAGAATTTTCAAGATCGTTTTCATCTCAGGTTCAATCGGATTATGGCAGAGTATGGCCGGATCGGTAAACGTGAAGGTGTGCGGTCGAGACACAGGGGTCAATATAGCAAATATTCGGAAATAATTCGATATTTTTAGTATCTTCCATTAAACGAGAAAAGGAAACCGATGAACTTTGCAGGATTATTGATCTGTTTTTTGCTGGCCGGGCCGGCGGTGACGCTCATGATGCCCGCCCGGGCGGAATCTCCCGGGACGCTCGAGAAGTACCTTGCCCAGTACTCCCCCTATGAGATGCGGTATGACGCAAGGAAATTCTCCGCGCGCGATCAATCCATCCTGAAGAAACTGGTGGAGGCTGCCCGCCATCTCGACACGATCTACTGGCTGCAAACCTCAAAATACGGGATGCGTTTGCGGGATAGCCTCGAGGAGAGCGGGTCGCAGGGAACGCTCCTGACGCTCCTGAAGCGGAACGGAGGGCCCTTCGAGCTCCTGAACTCCTATGCCCCGTTCACGGGCAATCAGTCGTACTACCCCGGAGATGAGCTCTATCCGCGAGGCATGAGCGAGCAGCAATTTGATGCCTGTTTCAAGAATCTGACAGAGGACCAGAAAAAAGAATTCATGTCACCCTACACCGTCATCAGAGAGGACGGGAAAGGGGGGTATCGGGCTGTTCCTTACCACGAGGAGTATAAGGAGCATCTGATCCCAATCGCAGCCCTCCTGCGCGAATGCGCTGATCTTGCCGAAAACCAGTCCTTTGCGAAGTTCCTCCGCCTCAAAGCCGATGCCCTCCTCACCGATAACTACTTCGATGCGGATGCCGCATGGATCGACATGCAGGGAAGTCAGTTCGACATCGTCTTCGGACCTTTTGAAACGTACGCCGACGGTATAAAGGGAGTCAAGGCTAAATATGAGGCGAGTATCGAAGTGATCGATCAGGAAGAGTCCCGAAAACTCGACATGTACGTCAGTTACCTGAAGGACTTCGAGGAAAATCTGCCGGTTCCGTCCGAGTACAAATCGGAGGTAGCGGGTTTGACCGCGAAGTTCGTGATTGTCCGGGATATCATACGGACTGGTGAAGCCATCACCGGATACCAGGCCGTTGCCACGAACCTGCCGAACGATCCCGAAGTGCAGGCGAAAAAGGGGACGAAGAAGACATTCTGGAAGAATATGTTCGAAGCGAGGTTTAACACGATCATCCGTCCGGTGAGCCTGCGCCTGATCGATCCGGAGCAGCAACAATACCTCTCGGCGGACGGATTCTTTCAGGACGTCCTGATGCACGAAATCTGTCATGCGATCGGCCCGAAGACCGTGAAGGTGGGCCCGAAGAAGGGGATGGCGCTTAACGCCGCGATCGGGCCCGGTTTCAGCCCGCTTGAGGAAGAAAAGGCCGACATCGTCGGCTTGCATTCTCTCACCTACCTCCTGGACAAAGGCGTGGTCGATAAGTCGAGGGAGAGAGAGGTCTTCGTTTCCTACCTCGGGTCGATGTTCCGTTCGATCAGGTTCGGACTCAACGAGGCCCACGGCAAAGCGGCGGCGATCGAGCTGAACTACCTGATGAAGGAGGGTGCGGTCACGTACAACGAGTCGAAGAAAACCTGGTCGGTCGAATTTAGCCGGATCCGGGGCGGGGTCAAGGCTCTCGCCGCCGAACTTTTGAAATTAGAAGGAGACGGGGACGGCGCCCGGGTGCAGGCGTTCTTCGACAAGTGGTCGTTTATGACCCCGCAGCTTCAGGCAAGCCTGGACCTGGTGAAGGACCTGCCGATCGACGTACTCCCGAACTATACGATTCAATGGGAATGAGAAAGAACAGCGCATGAAAGAGCTTGATAGCTTTAAGTCAAGAAAACAGTTAACGGTCGGAGGGGGGACCTACACCATCTGGTCTCTGGCGAAGGCCGGAGGGCCGGAAGAGCTCTCGCGACTCCCTGTCTGTCTGAAGATCCTCCTTGAAAACCTCCTCCGCCATGAAGACGGAAAGGCGGTCCGCCGGGCGGATATCGACGCCCTCGTTCATTGGGTGCCGAAGGCAGTACCGGTGAAGGAAATATCGTTCATGCCGGCGAGGGTGCTCCTTCAGGATTTTACCGGCGTCCCCTGCGCGGTCGATCTGGCGATCATGCGCGACGCGATAGTCCGGATGGGGGGCGATCCCAGGAGGATCAACCCTCTCCAGCCCGTGGACCTTGTGATCGATCATTCGGTCCAGGTCGATCAGTTCGGTGGTGCCGGCGCGTTCCGGCTCAATTCGGAGAAGGAGTTGGAGCGGAATAGGGAGCGTTATGCGTTTCTCCGATGGTCTCAGCAGGCGTTCAACAACTTCCGGGTCGTCCCCCCGGATACCGGGATCGTGCACCAGGTGAACCTTGAATATCTTGCGCAGGTGGTCTTCAGCGGCCTGGCCGGGGGGGACACCATCGCGTATCCCGACACCCTCGTCGGCACCGATTCGCACACGACGATGATCAACGGCCTCGGGGTGCTGGGGTGGGGGGTCGGCGGGATCGAGGCGGAGGCGGCCATGCTCGGCCAGCCGATCTCGATGCTGATCCCGCAGGTTGTCGGTTTCAGATTATCGGGCTCGCTGCGCACCGGCGCGACCGCGACCGATCTTGTTCTCACGGTGACTCAGATGCTCCGGAAAAAGGGGGTCGTCGGAAAATTTGTCGAGTTTTTCGGTTCGGGCCTGGGATCTCTCACCGTGGCCGACCGCGCGACGATCGCGAACATGTCGCCTGAATATGGCGCCACGATGGGGTTCTTTCCCGTGGACGAGGAGACCTTGAACTATCTCCGGTTCACCGGCCGGTCCGAGGAGCAGGTGGCTCTCGTGAAGGCTTATTCCGTCGAGCAGGGACTCTTCCATTCGGAAGCCTCGCCCGAGCCCTCCTTCACCGACACGATCGAGCTCGATCTCGCCAGCGTCGAGCCGAGCCTGGCCGGGCCGAAGCGGCCGCAGGACCGCGTCGCTCTCTCCGAGGCAAAGGGTTCGTTCCGGAAAGCGCTCGTCGATATGCTCGAGAGCAGGGGGAAGAAACTGGATCGCGACGAGGTCGCAGGCTGGCTCGGGGAAGGGGGGAGCAACGATGTGGCAAAGACGGGAGCTCCGCATGCTCCGGCTCCGTTTTCCCACCTCCTCGGGAAAGCGACCGTGCAGAACGACGGCACGGAATACCAGATCGGACACGGTTCGGTCACCATTGCCGCCATCACAAGCTGCACGAATACGTCGAATCCTTCGGTGATGATCGCCGCCGGTTTGCTCGCAAGGAACGCCGTCAAGCGGGGTCTTCGTACAAAACCGTGGGTGAAAACCAGCCTGGCTCCCGGCTCGAAAGTCGTGACCGATTATCTTCAGGCCGCGGGGCTCTCGGAACCCTTGGAGGCGCTCGGATTTTATCTGGTCGGATACGGGTGCACGACGTGCATCGGAAACAGCGGTCCTCTCCCCGAGCATGTCGCCTCCGCGGTGAAGGAAAAGGACCTCGTCGCCGTCGCGGTCCTTTCGGGAAACCGGAATTTCGAGGGGCGTATCAACGCGCTGGTAAGGGCGAATTATCTCGCATCGCCGCCTCTGGTCGTGGCGTACGCGATCGCGGGAACGATGGACATCGACATTCAGAACGAACCCCTCGGGACGGACGGCGAGGGCCGGCCCGTGTACCTCAGGGAAATCTGGCCGTCTCCACGGGACATCGAGGAGACAATCCTCTCATCGGTGCGATCCGACATGTTCCGGAAGGAGTATGCTGATGTATTTCAGGGGGACGAACAGTGGAAGGCGCTGAGTGTGCCGACCGGCGACCGGTACGCGTGGGACCCGCAGTCGACGTACATCAAAGCGGCCCCGTTCTTCGAGGAGATGCCTCTCACGCCAAAGCCCCTTGCCGATATCAGGGGCGCCCGGGTGCTCGTGATGGTGGGCGATTCGGTGACGACCGATCACATTTCTCCCGCGGGGAACATTCCCGCAAAGAGCCCCGCGGGAGCCTACCTGATCGACCGCGGAATCGAGGCGAAGGACTTCAACTCCTACGGCTCGCGGAGGGGCAACCATGAGGTCATGATGCGCGGCACCTTCGCGAACATCCGGTTGAGAAACCTGCTGGCGCCGGGAACCGAGGGGGGATGGACACTTCACCCTTCGTCGAAAGAACCGGTTTCGATTTTTGAGGCCTCGGAGAAGTTCAAAGGAGAGGGAGTTCCACTGATCGTCATCGCCGGAAAAGAGTACGGATCGGGTTCGTCCCGGGACTGGGCGGCGAAGGGCCCGCGGCTGCTCGGCGTAAGAGCGGTCATCGCCGAAAGCTTTGAGCGGATCCACCGGAGCAACCTGATCGGAATGGGAATACTACCTCTGCAGTTCGCAGAGGGAGAAAACCCCCGTTCGCTCGGGCTCAGCGGATTCGAGAGCTACGATATCGAAGGGATAGACCAGAACCTCCATCCCGGCAAGAAGCTTCGCGTCGCAGCCACGGCAGAGGGGGGAAAGGTGCACTCCTTCACGACCCTCTGCCGGATCGACACCCCGATGGAGGTCGATTACTACCGGAACGACGGAATCCTGCAATTCGTATTGCGCTCACTCCTCCGATAGGAGGAAACGGGCCTCAATTCACCACGACACGGGCGACTTCCCGCGCGTCATCCGCTTTGGTCAACCCCACCTGCGGTGTCAGGGCCCATCTCAGGACCTCCGCCATTTCTTTCACGAAATGAAACTCGAGGCTTGCCGCAATGCCGGCGGGCAACTCGTCAATGTCGTTCTTATTGCGTTCCGGCAGGATGATGACCTTGATCCCCGCACGATGGGCGGCGAGCACCTTTTCCCGTATCCCGCCTACCGGGAGTACGGCCCCTCGAAGAGTGATCTCTCCCGTCATGGCAAGATCCTTCCGCACCAGACGTCCCGTCAGGAGCGATACCAACGCCGAAAAGATCGTAACGCCGGCGGAGGGTCCGTCTTTCGGCGTCGCCCCGGCGGGGACGTGGATATGAATGTCGTTTTGCAGTCGAAACCGGTCCTCGACGTTCAGGCTGCCCGCGTTTGACGCGATATAGCTGAGCGCGGCGAGCGCCGATTCTTTCATGACGTCACCGAGTTGCCCCGTAAGCACCAGGTTTCCCCGACCCTTCATTTTGGTGGCTTCGACGAAGAGGATGTCTCCCCCGACCGGAGTCCAGGCGAGGCCGGTGGCGATTCCGGGCCTGTCGATCCTCTCGGCAACCTCCGGGTAGAACCTCTGTTTGCCCATGAACCCGGTGAGGTCTCCGGGGCGAACCACCTGCTGTCCCGTCTTTCCCTCGGCGACTCCCCGGGCGACGCCGCGCGATACTTCGGCGATCCGTCGTTCGAGCGACCTTACGCCCGCCTCGCGCGTATAACCGTGTATGATCTGCCTGATCGCGTCATCCTCGAAGAGGACGCTCTCCTCCTGTAACCCGTGCTCCTTCACCTGCTTGGGAATCAGGAATCTCTTGGCGATATGGAGTTTCTCTTCTTCCACGTAGCTCGGGATCTCGACGATTTCCATCCTGTCCCGCAAGGGAGGGAGAATCGGATCGAGCATGTTGGCGGTTGCGATGAAGAGCACCTGCGAGAGATCGAACGGCTGGTCGATGTAATGGTCGTTGAACGAATTATTCTGTTCCGGATCGAGAACCTCCAGGAGCGCCGATGAGGGATCTCCGTGAAAATCCATCCCGAGCTTGTCGACCTCGTCGAGCATGAAGACCGGGTTGTTGGATCCCGCCTTCTTGAGGCCCTGGATGATTCTCCCCGGGAGGGCGCCGATATAGGTCCGCCGGTGGCCCCTGATCTCCGCCTCGTCGTGAACTCCTCCGAGCGAGATCCGTATGAATTTCCTTCCGAGCGCGTTCGCGATCGATTTGCCGAGGGACGTCTTTCCCACGCCCGGCGGCCCCACGAAACAGAGGATCGGCCCCCGCATGTCGTTCTTCAGCTTGCGGACCGCAAGATACTCGAGGATCCGGTTCTTCACCTTCTCGAGCCCATAATGGTCGGACTCCAGGACCTGACGTGCCTTTGGAATGTCGATATTGTCCGGTGTGGAGACGAGCCAGGGAAGGTCGAGCAACCACTCGATGTACGTTCGCGCGACAGTCGATTCCGCCGACGAGGAGTGCATCCGGGCAAGGCGTTGAAGCTCCTTCTCAACGGTTTTCCGGACCTCATCCGGCAGTTTGGCCTCTGCCGCCCGCTGCCGCAATTCCTTCGTTTCCGCAGAATCGGCATCGTCGCCGAGCTCCTTGTTGATCGCCTTCAGCTGCTCGCGGAGATAAAACTCCCGTTGTGTCTTGGTGATTTCCTCCTGCACATCGGACTGAATCTTGTTTCCGAGTTCGAGCCCCTGAAGCGTCGTGATGAGGAACCGGTGTGCGCGCTGCAACCGCTCCTTTACTCCGAGCGTTTCGAGGATCGCCTGTTTTTCCTCCAGCCCCCCGCTGAGCATGGAGATCGCAATATCGGCGAGGGCGCCGGGCTCGCCGAGATTGAGCACGACGGAGAGTTGTTCTTCGTTCAGTTCCGGCGAGAGCTCGACGATCTTATGAAACACGCTCTTGATCGCCGATGCGAGCGCCTCGATCTCGATCCCCGCCGCCGCTTCATCCTCAATCTGGTGAGCGACGACTTTGATATACGGCTCGACCTGGAGGAACGACAGGACCCGCGCCCGGGCGAGTCCCTGCACGAGAATGCTCTTCGTTCCGTCGGGAAGCGTAAAGACTTTCAGGATTTTCCCCAGAGTCCCGAGCGTATGGAGATCGGCGGCTGCCGGTGCCGTCACCGCCCCGTCCCGTTGGGTCAGGAGAAGAATGGGAAGGTTGTCCCGCTGCGCCTCCTCGAGCACACGGAGGCTGCTTTCCCGGCCGACTGAGAGGGGGAGCACCTGGCGCGGGAAAAAGACCGCGTTGCGCAGGGGCAAAACGACGTAGGTTTCGGGAATCTGGACTATACGGTCGAGCGGTTTCTTTTGGCTTGCCATCGTGATATCCTTTCATGCCTCCATGAATTTCGGTTCGGGTATTTCGCGCCGTTGTTCTGGCGCGCACGTTCGGGTACGGATCAAATAAAAATGGGCGGGCCATCCTTCACCGCCGGAGGGAAATGGGTCAAACATCGTGCCATGAGTGAAAAGGCCTGAATGAGGCCGGATTCGAGACCGGGGCCTGTCGTGCTCCTGCGATGTGAGGCGATGATGCGACTCGTTGGCAGTCACGGGAGCCACTTCTTCAGAACCTTGCTGACAAGGTGTCAATCGATCACCTGAGTGTGCTGGATGAATTTCAGCCGCCAAACCGAACAAACGCAGGCTAAAGCCTGCGCCTACCAAGCCCGGGGCATCCCGATATGCATTCCGCCGCGGAGCGGCGGAACGAGAACCGGGGTATAGGTAGCCGCAAGCTTCAGCTTGCGGGTTTTTCCTCGAGGAGTTGTGCCATGGCGGGAAAAAGACCGCAGCCTAAAGGCTGCGGCTACCCTCCCCGAATGATCGATGCAGCCTGAAGGCTGCTGTTACCAAGCCCGGGATATCCGTGGCCGCGATTCTTGATTTTTTCACCGATTTATTGCATGTTTACCAATCACAATTAGTCGAACGCCTGGTTCCGATGAAATCATCCCCCCCTGTGGTTGCCTCGCATCTTACCACAATCCTTCATGAAAAACGCACATTCCTGCCGGGAAAGAATTTCTCGAAACTTGCCCATTTTCACTCCCTGGCGGAGTATAAGAAGCTCTACCGGTCGTCATTGAAGGACCCTGAAAAGTTCTGGGCCAGGGCCGCCAACGAGCTCCACTGGTTCAAGAAATGGCATACCGTTCTGCAGTGGAAGTATCCGTTCGCGAAGTGGTTCCTCGGCGGAAAGTTGAACGTGTCGTATAATTGCCTCGACCGGCATCTGGACACCTGGAGAAAGAATAAGGCGGCCATTATCTGGGAGGGCGAGCCGGGGGAGAGCCGAACCCTCACCTATCAGGCGCTTCACGGCGAGGTGTGCCGGTTCGCGAACGTGCTGAAAAAACTCGGGGCGCGGAAGGGAGACCGGGTCGCGATCTACATGCCCCTGGTCCCCGAGCTGGCGATCGCGATGCTGGCCTGCTCCCGGATCGGCGCGACTCACTCGGTGATCTTCGGCGGGTTCAGCTCGCAGGCGATCGTCGACCGGATTCAGGATGCGCAGGCCAAGTTGATCATCACCGCGGACGCCGGGTACCGGCGGGGAACAGTGATACCGTTGAAAAAAAACGTCGATGACGCGCTTCCCCGAACCCCCACGGTCGAGGCGGTGGTCGTCCTGAAACGCGTCGGCATGGATATTCCGATGGAACCCGGGAGGGATTACTGGTGGGAAGAGATGATGGCGGCCGTCCCGGGGGAGTGCGAAGCGGAAGCGCTTGACGCCGAGCATCCGCTCTTCATACTCTACACAAGCGGAACCACAGGGAAGCCGAAGGGGGTGGTTCATACCACCGGCGGGTATCTCACCGGCGCCCATCTGACGAGCAAATGGGTCTTCGACCTCAGGGACGAGGATACGTTTTGGTGCACCGCCGATATCGGGTGGGTCACCGGACACTCCTATGTCGTCTATGGGCCCCTCTCTAACGGGGCGACGACTCTCATGTACGAGGGAGCTCCCAACTGGCCCGAGCCCGACCGTTTCTGGAAGATCATCGAGCGCTACCGCGTCAACATTTTTTATACCGCCCCCACCGCCATACGCGCGTTCACCAGGTGGGGGGAGCAATGGCCGATGAAGCACGACCTCACTTCGCTCCGGTTACTCGGAACGGTCGGCGAGCCGATCAACCCCGAGGCCTGGATGTGGTACCACAAGATCATCGGAGGGGGACGCTGTCCGATCGTGGACACCTGGTGGCAGACGGAGACCGGGGCGATCATGATCACTCCGCTTCCCGGGGCCACACCGACCAAACCGGGCTCGGCCACGATGCCGTTCCCCGGTATCGCCGCGGATATTCTGGACAGGCAGGGGAAACCCGTGGGAAAGAATCAGGGGGGGTACCTCGTCATCTCCAAACCCTGGCCCTCGATGCTCCGCACGATCTACAGGGACCCCGACCGGTACCGGGCGCAGTACTGGAGCGAGATACCGGGCGTCTATTTCACGGGCGACGGGGCCCGCCGGGATGAGGACGGGTATTACTGGATCATGGGGCGGGTCGACGACGTGATCAACGTCTCGGGGCACCGTCTCGGCACCGCCGAGATCGAGAGCGCCCTCGTGAGCCATCCGTTCGTCGCGGAAGCCGCGGTCGTGGGGAAACCCGACGAGATCAAGGGGTCGGCCATCTGCGCGTTCGTGACACTCGAGGGAAGCCGCGTCCCCTCCCCGGAGCTCAAGGACGAACTCCGGCTGCACGTCGCGAAGGAGATCGGCCCGATGGCGAAACCCGATGAGATCCGGTTCAGCGACGCGCTTCCGAAAACGCGCAGTGGGAAAATCATGCGGAGATTGTTGCGCGAGATCGCCACCAGCGGCGCGGTGAGCGGCGACACCACCACCCTGGAGGATTTTTCGGTCCTGGAGAAGCTTCGTGCGAGCGAGGAAGAGTAACTGATCCTTGCTTTCCCTCGATCACATCTCGATGCAATACGGAGGCCGCTCGCTCTTCGACGACCTCTCGCTCGTGCTCGGCCCGCACGACCGGATCGGACTGGTGGGATCGAACGGCGCGGGAAAATCAACCCTTCTGAAAGTCATCGCCGGAATCATCGCGCCGGACGAGGGAGTCCTCGGGAAGGCGCACTATGTCACGGTCGGATACCTGCCGCAGGATGGAGTCATCGCCCGGGGAAGCTCCCTCTACAAGGAGGTCGAGATGGCGTTCGAGGACGTCCTGGAGGTCCGTCAGAAACTCGAGGAGGCCCAGGAGCGCCTTGTTTCCCTTCCTCCGGAGAGCGAAGAGTACGCTGAGACGCTGGGTGTTTACGGCGAGCTTCACCACCGGCTCGAGGACCTCGACGCCTACAGGATGCAATCCAAGATCGAGCGCGTGCTGATGGGCCTCGGCTTCTCGGTGGAAGATTTCCAGCGGGAGACAGGCGAGTTCAGCGGCGGGTGGCAGATGAGGATCGCGCTCGCCAAGCTTCTCCTGAAGGAACCCTCGGTGCTCCTGCTCGACGAACCGACGAACCATCTTGACATCGAGTCTCTCCAGTGGTTCGAGCAATACCTTTCGAATTACGACGGGACGGTCGTCCTCGTCTCCCACGACCGGCGGTTCCTCGACAACCTGACGACCGGAACGCTCGCCCTGAGCATGGGGAGGATGGAAGTCTATGCGGGAAACTATTCCTTTTATCTCAAGGAAAAAGCGGTCCGAAAGGAATTGGCCTCGAACGCGTTCAAGAACCAGCAGCAACAACTGAAGCAGACCCGCGAGTTCATCGACCGCTTCCGCTATAAAGCGACCAAGGCGCGCCAGGTCCAGAGCCGCATCAAGCAGATGGAAAAGATGGACCTCATCGAGATCGAAGACGAGGAAGAAGAGATTCATTTTGATTTTCCCACTCCTCAGCCGAGCGGCAGGACGGTGATGGAATTGAAGAACATCTCCAAGAGTTACGGCAAGAAAAGGGTCTTCGAGGGCTTGAGCTACGATATCGAGCGGGGCGACAAGATCGCCGTCGTGGGAGTGAACGGCGCCGGCAAGTCGACACTCGTGCGCATCCTCGCTGGAGTCGAACCGCTCGACGGGGGTGAGCGCGCGATGGGGTACAACGTGATTCTTTCCTATTTCGCGCAGCACCAGGCGGAGGAGCTCGATCCCGGGAAAGAGGCGCTCGAGATCCTGGACGACGCGGCGGTCGGGGAGGTCAGGAAAAAGCTGAGGGCTATTCTCGGTTCGTTTTTGT
This sequence comes from Bacteroidota bacterium, assembly GCA_036522515.1. Taxonomy (NCBI): domain Bacteria; kingdom Pseudomonadati; phylum Bacteroidota; species Bacteroidota bacterium. The sequence continues at coordinate 105,576 of DATDFQ010000043.1, forward strand.
TTCATGGCGACGACGTCTTCAAACAGGTGTCCGTCCTCTCCGGGGGCGAGAAGAGCCGGCTCGCGCTTGCCAAGATGCTGCTCCAACCCTCGAATTTCCTGATCATGGATGAGCCGACGAACCACCTGGACATGCGCTCCAAGAACGTGCTTCAGGAGGCCCTGGCGAAGTTCACGGGGACGTTTGTCATCGTCTCGCACGATCGCGCATTTCTCGATCCGATCGTCAATAAAGTTCTCGAACTCCGGCAGGGGGGCGCAAGGACGTTTCCGGGCAACGTGTCAGAATACCTTGATAAACTGAAGTCGGAGCGAAAGGCCGCGACAACGCCGGAATCGGGCCCGGGAACCGCCCCGGGATCCTTGCCGCCGCTTCCGTCGACCTCGGGCAAGGAACGGAAGCGCCTGGAGGCCCAGCAGCGCCGGGAGGTTTCAAAGAAGTTGAAGCCCTCGCAGGAGAAGCTCGGCAGGATCGAAAAGGAGATGGAGACGATGGAGGCCCGCAAACGGGAAATCGAAACGCTGATGGCGGAACCCGGCTTTTACAAGAACGGGAATGAAGCCCGAAGGATCTCGCAGGAATACAAGGACATCCAGGGCAAGCTTAATGACGCGTACTATGCCTGGAACGCCCTGACGCTCGAGATTGAAAAACTGCAAACGGGTGATACTTGACGGGTGTCTGGATGGGCAGTCGTTCCGCATATTCGTCTTATCTCGTCATCCCGACATGTTTTAGGTCGGGATCTTTCTAAACCCCTTGAAAGATGCTGACCAACAGCATGTCAGCATGACGTTAGTAGGATATGCCTTCGTCGGCGCCGTTCTTGATAATGATGAGGATTTTAGATACATTTTACCGCCAAGTCGCTCAAAGGCCAATATTTCTCCCACGAATTGATTGGAGGATTCCTTGGATCGTGTCCTGGAAAAGCCCGCTGCGTACCACGAACCGACACCCATTCCGGATAAGGCGAACCCGCTCGAATCGATGATGGCCCGGTTCGACAGGGCGGCGGAGATTCTGGGACTTGAACCGGGGATTTACAACTACCTCAAGACTCCCGTCAGACAGGTTATTATCTCGATCCCCATCCAGATGGACGACGGAAAGATCGAGATCTTCGAGGGGTATCGTGTCATCCACAACGACATCCTCGGCCCCTCCAAGGGGGGGATCCGCTATTCTCCGGACGTGACGCTCGACGAAGTGAAGGCCCTCGCCGCGTGGATGACCTGGAAATGCGCGGTCCTGAATATTCCTTTCGGCGGCGCCAAGGGCGCCGTGCGATGCGACGTCACCCGGTTAACCCCCGTGGAGATCGAGAAAATTACGCGCCGCTATACCTCGAATCTTCTCGATATCTTCGGCGCCGACCGCGACATCCCTGCTCCCGACATGAATACCAACGAGCAGACCATGGCCTGGATCATGGACACGTACAGCATGCACATGCGGAGAACCGATACCGCGGTAGTGACCGGAAAGCCCCTGATTCTCGGCGGGTCGCTCGGCAGGCGGGAAGCGACGGGGAGAGGGTGTATGATCGTCACGCTCCAGGCGATGGAGAAACTCGGGATCAAGCCGAGGGGGGCGACGGTGGCGGTCCAGGGGTTTGGGAATGTCGGATCGGTGACGGCGCTTCTGCTCGCCGAGCAGGGGTGCAAGATCGTCGGAATCTCCGATGTGAGCACCGCGATGCACAATCCGAAGGGGATCGACATTGCGAAGGCCATCGCCTGGGTGGGGACTCACAAGCTTCTTCAGGGGTTCAAGGGGGGAGACGTCATCTCGCAGGAGGAGCTGCTCGAACTCCCGTGCGACGTTCTGATCCCCGCGGCCAAGGAGGAACAAATCACCGACGCGAACGCGGGACGCATTCAGGCGAAGATTATCACCGAAGGGGCCAACGGCCCGACCGACGCAAGCGCCGACCCGATCTTGCAGGAAAAAGGGATCCTGGTGATTCCCGACATCCTTGCCAATGCGGGAGGGGTGACCGTCTCTTATTTCGAATGGGCCCAGGATCGTGCCGGCTATTTCTGGACGCTCGACCGCGTCAATCGGCGCCTGGAGCGGATGATGAGGCAATCGTTCGACGCGGTGTACGATTCGGCGGCGCAGCACAATGTCACGCTGAGAATCGGCGCCTACATCCTCGCCATCGACAAAGTCGCCAAGACCCTGAGAATCCGCGGCATCTACGCATGAACGCCGGAATCCGGTGACCCTACGCTCGTCCCTTGCGCTTCTCTTCCTGGTTTCGGCCTGCCTGACCCTCGCGTCCGTCCGGCCGGCAAGCGCAACCGGGATGGGGGAGGCGCCGCATTCGAAATCGAATCTCGAAGTCATGCAATCTCTCCTCGGACGCATCACACAGGAGCTCCTCGGTCACTCCCGGCTGCATGCCGGCGACACGATCCTGTTCCGGATGGGTGCGGCGGAGGACGGCTGGATCGTGCAGAACGCTCTGACTGCGAGCCTTGCTTCGTCGGGATATCCGGTCTTTCTCCGGAGAGACTCGGTCCGGCAGGGGGGCCCTTCCCTTCTGGTGCATTCGGCCGAGCTGCGCGTGATGTATGAGGACATGTATCACGACGGATTCCTCGGCACCCGCAAAGTCAGGCGTACGGTCTCCGCCGCCGTCACGTGCGAACTCCTCCGTCCGGAAACCGGAGAACTCGTCTATACGGGCTCGCCTTCGGCGCAATCCGCGGACACGGTTGCGGTCGACGAGGTCCAGGGCCTCGAGCTCGCCGCCGCGAAGACCACGCATGGGGAGCTTCCCTCGGAAAGCTTCCTCGACAGGGTCCTCGAGCCTGTGGTGATCATCGGAGCCACGGGTGTCTCAATCTACCTTTTCTTTCACGTGCGCAGTTAGGACTTTCATGACGATGCCGTTCACACGTCGATGGCTCTGTTGCGCCGTCCTGCCGGGATTCATCGCAGCGCTCTTCTGCGGTTGCAGCTCCTCCGCCCCCCAACAAAACCTTTCCGCGGAGCTGCGGTTCCAGCAGGGAAGAATGAAATTCGACCGCGGGGATTACCTCGAGGCGATCAACGATTTCGAAATCATCAGGCTGCAGTTTCCCGGCAGCAAAGTCGCCGACAGCGCCCAGTATCAGCTCGGTGAATCTCATTTCAGGATGGACGAATACCTCCTCGCCGCCGAGGAGTACCAGGCGCTGAAGCGGAACATGCCCGCGAGCCCCCTGGTCCCGATGGCCCAGTACAAGGTTGGGCTCTGTTACTACTCTCTCTCGCCCAAGACCCCGCTCGACCAGACCTACACGAACCGCGCCATCGACGAATTTCAGACCTTCATCGAATACAACCCGAAACACGAGCTCGTCCCGGACGCCGAGACAAAGATCAAGGAGCTGAACGGCCGCCTCGCCAGGAAATTGTTCGAGTCCGCCACCCTGTACATGAAGATGGGGTATTACAAGGCCGCGACGAATTACTTCGACTATGTCATCGAGAAGTATCATGACACGCCCTACGCCGAGCCTGCGCTCCTCGGGAAGGTGAAGGCGTTGATCTCGAGGCGCAAGTATGACGAGGCGATGCCTGAGATAGAAAAGTTTCTCACCCGCTATCCCTCCAGCGAGCACAAAGGCGAGGCAGAGGGTCTTCAGCGGGAGATCAGGGACCATGTCAAGACCAAATCCGAGGCCACATTTCCCGGAGACGCGTTGAAACTCGCCCCCACTGCATGAAAGCGCGCAAATCGACAAGCCGGCGCGCGACGGCGCGCCGTTCCGTCGGCGATTCGCAGGTGGAAATGACCCAGCTTGTCCTGCCGAACGACACGAATCAGCTCGGAAATCTCCTCGGGGGAAGATTGATGGAATGGATGGACATCGCCGCAGCCATCTGCGCCCAACGCCACTCGAATCGCATTTGCGTGACCGCGGGTGTCGACGAGCTTGCGTTCCATCAGCCCATCAGGCTCGGCGAAGTGGTGACGCTCCGGGCTTCCGTCAATCGCGCGTTTTCAAGTTCCATGGAGGTCGGAGTCGTGGTCACCGCCGAAAATCAGCTGACGGGCAGGAGGAAAACCGCAAATACCGCGTATCTCACGTTCGTCGCGGTCGACGATCGCCGGCAACCGACCGCAATCCCTGCGGCGGTTCCCGAAACTGAAGCGGAAAAACGGCGTTACGAGGAGGCTCTTGTCCGCCGCACCGAGCGGCTGAAGCGGCTGCGTGCCTCCCATCGGTAGCCTCCATGATTTACGGATGTCGACAGGATCCTTTCTCCCGCGTTCTCTCGCCCGGCGCTTCCTCGTCTCTCTCGCTCTCGCCTGCTGCGGCTGGTGCCCGGCTGCCGTCGCACAGCGCTACCTCACGACTCTCGGAACCGTCGCCGATCTTCCCGCCGGGCCCGGCGCGCATGCCATCGTCACCGGCGATTATAACGGAGACGGTTTGACCGACATCGCCATCCCCGGCGAGCGGCAGGTCTCCTTCCAGTATCAGCTGGCCGGAGGGGCCGGCTGGAAACAGGGTTCCCTCGCCGTGGGAAAACCGATCGTTGCCGCCGCTTCCGGTCGCTGCAACCGGGACCGGCTCGCAGACCTCGTGCTCGTGACGGATGATCCTCCCGAACTTCTTGTCTATTGTTCCAAACCGGGTGAACGCTCCACCCTCGCGTGGAGATCCGGGATCCCCACGCTCTACGGTAACGTCCTTCTCGCCGACGTGGACAACGACGGAAAGCAGGACCTCGTGCTCTTCGGCAAAAGGCAGCTCGGCATGCTTGTCATGCGGGGGAGGGGGGACGGCTCGTTCCGGCCGGGTGTGACCCTCCTGCCCGAATCCTCCATCGGGGCCCTTTCCATCGAAGACATCAACAAGGACGGTCTCAACGACATGATCGCGGCCGATTGGGTTGCAAACCAGCTGATGATTTTCACAGGGTTCGGAACGATGCATTTCAGCGACCCTTCCGTCCTTCAGTTCACGACCGAGCCCCGTTTGTTCTCCACCGCGAGCCTCGACTCGGATCGAAACAGAGACCTGGTCGTCTGTTTCCCGGAGGAAGAGCGTTGCGCGCTCTTTCTCGGCGACGGGCTGGGTGAGTTCCACCCGTTTCAGAACGTGGCTCTCAATAGCCCCCCGGTCAGGCTCGGCGTCGCGGATGTGAACGGGGACGGGAAAGACGATATCGGGTTGCTGAGCGCAGCCGAACGGAGCCTGATGATCGATCTGAATAACGGAGAACGCCTTTCGGATTCGGTCGTCTATGCCGCGGGAGAGTTCCCCACCGATTTTTCATTCGTGAGGCACGGGCACACGGCTCTGACGGATGCGGTCGTGCTCGATTCCGCGGCATCCCGTATCAGGGTGTTCTGCAATGCGATGAGCGGTGATTCCGGCGTACCGAAGAACATGTACGCGCTGGGGCTTCATCCGGGGAGCGTCCTGACTGCGGACATCAACCATGACGGCTGGGAAGATATCGCCGTCGCCGACAGCCGGTCTCAGAATATCTCCCTTTTCTTGAATGACGGCAGGGGCGGGTTCGGGGGTCAGATCCCGGTCCGGACGACGCGCGGCCTCAGCTCGATCGAATATCGCCCCAAGAATGACAGCATCGCGATCCTCCTCGGGGCAGGCTCGGACACGACGACGACGTCGATCATCGAGCTCAACACCCGGAGCTATTCCAGCACGGCCGTCAGCCTCCCCACGCAGGGAGCGCAGACCATACTCTCCGGCCGGATCGACGGCGGCAGCGGGTTCCTCCATCTGACGGTCTTCGAACACGAGAGGATCCAGGGAGGGGGCGAATTCATCGAGTATGAGCAAATCGGCCCTGCGCGATTCATCGAACGCTCGATCCCCACGCACCTGGGCGCTTCCATCGCCGGCGCGGCGATGTGCGATTGCATCCGGAAGGGCGTGCCCGACATCGTCGCCCTCGTCTATGGCGAACGGGGCGAGAGACAATTGTTCTACCTCCTCGAGGGAGATTCGGGAGAATCGTTTCGCCCTCCCCGCCTGGCGCTGACGATGCAAGAAGTCCGGCAGGCCGGCGCTCTGCTCTGGGCCACCGACGTCAACAGGGACGGCCGCACCGACCTGATCGTCAATTTTCAGGAGCCCGACAATCTCCTCGGGGTTTCACTCGGCCAAAGGGACTCGACATTCTCGGCCGCCTACTATCTCCTTAAGACGCCCGTTCGCGTGGCCTCGAGGGAGAACCTCAAGGTCCTCGATTTCAACCGCGACGGAATTCCGGACCTCGTCGTGAAGAATGAGGTCGACCGGTCGATCGAAGTGTTTCCGGGGCTTGGCGACGGGACTTTCGATCCCGGTCCGCATCTCGTCAGCACAAGAGGGATCTCCGGATTCGCCCTCGGCGACGTCAACCGGGACGGGACCCCGGAGCTTATTATTTTGGATTCCGAATCGTGCGTGATGAAGATTCTTTCCCTGGAGGAGGAACGGTGAAGAGCCGGATCTTCGCGATGGCGATTCTCATGGCCGTAACGGCCGGGCCCGGATCCGCCGGCCCTGCCGGTGCCCGGGAACGGCGCGCCGGGATGGACACGGGCGATCCCCGCGGGATGATCGGGCAGTTGCGCGGGACGAGGGCGGAGAACCGCTCTGAAACCGCCCCGCCGCGGAAGGGGAAGTGCGGGCTCGCGCTTGCCTTTCAGATACTCGAAAGCTGGAACAGCCTTCCCGAGAACGAGAAGGGGCCGCTCCGGGCGTTGATGACCGCCCCCTCGACGCAGACAGACCGCACGATCGGCCGGGTGCACATCTACTATGACACGACCGGCTCCGATGCCCCGGCTCTTCTCGACGCGGGGGGCCACCGCCTTCCGGGAACGGCCGAAGCCTACGTCGATTCGGTCGGACGGATCCTGAACCATGTATGGTCGTTCGAGATCGACAACCTCGGATACTCTGCTCCTCCGTTGGGAGCCGACAGCGCCTACCCGGTCTGGATTTTGAACCTCTCTCCGGGGCTGTACGGACAGACGATCCCGGATCCGGTACCGATCTCTCCGGGGCCGCCGCCCCGCTTCGGCACCCATATCGAAGTTGACAACGATTTTCAGGAACCCCAATATTTCAGCAGGGGAATCTCCGGACTCGAAGTGACACTTGCCCATGAGTTTCATCACGCCATCCAGCTCGGGGGCTACGGGTTTTGGGGCGACCAGGAGCGCTACTTTTACGAGATCACCTCCACCTGGATGGAGGATGTCGTGTACACGGGCGTAAACGATTACTACCAGTATCTGTCGAACAACCAGTTCCAGACCTCGCAGTTTTCAACGCCCGACGTCCGGTTCACGAAGTCGGATCAGTCGATCGAGTACAGCAGGGCTGTGTGGGGAAAATTCCTGGAGAAACGCTTCTCCCGCGCCGCGATGCGGCGGACATGGGAATGGATGAGACAATATCGCACTCTGGAATCGCTCGATCGCGCGCTCGCCGAGTCCGGCGCTTCGCTCCGTTCGGCCGCCCTCGAATACGCCTACTGGAATCTCAACACCGGGCCGGCCGCCGATACCTCGCGCTATTACTCGGAAGGGAGGAACTATCCGGCAATGCGCATTTCCTCCACCGACGATTATCTGCCCCCGGAGTCCTCTGTCGTCGACAGCATACAGGCGATCAGCTCGACCTATCACCGGATCTGCATCCTGGCTTCGCCGGGAGATACCTGCGGAAGCCGGAATTCCATGTTCGTCATCGTTTCGAACGTCAATGTGGCTCTTGGGTACTTCGATCAGACCTACCCGTTCACCTACACGCTGAGCGCATCGGCCGCAGGGGGTGCAAGACTCCTGAATAACGGGCTCTACGCGAGTCTCGCGGTCCCCGATCCCGAATTTTGGAGCACCCAGGAGACCTCCCCCTCGGTGATTGCCGAGATTATGGTCTTCCCGAACCCGTACCAGGCGAGGGAAGGGAGGCTCCTCTGGTTTCGATTGCCCTCTCCGCCGCAAGCCACCCGGGCGATGTTGTCGGTCTTCTCCTCGGGCATGCGGAGGGTCTTCTCAGGCGAACTCCCCGTATTGGCGTTCAGGCCGCAGGAACCGGCGCTCTCCTGGGACGGACGGACCGATGCGGGGGAGGCGATCGCGACCGGCGTCTATTTCTTCGTGATCAGCGTCGACGACAAGGAATTTATCGGAAAATTTTCCGCCATCAGAAACTGAATGGAGCATATCCGGCTAAAGGTCTCGGGGCTCAAGCGCGTGTTCAACCGCCGGACAGTCTTTTCCGGCGTGGGGTTTGAGATGGAAGAACGGGACTCCCTCGCTGTCACAGGCCGCAACGGCTCCGGAAAATCGACGCTCCTGAAAATCATCGCCGGAGTCCTGGCGCCGACACGCGGGAGTATTTATTTTTCCCTCGATTCGGAGGCGATAACATCCGACTGGCGATACCGTTACATCGGTTTCGTTGCTCCTTACCTTCAGCTCTACGATGAGTTCAGCGCCGTCGAAAACCTTGATTTTTTTCAGAAGGCCCGCGGTCTCCGCAATGGCCGCCCGCACGGGGAGCTTCTGGAACGCTTCGGCCTGGGGGAGAGGAAGAACGATCCGCTCAGGACCTACTCGTCGGGGATGAAGCAGCGGGTGAAATATGCGTTTGCCCTCCTCCATGATCCGCCGGTGCTCCTGCTGGATGAGCCGACTTCAAACCTCGACTCCGCCGGGATCGAGATCGTCTACGGGATCATCGAAGAGCAGAAAAAAGGGGGGATCGTGATCGTGGCGACCAACAACGCGGAAGATTTCCCGCATTGCGACCGGCTTCTGAATCTGGACTCGTTGGGGCTGGATTCTCCGGGGCCGGACACCCTGCGGCCCGATTCTCCCCTGACGGCATGACCCATCCCTCGGAATTCTCCGCTGCGGCGTCGATTTTCTCGAAAGATCTCCGGTCGGAGATCAGGACGAGGTATGCGCTGAATGCATTGCTGATGTTTGTCATCACCACGATTGCGATCGTCCTTTTTGCCATCGGGAATGAAACCCCGTCGCCCGAAATCCTCTCGGGGGTCTTCTGGATCATCGTTTTTTTCTCAGCGATGTCCGGCCTCTCCCGGACCTTCATTGCCGAGGAGGAAAGGGGCACGGTCATGACGCTCCATCTTGTGGCGCGGCCTCTCTCGGTCTATGCCGGAAAGTTTTTCTTCAATCTGGCGCTCCTCGCGGTTCTCAATACACTCACGGCCCTGCTCTATCTGGCGGTGATCACCAACTTCGCGATCCAGAATTACGCCATTTTTATCGCTTCATTTGCCCTTGGAACCCTCGGCCTTGCAAGCGCCTCTACCATCATCGCCGCAATCATCTCGAAGGCCAACACCAGGGGGACGCTCTATCCGGTCCTCTCGTTTCCGATCCTTCTCCCGCTCCTTCTGAGCGTGATCAATGCGACGAAAAAGGCCGCTGAAGGCGTTCCGTTCTCCGAGGCGCTCGGAGACCTCCAGGTGTTGCTCTCCTACTTCGTCGTGATCTCTGTCGTCTCGTACCTGCTCTTCGACGTCGTCTGGAAAGAGTAGGGGCGGGGCATGCCCCGCCCGGCCTTTCGGGTACGTCGATCATTCCGGGCGACGCATGCGTCGCCCCTACGGAAACGACCTGCCATGACCTGAAGGATTTGGGGATGACGGATAGAGTTGGACATGAGTCAGTGCTATGAGAGCGGAAATATTGATTGCCAGAAGGATTTTGCGTATCTTTCGTCCACCGGAATGATGGTTATCCTTTTAACGGCCAACTTGTGAGGTCGATGTTCTTAAAGTTGTTTCTCGGGGTCTGGCTCACCGCTGTGATCGTCACCGCGCTCGCGTTCCCGATCGTTCCGCATCCGGAGCGGTGGTACGAATTCCCCATTATTCCCGGGCTCGAAGACAAGGCCAGAATTCTCTTCTTCCACGTGCCGATGTCGTGGACGGCGGTGATCGGATTCGTGGTCTCGCTCCTCTACGGCATCAAATACCTTGTCCGCCGGAACCCCGACGACGATTTGAAGTCAGCCTCCTCCGCGGGCCTCGGGCTCCTTTTTTGCATTCTTGCCACCGTGACGGGCTCGCTCTGGGCGAAGTTCAACTGGGGCTCTTTCTGGAACTGGGACCCGCGCGAGACTTCGATCTTCGTCCTCCTGTTGATTTACGGCGCCTACTTTGCGCTCCGGTCGGCGATCGACGCCGAGGAGAAGCGGGCCACCCTTTCGGCCGCCTACGCGATTATCGCCGGCGCCGTCGCCCCGTTTTTTATTTTCATCATGCCGAGAATCGTCGCCAGCCTGCACCCCGAACCGATCGTGAACGCCGAGGGAAAAATACATATGAACGCCTCGATGCTGGCGGTCTTCCTCTGTTCTCTGGCGGGGTTTACCGTCCTGTTTTTCTGGATGATGGGGATGCGGGTGCGGGCGGCGCGGCTTGACTCTCTTTCCGAAAGCGAGGGTACCTGATTGTACGATTTTCTGCAACAGAACTCGTTGTACATCGTCCTGACCATCGTCCTGATTTGCTGGTTGGGCATTTTCCTCTATCTTCTCAGGCTGGACAGGAAGCTGTCGGCCCTTGAGCAGCGCACCAACAAGCGGGGTTAGAGCATGAAAATAAAAATCTTGATCGGATCGATCGTGATCGTGGGGGCGCTCGTCTTCGGGGCAATCTCCTTCGTCGAGACGAACGTGGAGTACACCGACTTCCAGTCGGCTGTCTCTTCCCACAAGAAGGTGCAGGTAAAGGGGGAGTGGCTGAAGGAAAAGGAATCGACCTTCGACGCCTCCACCGGGAAGTTCCTTTTCTCCATGAAGGACGATCAGGGAAAGGAAATGCCGGTCGTCTATGACGGCGCGAAGCCCAATAACTTCGAGATTGCGAACGCCATTGTGGTGAAAGGGCGGTACGAAGAAGGGGTCTTTCACGCGAGCGACATCCTCACCAAGTGCCCGTCGAAGTACGAGGGGGATGCGGCAACCGTGAAAAAGACGCTGTGACGCCGGGCCTGGCTGCGGGGAGATTGTTCGGCGAAGGAATCGGGTCGTGATCGGGAGCCTTCTGGTCAAAGCCGCCTTCCTCTCGATGCTCCTTTCGCTCGTTTCGTACTATCTCACGATGCGGCGCCATGACCAGCGCGCCCTCCAGGTCGCGCGCTATGCCTATCACGCGGCGGTGCTTGTCGTCATGAGCTTCTGCGCGCTCCTCATCTATTTCATTCTTACCCACCAGTTCCAATACGCGTATGTCTGGAACTACAGCTCCACCGACCTTCCGACCCCGCTCCTGATCTCGACGTTCTATGCGGGCCAGGAGGGGAGTTTCTCTCTCTGGACCCTTTACGTGTCGATTATCGGTGTGATTCTCATGCAATACACCTCGCGGAAGAATTATGAGCCGGAGGTGATGTTCGTGTGGACGATGATCGTGTCGTTCCTCCTGCTCATGCTGATCGTGAAGAACCCGTTCGCGATGATCTGGGAGAATTTTCCGAAGGACCTGGTTCATACGGGACCGGTCCCCGCCGACGCCGCCAATTTCGTGTGGCTCGACAGGGCGAAGGGGCTCTGGGCGCAATTCCCGGTGGAGGGGAGAGGGTTGAACCCGCTGCTCCAAAACTACTGGATGGTGATCCATCCCCAGATTCTGTTCACCGGATTCTCGACGATGGCGGTCCCGTTCACATTCGCGGTCGCCGGGCTCCTCCGGAGGGACTACCAGACCTGGATCCGGATTGCGAAGCCCTGGATCGTATTCGGCGCGGCGGTTCTCGGAACCGGAATCATCCTGGGCGGGTATTGGGCGTACGAAACCCTGGGCTGGGGGGGATACTGGGGCTGGGACCCTGTCGAGAACTCGTCTCTCATTCCGTGGCTCGTTGCGATCGCTTCGATCCACACGATGATGGCCCAGAGGCGCTCCGGGACATTCGTACGGACCAACTTTGCGCTCGCCATTCTCTGCTTCGTCATGGTTCTCTACAGCACATTTCTCACCCGGAGCGGGGTCCTGGGCGAAACCTCGGTTCACTCCTTCGTGGATGCCGGCATGTGGGCCTACTGGATGCTCCTGGGGGTCATTTTCCTCTTCGGAATCTTCGGATTCGGGCTCCTCGTGAGGCGCATGAAAGAGATGCCGAAGGTGCCGGTCGAGCACAGCATCTTCTCCAGGGAGTTCGCGCTCTACCTCGGCGCGTTCACGATCTGTTTCGCCGCCATCTTCATCACGATCGGAACATCTTCCCCGATCATCACGGGGATTATCAAGGGGAGGCCGGCCGCCGTGGACACGTCGTTCTACGTGAAGACGATTCTTCCCCTCGGGATCGTGGTCGCGCTCCTGGCGGGGATCGGCCAGCTGCTCTGGTGGAGGAACTCCAGCCTCAAGACGCTTCTCGCAGGCCTCCTCTATCCGCTCCTTTCCGCCGTCGTCTTCGGGATCGTCCTCTGGTTCGCGGGAATGCACGACCCGCCGTTCCTTCTCTTCTCGTTCGCCTCGGCCTTTGCCCTCTTCGTGAACCTGTTTGTCGGCTACCGCATCTTCCGGGGAAACCCGAAATATGCGGGCGGGGCGATCGCGCACATCGGACTGGCGCTGCTCTTCCTCGGATTTGTGGCAAGCTCGAGGTACGACGATAAACAGACGGTCTCTCTCGAGCAGGGAAAACCGGTGGATGTGCTGGGTGGATACAAGCTGACGTACCTCGGAAACCACCCTCTGGATGCGGAACGCTATGGATTCACCGTGCAGGTGGACCGGGGCGACCAGACCTACACCGTGACGCCCGTGATCAGGTACAGTTCCTTCACCAACAGCATGATGCGCAATCCCGATATCCTGAACATGTACACACGCGACCTCTACCTTTCCCCGCTCTCCATCGAGGCGGGCGGAAGCGGGAAGGAGCAGACCGTTCTATTTAAAAAGGGAGAGGCCCGCGACGTGGCCGGAATGAAGGTCAGGTTCGTCGATTTCGACTTCAGCTCGATGGAGAAGGGAAAGATGGTCACCGGGGGGGAGTTCACGATCGGGGTGATTCTCGAGGTGACGCGCGGGGAAAAGACGGAGACGCTCAAACCGCTGATGAAGAATTCAGGGGGCTCGATTTCCTACATCCCCGCCACTCCGGCCGGAACGTCCGTCGGGTTCACGATCGTAAAGCTCCAACCGAACCGGGAGGACCCGTCGCAATCGAGCGTGGAGATCGGGGTGAACGACCGGGGGGCGTCGAAGAAAAAGGATCAGGCCGAGACACTCATCATCGAGGCGAGCGTAAAGCCGTTCATCAACCTGGTCTGGATGGGGACGGTGACTCTCATCGTGGGCTTCGTCCTCACGATCATCAGAAGGGTGGAGGAGGCAAGGGAGAAGAGCTGACGCGGGGTGGGGCGGCGTCATCCCAAATTATTTCTTGGAACCTGTCAGCCGTCGATTTTACAGCATGCCGGCAGTTTCTCGTATGCGTCCGGATTTCTTTTCCGGCCGTTGGCGTCGTACCCCGCTTCGGAGATCGCCGATTCGATCGTTTGGACATTCGTCTGCAGAGCCACGAATTTCACCTCCACCATCTTCTCCTTGACGTCCACGTTCACTTCTTTCACTCCCTCCACGGCGTAGACCGCCTTCTCGATTGTTTTTGCGCAAGTCCCGCACACCATCGAATTTGCTTTGATCGTGGCGGTTTCCAGCGGCTGTTTCGGACGGCACGCGGAGAAGACAAGACTGAGCGCGACAAGGAATAGCAGGTGGTGTTTCATGGTGTCATCCCTCTTTAAACGGATTCGTTAGATTCTCAGTTTCCAGTTTTTGAGCAACTTCTCTTCGATCTGAACCTGGTTGCCGACAATGGCGCTCGCGACCGGCGCCGGCGGATATTTCTGGCATGAGCCCTGGATCCCTTCGAGGTTATTCAGCTTCCACCGGGTTTCGCAGTTCCCGCAGGCAAGTTCATCCCCCTCGATACGGAAGGTGTGAGAGTTGCACGGCTCGCAGATCGCGACGGCGGTAACGACTTTCCCTTCGCCCGTGATGAAGGCGATCAGCGGGAGAGTCACCCCGGCCGCTTCGTATTCGAACCCGACCATTCTTTTTTCGAGCAGAAGAGAAACCGGAAAACTGATCTTCCCGTTTCCGATCTCGGGGGTGATCGGCTCGGGCTTGAGCACCTGGTCCGGCTTTGCAGAGGCCATCTCCACCTCGGGCTGCGCCGCAATCACCGGATGTTCACCTCCGGGGAGGTGCTTTGCGAACGTCAACAGGAAGAACGCAAAGAGGAGAAGGGCAAGCACCGAGTAAAGGACCCTTGCCTTCCGGGTCATTACTTTTTTGGCGGGAGGGGGAGCAGGCTGTCCGGCAGGCGCCGGCGCGTCCGCGGACGGGGCCCCGGGGGATAGTTTCCTTCCGCACGAGGAGCAAAACTGAGCTGCGTCCTTCAACCTGGAACCGCAATTCGGGCAGAATTGGAGGCCGCTCATGCGGTGTGTGGGGCGGCAGCTGAGGGAGGGATCATTCAATCCTCATCGGTGAAATAAAAAAGCCGTCCCGGAAAAGCGGGGACGGCTTCGCTGAATCTCGATCGTGCTTAGTTCGTTCCCTTTGCTTCGACGATCTTGGCGCCCGTCTTCTTCACGGAGTTGCTCGCTTTCGCGCCCTTCGCCTTGCCCGCGCAGCAATCGGCCTTCGTTCCGGCCTTCGTCATGCTCGCCTTCGACATATCGCAATTGGCCTTCTCGGCCGCGGTGCAGTTTGCGGCATCCTTCACGCCCTTCATCGCGCATTCTTTCCCGGAAGCCTGTGCGACACCCTTGTCGCTCACGGGGACGATGACAGCATCTTTATCGCTCTTTGAAGCGGTAGATAACGATGCCTTGGTGCCGTGTGCGCAGCACGATGCGGTCGAACCGGCCGGACACTTCTTACCGTCGTCGCCGCGCCCGAAAGCAAGCGAGAGGGAGAGGAGAACGGCCACACAACAACCGACTATCACGCGATAATTCATGGCTGAGACCCTTACACGTAGTGAATGGTTAATGGATGAATGCTGATACGTTCTATAACAAGAATTTACAGGAATTAGTTACAAAAGCAAGGATTTTTTTTTGTGTGTGATCCCCGGTAGGGGGTACCCGCCGGAAGGGCACGGTTTACCCGCTTTCCTTTGATTCTATCGATTCTGTTCGAGGGCCATGCCATTGTGATCTTCGTCGGGCCACGCGAACACCGTCATGATCCGGCCACTGCGTTTGCTTATTTTGTCCGAAAAACTTACTTTTCCAGCATTATTCACTATTATGATATGATTATGCGCGCACAACTGATCACCTATCAATTAAGCGATATCACCCAGGCGGAATATTTGAAACAAATGGTTGAACCGGACGCTCCCGTTTTAGCAAATGTGAAAGGTCTTATCTCAAAGGTTTGGTTGGCAGACATAGATAAGAATACGTTTGGCGGCTTCTATTTGTGGGAAAACAAGACTGCAATGGAAGACTTCATGCATTCTGAACTTGTAAAAGCAGTTGTGAGCAGACCGTTCGTAAAAAATGTCGCATCTGTCGACTGGGACGTAAATCAAAAAGCTTCATTAATTACTCGCGGACTGAAATAAGAAGATCGAATTCGTCTGCTCCTTCCAAGCGTTACGCTCAGACTGAAACCGGTCGCCAAGCTCCCTCAGGATGGCATTCGGGGGATCAATGATGCATGTGTTCGTGGGGGTGCTCCGGCGTTCCATAACCCCGGAGATCGATGTACTTATTGACCTGCCCTGCGGTGAGGATCTCTTTTTCCGCAAGATGTGCCCTGAGGTGAGTCGCGCGAAGCCTCCCCTGGAGTTCGCCGATATGGGCCGTCAGTGAGTCGAGCCGGTTTGTATTGATGGTCCCGGATGCAAATTCCTTGTCCAGCTCGCGCTCGGTTTCGACGAGCTCTCTTCCTACTCGAACCGCCTTCTTGTGCATCTCTTCAAATGCTTTCTGTGTCATCGCTTTCTGCTCCTGATTTAAATTCAACTCCGCTGCCATATCAAGTACATGTTTCGGCCCGGGGTACCTGTTCAGCTCTGCCGCTTTGGCAAGACCCATCCCCTCGCCATTCTCGTACGATTGAATTTCGTCCTGGGAGAGAGATTTGATTGGCCTCATCTCCTGCCCGGCGTAGGGAGATTTCTGAATCTGCGGGAGGGGGGTGGTTCCCATCAGTAATAAAACGGCGATAAAAGGGATGTATCTCATCATGGTAACTCCTGTTGTTATGGAAGATTAAAGACCGCGGCCTAAAGGCCGCGGCTACCGTCTATTTGGCTGATGAACGCGGCCTAAAGGCCGCGCCTACCGATTAGCTGACGACATCAACGCGGCCTAAAGGCCGCGCCTACCGGTTATCCGGCGGCATTAACGCGGTCTATGGCGGAACTCTTCAGCGTTCCTCTCCTCAAAGCCGCTTCCTTCATGAGAGAAAAAATTACCGGCGTGACAAGGAGAACATGGATCGCCGAAGTAAGGATTCCTCCAACCATGGGGGCTGCAATCGGCTTCATCACGTCGGATCCGGCTCCGGTGCTCCACATGATCGGCATCAATCCCAGGATATTCGTCGCGACGGTCATGAGCTTCGGCCGGAGTCTCAGAACGGCCCCGTCAACCGTCGCCTGAATGATATCTTCATGCCGGAGCATGCCGGTTGCCAACCGCCGGTCGAGCGCCTCGTGGAGATAAATGACCATCACGACCCCCGTTTCCACCGCCACGCCATAGAGCGCGATGAATCCTATCCAGACCGCCACACTCAGGTTATATCCAAGAAAGTAGATCAGATAGACTCCTCCGATGAGCGCAAAGGGGACCGAGAGCATGACCATCGAGGCCTCCAGGAACGACCTGAACGTGAAGTAAAGCATGAGAAAGATCACGATAAAGACGATGGGCAGCACAAGTTCTATGCGTCTCTTCGCCCTGATTTGATTTTCATACTGTCCGCTCCAGGAGAGATAGTAGCCAGGCGGGAGCTTCATCTTTTGTTCGAGCGCGGTTTTCGCGTCGGAAACGAACCCTCCCATATCCCTTCCCCTGACATTGAGATAAACGATTGACCGGAGCAGGCTGTTTTCACTGTTGATCATCGGGGGTCCCGGCATCTGTCGGATGTCGGCAAGCTGCGCGAGGGGAACGTAGGCGTATTTTCGAAGGCTTTCGCCGGCAGACGCTCCAGCCATCCCGCTCCCCGGCCGCGGGACCGGCACGAGCAATTTTCCCAGCGCGTCCGGGTTATCGCGAAAGTCCTTCGCAAAGCGGACCCGGATCGGGAACCGGCGCCTTCCCTCCACTGTGGTGGAGATATTCTCCCCGCCGATCGCGCCCTCGATGAAGTCGAGAACGGCGCCGGCGTTGATGCCGTAGCGCGCCACTGCCCCGGGTTTGACGTCGATATCGAGGAACTCGCCCCCGGTGACACGCTCGGCGTACAGATCCGCCGCTCCGGACACTTCCTTCAGGACGCGCTCGGCCTCGATGGCCAGGCGCTCCAGCGTGTCGAGATTGTCTCCGAAGACTTTCACGCCGAGATCGGTCCTCACACCGGTGGAGAGCATGTTGATGCGGTTGATGATCGGTTGTGTCCACCCGTTCCGCACGCCGGGAATCTGGAGCTGGCTGTCGAGCTGCTCGATGATGTCGTTCTTGGTCAACCCTTTGCGCCACTCGGCCCTCGGCTTGAGCAGGATGATCGTCTCGATCATGTTGACCGGGGCGGGGTCGGTGGAGGTCTCCGCGCGGCCCACCTTGCCGAGGACCTGTTTCACTTCGGGGAAGCCCGCGATGATCTTATCCTGTACCTGGAGGATCCGTTTCGCTTCGGTAATCGAAACGTTCGGGAGGGCGACCGGCATGAAGAGGAGGCTTCCCTCGTCGAGAGGGGGCATAAACTCGGAGCCGATGCTCAGGAGCATCGGGATTGCGATCAGAAGCGCGATCGCGTTGACGGCGAGCGTCGTTTTCCGGTACTTGAGCGCCTTCCTGAGCACCGGTTCGTACAGGCGCATCAGGATCCGGGAGACCGGGTTCTGTTCTTCGGGGCGGAATTTTCCCCGCATCAGCATCGTCATCAGCATGGGAACGAGCGTGATCGAAATGATCGCCGAGGCGGCGAGGGCAAAGGTCTTCGTCCACGCGAGGGGGTGGAAGAGCTTCCCTTCCTGTCCTTCCAGCATGAAAACGGGCAGGAAAGAAACGACGATGATCGCGAGCGAAAAGAAGATGGCCCGTCCGACCTGCTGCGCCGAACGTATCGAGACCTCGGTGTAGTCCACGGGGCCCCCCTGCGACTGCGCCTGGGCGATATTCCGGTAGGCGTTTTCGACAAGCACGATCGACGAATCGACGAGCACGCCGATAGCGATCGCCAGGCCGCCCAGGCTCATGATGTTCGAGGTGATCCCGAACTGCTTCATGAGGATGAAGGCGATCAGGACAGACACCGGCATTTCGATGAGGATCCTGAGCGCGCTCCGGACGTGAAAAATGAAAATCATGACGATGAGGCTCACGATCAGGGCTTCCTCGACGAGCGCGTGCCGGAGGGTGTCGATCGATTGGTCGATGAGGTCCGACCGGTCGTACGCGGTCTTGATCTCGACTCCGGAAGGGAGGCCTTTCTGAATCTCGGCGATCTTGACTTTGACGCGGTCGATGACGTCCTTCGCGTTCTCCCCGTAGCGCATCACGACAATCCCCCCGACGGTCTCTCCCTCCCCGTTTTTGTCCAGGAGGCCGAGCCGAAGGTCATTTCCCATCTGGACCGTCCCGAGGCTTCCGATCGTCACCGGCACGCCCCCCGGGCCGGTACCCACCGGGATCGTTTCGATCTCCTTGACCGAACGGATGTACCCGAGACCCCGGACGTACATCTGGCTCTCGTTCGATTCGATGATTTTTCCGCCGACATCCCGGTTGGAGTTCGTGATCGCCTCAACGACCATCTTCACGTCGACGTCGGCTGCCACCAGCTTGTTCGGATCGAGGTCGACCTGGTACTGCTTGACAAATCCCCCCACGCTTGCGATCTCCGCAACTCCCGGGACGGAATTCAACTGATAGCGCACATACCAGTCCTGGATTGCGCGGAGCTCGCCAAGATCGGACTCTTTTCCCTCGACCGTGTACCATAAGACGTGCCCCACGCCCGTGCCGTCCGGCCCCAGCGTCGGGATCACGCCGGCGGGAAGGGAGGAGGCGGCATAGCTGAGCTTTTCGAGCACGCGGCTCCGGGCCCAGTAGATGTCGGTGTTGTCCTCGAAGATGATATAGATGAACGACATCCCGAACATCGATTGCGCCCTGACGGCCTTCACGCTCGGAAGTCCCTGCAGGTTGCTCACCAGGGGGTAGGTGATCTGGTCTTCGATGATCTTCGGCGACCGGCCCATCCATTGCGTGAAGACGATCACCTGGTTATCGGAGAGATCGGGGATCGCATCGACGGGAGTATGGTAGACCGACCAGACGCCCCACCCGATCAATATGCAGTAGAACAGTATGACTGCAAATTTGTTGCGGGCCGACCAATCGATGATTTTTTCGATCATGTTAGCTCACTTTCCCCATGGATGCGTGTTGATGCGACCCTTCCGCAGCCGGCATGCGCGGGATGTTTCCGGCAACAGGAGGCAGGTTTCTTCCCAGGGTCTTCGCATTCAGCGCGACGACGACTGTGCTCACCGACATCAGGACCGCCCCGAGGGCGGGACTGAGCAGGATCCCGTACGAAGAGAGGACTCCCGCGGCAAGCGGTATGGCCAGCGCATTATATCCCGTGGCCCAGATCAGGTTTTGCACCATCTTCCTGTAGGTCGCCCGGGCCAGCACCACCACAACGGCGACATCGAGAGGATTGCTCTTCACCAGGACGATGTCCGCCGTTTCGATGGCGATGCCGGTCCCGGCTCCGATCGCCATGCCGACATCCGCCTGCGCAAGGGCGGGAGCGTCGTTGACCCCGTCGCCCACCATCGCGACCACGAGCCCGCGGGATTGGACTTCCTTCACGATGGAGGCCTTCCGCTGGGGGGGTACTTCGGCAAAATACTCTTCGATTCCGACTTCCCGGGCCACCCTCTCGGCGACAAGCTTGTTGTCTCCGGTGAGCATCAGGCACCGGATCCCGAGCCCGCGAAGGGCGGCAACAGCCTGCCGGGACTCGGGACGAACCATATCCGCGAGGGCGATGGCGGCCGCAGGCTTCCCATCGATCAGCACATAGACCACTGTCTTCCCTTCCGCCTGAAACTTCTCCGCGCGCCCGTCGGTGGAGGAAGGGTGGTGCGATCTGACGAAGGCGGAACTGACCACCTGTACCCTGCGTCCGTTCACCAGGGCTTCGGCCCCCTCGCCCGGTGTCGATCGAAAACCGCTCGACGTGAGGCGCGCGGCGCCCGAGGCGGCGATCGCCCGCGCTATGGGGTGTTCCGACCGGGACTCGACCGCCGCGGCGGCGTCGAGCAGGTCCTGTTTCACGGCGCCCGGGTCGATGAGCACCACATCGGTGATCCCGAACGATCCCGCCGTCAACGTCCCGGTTTTGTCGAAGATGACGGCCTGGATGTTTCGCGCCTTCTCGAACGCCGTCCTGTTCCGCAGGAGCAACCCCCTGCGTGCCGAGAGGGCGGTCGAGACCGCAACCACGAGCGGGATCGCAAGCCCGAGAGCGTGGGGGCAGGTGATGACCATGACCGTCACCGTCCTCTCGAGCGCGAACGCAAAGTCGCTTCCCTCGAGCCCCAGCCACGCCGCCATCGTCGCGGCGCCCGATCCGACGGCGATGAATGTAAGCCAGAGCGCCGCCCGGTCGGCAAGGTCCTGCGTGCGCGACTTGCTCTGCTGTGCGCTGTCGACGAGCCGCATCACCTGCGAGATAAATGAATCCTCGCCCGTTTTCGTAATCGTGACGGAGATCGAGCCTTCCCCCGTCAGCGACCCTCCGATCACCTCGGATCCCTCTCTCCTCAGAACCGGCGCCGACTCGCCGGTGAGGAGGGATTCGTTCACCAGGGTTTCCCCTTCGAGCACTTTTCCGTCGGCCGGAATCTTCTCGCCGGACCTCACCAGCACCCGGTCTCCGGCCGAGAGTTCGCCCGTCGGCACATCGACGATCGAACGATCGGGCAGGATTTTGTGCGCCAGGGCGGGGATCAGCTTCGCCAGCTCCTCCAGGGCGCCGGAGGCGCCCATGACCGATCTCATCTCGATCCAGTGTCCAAGGAGCATGAGATCGATCAGGGTTGCGAGCTCCCAGAAAAAGAGGGAGCCGTGTAAGCCGAAGACGACGAACGAGCTATAGCAGTACGCCACACCGATTGCCAGGCCGATCAACGCCATCATCCCGGGCCTTTTTCCCTTCACTTCGTAGTAAAGTCCCTGGAGAAACGGCATGCCGCCATAAAAGAAAACGATCGTCGAAAGCGCGAACAGGACGTAGGAGTCGCCCCCGAACCGCAGGATCTCTCCCAGCCCCAGCCAATCCTGGATCATGGGGGAGAGGAGCAGGAGCGGGATGGTCAGGCCGGTCGAGAAGAAGAAACGTTTCCTGAAGTCGCGCACGGCATGGGAATCTCCGCCGCGCCCGCCGGCCGGTTCAAGCCGCATTCCGCACTCCGGGCATGTTCCCGGACCGCCGGATCTGACGTGAGGATGCATCGGACAGAAGAACCCCGACCCGCCCGTTTCGAGCGCGGCGGCGCCCGAACCGTGGCCCGCATGAGGCGATTCTGCCCCTGATCGGGTGAACCTTGAAGGATCTGCCTCGAATCGCGACTTGCAGCCGGCGGAGCAGAAGTAGTCTGTTTTGCCGGGCGAAACGGAGGAGTATTTCGCCTTCGTCTCGTCCACATTCATCCCGCAAACGGGATCCTTTACCATGTCCGGTACCTCATCGCTTTTTCTTCTCCTTGTGTGTCAGGGAATCGGCCTTCATGAAGCCGGCGTCGCTTCCTGCAACTGGCTTTCCGAATCGAGGAGATACCCCCCGGAAATCACAACCCGGTCTCCTTCTTCGAGACCTTCCAGAATCTGGACGTCATCGCCAACCCGTTCTCCCCGGCGGACCTCCCTTGCCTCGAAGAGGTCAGGCGCCGTTTGAACCCATACGACGGTGCGATTCCCTGTCGAGAGAACCGCGGTCGCTGGGACAAGGAGGGCTGGAGAGAGCGGCACGGTTGCCCGGGCATTCAGATACATCCCGGGCTTGAGCAGCTCTCCCGGATTAGCGAGTTCGACGCGAACCGCGACGGTCCGGGTGGCCGGGTCGACCACCGGACTGATAAAACTCACCTTCCCCGAGAATCCCCTCCCCGGGAACGCGTCGCTCGCAGCCGTCACCGCCTGTCCGACTTTGAGCCACTTCATTTCAACTTCATAGAAATCGGCTTCCATCCAGACCCTGGAGAGATCGGCCACATCGAAAAGGTCCTCTCCCGCCGCCGCATAGTGCTGGGGATCGGTATTTTTCTTAATGACCGTCCCGCCGATGGGGGAGTAGATCGTGACGACATTCTGAACCGACTTTGTGCTCTCGAGCCGGGCGATCTGCGCTTCCGTAAAGCCCCACTGGACAAGCTTCTCGCGGGACTGATCGGCAAGAGATTTCGCGCCGCCGGAGATCATCTCCGGCGCGTCCTTCACCTCGACGTAGGAATCCGAGGCGAGAAGATACTCCTGTTGAGCGGAGATCGCCTCAGGGCTGTACATCTCCGCGACGGGATCGCCCTTGCGGATTTGCCCGCCTATGAAGCTCACATAGAGTTTCTCCACTCTGCCCGGAAATCGGGCGCTGATCTGCCTGAACCCGGTCTCCGCATACTCGATCCGTCCCACCGCCCGGATTGTTTTCAGGCCCGGCTTCCGGCGCGCGACCGTCGTGGCGACCTGCGCCAGGACCTGCCGGGAGGGCGAAACGACGACCCGATTGACTCCCGTGGCGCTTTCGCGCCCCGTAGAGCTCTCCACGACCCTCTTCACGAGCGTCATGCCGCAGATATCGCATGCGCCCGGCTTGTCGCGGACGACTTGCGGGTGCATGGGACAGTAGTATTCATCCCGGCGGATTTTCTGCGTGGAGGAGAACCCGGTGCTGTCGCTCTCAGAGGCCGGAACGCGGTCCTGCTTCGCGGGAAAGATTTTGGGGTAGAGAAACCAACCGGCGGCACCGGCCAGGAGCAGGATCATCAGGGCAAGACTCAGTTTTGTTCGCATATCGCAAGCTCCTTATTTTGAACCCGGGAGCGATTCCGACCCGGCCTCGAATTCAAGGTCGGCGAGGGTCTGCTCAAAGTTCATTCGAATCATGAAATATTCTTTTGTGTACTGCGCGTAGCTCCTGTACTGATCGATCAGCATCAGGAAGTCGGTTTTTCCCGTCTGGTACGACGAAAGGCCGAGGTCGAGCGATTGCCTCGCCTGCGGCAGCACCGCCTGCCGGTAGAGGTCGAGCTGCCGTTTGTAACTCTCCGCCTTGTAGTAGAGATTCTTGATATTGTTGATCACCATGAGACGGGCCGCATGATACGACGCCTTCGACCCGTCGACCATCGCCGCCGCCTCGTCGACTCCGGCGCTCACCCTGGAGAGGGTCCACGGCACGAAGGGAAGCGTGATCCCCGCGCTCACGCTCCACCCCCTGAATCCCGAGGAGGGGGAAGTGACGCGGTCCAACCCGAATGTAAAGTCGGGGAGGTATTCCCTCCGTGCGAGGCTGAGGCGAACGTTCTGCTCGTCGACCTTGAGCGACTCGTGAAGGATCATCGGCCTCGTTTGCATGGCGAGTGCGATCAGGGAATCGAGATTCGCATCGAAAGTGAATTCCTCCGGGATGACCGCAAAGCCCAGCGTGTCGCCCTCGCTCCGATCGAGGATCGACATCAGCATCGACTTGGCGCTCAACTCCTGTTGCCTCAATGTGATCAGTTCGTTCGAAATCATGGTCTGCTCGACCTGCGCCTTCAGGACGTCCTGTTGCGAGGCCTCGCCGACCCCGTACCGCACCTGGGCGATCGATTTCATCTGGCCGGTCAGGCGCCCGCGCTCCCGGTCAAGGACCATGCTCTGTTGAACGAACCAGAGCTCATCGTACGCCTTCTTCAGCCTCGCGATGATCTCATTGACTTTTTCAAGATGGTCGTGATGCGCATGTTCGGCGAGTTTCGAGGCGATCTCGCTCCTGGCGGAGAGCTTGGACGGAAAGGGGACCTTCTGCATGAGCTCGAGATGGGAATACATCGCCTCGTTGAAGACGAACCCGGGCATTTCTTCCTGCATGAATTTCAGCTCGGGATCGGGGAGGGCGCCGGCCTGGGGTACCTTCGCTTCGGTCGCATCCCACTGAGAGAGGGCCTCCTGGATCTCCGGGTTTCTGAGCATCGCCTCGGCGACCAGAAACGAGAGATTGAGGACGGACGAATCTCCGAGTACCACGGAATCCACCTGGCCGAACGCCCCGGCGGGCGCCAGCAGGGTCATGAAAATAAGCGCGTATCGCATCATCGTTCCTCGCTAAATGGTCTTCAACCCGCCCCGATAACGACCATGACGGGGCGACAAGAGCTCGGGGATTCCGCACAAGCGAAAGGCCCGGTCGAGAACAGCCTGCCGCGCGGCAGGGCGAGGAACTTAGATCAGGAGTGAAGCGGTGAAGATGGGAATATCTTCCGAGGGAGGAGAGGGATCAAGAGACCTGACCGGCGGGCTCAGATCGAGCCGTGAAGCCGGGATGAAGAGGGACGCAACCGTTGACGCGACCGCGGCATATTGATGCGCCACATGCCGTTCGCCGAGAAATTCCGTGCGGTTCCGCTCGCCGGCGAAGACCGTCTTGCAGCAGTTGGTCGAGAGGGCGGCGCCGCCGGTCGTCGAACCAGCCCCATGGTTTTGAGCGCAGCACGAGGGGATTTCAGAGAGCCGCCCCATCATCGGGCACGCGGCGAAGACGACGGGAAGTCCGACGTTAAACAGGCAGAATACGACCGCCAGAACGAGCGAGCAAAACCTGTATGTCGGAATTTTAATCACTGATACTCTAACGCAGTTACTCCAGTAATGATTCCATTTCTGCAACAATAGCGTCAATTGAAGGTAGCGTATTCTAGGCCGATTGTCAATAGCGCCTTTCCGGATGTGATCTGGACCGCCTCTCGATTCTCGTTCCCACGCTCTGCGTGGGAACGCTTATTTCGGCCGCTCCGCGGCCGGTGACGCGGAGCGTCCCAATATACGCTCCCACGGAGACCGTGGGAGCGAGCCTAAGGGAGACCGTGGGAGCGAGCTTCACTATCCTTTAAACATCTTCAATCCGAACGGGTCGCCCACTCCGATCAGTTCGACGGAGTAAAACGGTTCCGCGTATTTCGTCCCGATTCGATAGCCATAGTAGGTCGCCCTGGCTTCGAGCATCTCGAGGAAGCCCTTCTGGCTCAGGATCGTCTGAGGGTCTTTCGATTTTGGATCATGGAACTGGGATTTGTGCGCCTTAATCGCTCTTAGCCGCTGACCGTAGACTTCCGAGATGTCGACTGCGAATGAGGGCTCGAACTCCTGCCACTGCATGTACTGAAAATAATTGTTCGGGCGCCAGGCCTCCTGCTTCACGCCATCCATCCTCGTCTCGATCTTCCGCAGTCCGGCGTAAAACCAGGCCTCGCGGCAGAGATGGTGAGACCGGACGTGATCCGGATGCCGCTCGGCAAAGTGGGGGATCAGAAGAATGGACGGCCTGTACTTCCGGTAGAGCCCGATGAGCTTTAACCTGTTGGCATCGGTGAGCTCAATATTGCCGTCGGGGAGGCGCAGGTTTTCCCTGACGCAACCGAGGATCTTCGCCGCCGCGCGGGCCTCCCGGGCTCTGATCGACCTGGTGCCGCGCGTCCCCAGCTCCCCCTCGGTCAAGTCGACGATCCCGACCTTATAACCCGCCTTGGCCATCTTTGCCACCGTGCCGCCGCAGCAAAGTTCAATGTCATCGGGATGCGCTCCGATCGCGAGAAGATCCAGTTGCATAATCAGCTCCGGGTTCCAGTTTGAAAAGTCTCGTGAATATAGAGAAAGAGTGAAAGAAAGGCAACCGCCTCGTGGTGCATCACTTTCACCACATATGTCATCCTGAGGGAGCGCAGCGACCGAAGGATCTCGTCAGTCGGACCAACGAGATCCTTCGCTTCGCTCAGGATGACAAAATGAAATGCACCCAGTTGATTCATGGCTTGTATTTGAATATATTCCCGGCGCATGAAAGCCGAGAGAAAAATCGTGACGGTGAGCGAGCTCACCCGTCAGATCAAGAGTACGCTCGAACAGGGGTTTCCCGTCGCAGCCGTGGAAGGGGAGATCTCCAACTACAAGCACCATTCCTCCGGGCATCTCTATTTCACGATCAAGGATGAGCATGCCCAAATCCAGGCGGTTCTCTGGAGGAGCCGCGCCGGCAGCCTGAGGTTCACACCCGGGGACGGCATGAAAATCGTTGCGCGCGGAAGGATCACCGTCTACGAGGTGCGGGGAGTCTACCAGCTCGACGTGGCGGAGCTGCTCCCGCTCGGAACCGGCGAGCTCCAGATGGCGTTCGAGAGATTGAAGCAGAAACTCTCTGCAAAAGGGTATTTTGAGCCGGGGAGGAAGAAACCGATTCCCCGCTTTCCCGCGCGGATCGGCCTCGTCACTTCTCCGGGAGGCGCGGCGGTCAAGGATATCGTCAAGATCATATCAAGGCGATGGCCTTCCGCAGAATTGATCCTGTACCCTGTAAGTGTGCAGGGAGCGGGTGCGGCGGGTGAGATCGCCGGGGCGATACGGGCGTTCAACGAGTGGGGAGGGGCCGATGTGCTGATTGTCGGGAGGGGAGGGGGCTCTCTGGAGGATCTCTGGGCCTTCAACGAAGAGGCGGTGGCGGACGCCATTTATCATTCCAGGATTCCGGTTATCAGCGCCGTAGGGCACGAGATCGACTTCTCCATCGCCGATTTTGTCGCCGATCTTCGCGCGCCGACACCCTCCGCAGCAGCCGAACTTGTCGTCCCCACGAGGACCGAAATGGTTGAAATTGTGCGCAATTATTGCTATACTATCAATCAGAACGCGATTGACCGCGTTGGATCGGAGCGAGAAAAAATCACGGGCATCTTGCGGAGCTATGCATTCAACAGGCCTCTCGACCTTCTCCGCCAGTATTCCCAGCAGACGGACGAATTGAGGCGCACGCTGAGCAGAGTCGTGACGAATCGGTTGACCCTCTCACGGGAGCAGTGGTCTTCCTTCGACAAGCGGATCAGCTCCGTGAACCCCGATCTGATTCTCCGGCGGGGATACGCGATCGTCCGGCGGGGAGGAGAGATTATCGGCAGCGTGCGGAAGTTGAAGAAATCGGATGTCATCGACCTATCCTTCCACGACGGCCGGGTCCCGGCCGTAGTCCAGGAACATTCCATGGGGCAGACTTGAGCAAGACCCCTTCGTTTGAGCATTCCCTCAAACGCCTTCAGCAAATCGTTGAAACACTTGAGGAGGGCTCGGTAAACCTCGAGGATGTCATGAAGATGTACGAGGAGGGGGTGGACCTCTCCAGGAAGTGCCTCGAGCAGCTTCAGCAGGTTGAAGTGAAGCTCAAGAGGTTGGGTAAAGAAATCGACGGAACGTTCAAACTGACAGACCAGAAACTGGAAGAATAAGCCCCTTGCCGGAACCCGCCTACAAGTACCTGTCCCGCATCGAATCGCCGGCCGACCTGAGAACCCTTACAGTGGTCGAGCTGAAGGCGCTGTGCTCCGAGCTGAGAGAGTTCCTTGTGGACGAGATTTCGAAGCTGGGCGGCCACCTGGGAGCAGGCCTCGGCGCAGTCGAGCTCGCGGTCGCGCTTCATTACGTCTTCAACACGCCCGACGACAAACTTCTCTGGGACGTGGGGCACCAGGCGTATCCGCACAAGATCCTCACCGGCCGCAGGAAAGCCTTCCATACGATCAGGCAGCTCGACGGAATCAGCGGTTTTCTGAGGAGATCCGAGAGTGTCTACGACACGTTCGGCGCGGGCCACGCAAGCACTGCCATGTCGGCCGCGCTTGGAATCGCCGTCGCCCGGGACCTGGCGAAGGAAAAATTCAGGGTGGTTGCCGTCGTCGGCGACGGAGCGATGACCGGAGGCATGGCGTATGAGGCGATGAACAACGCCGGGCTGCAGAAACGGAACATGATCGTGATCCTGAACGATAATAACATGTCGATCGCCCCGAATGTCTGGGCGCTCTCCAATTACTTTACGGAACTGATCGCCAATCCTTCCTACAACCGGTTCAAGGCAAATGTCTGGGACCTGACGGGAAAACTCGATACGATCGGCGACCGGCTCCGGAAAATCGCCTCGCGCGTCGAGGAGGGGATCAAAGTCGTCATCACACCCGGAATGTTGTTTGAAGCCCTTGGGTTCAGATACTTCGGTCCCGTCAACGGTCACAACATCGTCCAGCTCGTAAAAATCCTTCAGGATCTGAAGGATCTCCCGGGCCCGATTCTCCTCCATGCGATCACGCGAAAAGGGAAGGGCTACAAACCGGCGGAGAACGACGTGCAGGCCCTTCACGGAGTCACGCCGTTCGACAAGATCACCGGAATCTCCCCGAAGAAACCCGAGACCGCCCCGAGCTACACGAAAGTGTTCGGCTCCGCCGTCGTTGAGCTCGCGGCACAGCACCCGAAGATCGTCGGCGTGACGGCTGCGATGCCAGACGGCACCGGGCTCGATCAGCTTCAGAAATCCCAGCCCGACCGTTTCTTCGACGTGGGAATCGCGGAGCAGCACGCGGTCACGTTTTCCGCCGGACTCGCCACGCAGGGGTTCGTCCCGATCGTCGCGATTTATTCGACCTTCCTGCAGCGGGCCTACGACCAGATCGTCCACGACGTGGCCATCCAGCATCTGCATGTCGTTTTTTGCCTCGATCGTGCCGGACTCGTCGGATCGGACGGACCGACCCACCACGGGCTTCTCGACCTGGCGTACCTTCGGTGCGTCCAGGACATGGTTGTGATGTCGCCAAAGGACGAAAGCGAGCTTCGGGACATGCTCTTCACGGCGGTCCAGTACACGGGAGGGCCCATCGCGATCCGCTATCCCCGGGGGAACGGCACCGGAATCCCCCTCAAACCGGGTTTCGACAGGATGGAAATAGGAAAAGGCGAGGTCGTCAGGCCGGGGCGCGACGTCGCGATTCTCGCGATCGGAAATATGGTCGCCCCCTCAATCAAGGCCGCCGAGCTCCTGGCAAACGACGGGATCAGCGCCGAGGTCGTCAACATGCGCTTCGTGAAACCGATCGACGCGTCGCTTCTGGCCGACATCTGCCGGCGGTTCACCTACGTCCTGACGGTGGAAGACCATGTCGTCCAGGGAGGATTCGGCAGCGCGGTCCTCGAGACGATCGCCGGGGGGAACCACCGGGATCTGCACGTGATGATCCACGGCGTGCCGGGGGAATTCATCGAGCACGGGACTCCGGCGGAACTCCATGCCATGCTCAAACTCGACGCCCCCGGCATCGCAAGCGTCGTGAAGGATTTTTTCAGAACCTCTTCGCCGAAGACCACAGCCCAAACCATCGCATAACAAAAGCACGAACCCCAGGCTTCCCAGGTTCCTATGGAAAAACTACGTGTCGGCATCGTCGGATTAGGCTGGGTCTCGCAGGTCTTCCACCTCCCGATCCTCTCCAAGTTCGAAGACGTTGAAATCGTCGCGGTCTGCGACAGGGACAAATCGCGAGCCCGGATGATTGCCGAGCGCTTCGGGTACACGCGGCACTACAACGATTACCAGCAAATGCTCGAGAAGGAGGATCTCGCGGCGATCGACGTCTGCACCAGCACCGACGCCCATCTCCCCATCACGCTGGCAGCTCTGCAGGCCGGAAAGGATGTGTTCGTCGAGAAGCCGATCGCCCGGCGCTACAGCGAGGCCGTCCAGATGGCGGAAGCCGCAAAACTTTCCAAGCGGAGCCTGATGGTCGGGATGAACAACCGGTTCAGGCCCGATACGATGATCCTCAAGAGCTTCGTCGAGAAGGGCGAGCTGGGCAAGATCTTTTACGCCAAGGCGGGATGGCTCCGCAAGCTCTCGACCGGAAATCCCTGGATCACACAGAAAGACAAGTCGGGAGGGGGAGTCTTCCTGGATCTGGGCATCGTCATGCTCGACCTGGTCCTCTGGATGCTCGGCTTCCCGCCGGTCGAGCGGGTCACCGCGAAAATGTACATGCACAAGACGAAGAGCGTGGAGGATTCGTGCGTGGTCTTCCTCGAGATGAAGTACGGAACCTCGATCATGCTGGAGGTGAGCTGGTCGTTCCAGGCGGCGGAAGATTATTTCTTCTGTGATTTCTTCGGATCCGACGGGAGCGCAAAAATCAACCCTCTCCGCATCCACAAACAGTTGCACGGGAACCTCGTGAACGTCACTCCCGCGAAGCTGGAGACCCCGGCGAATTTGTACAAGCGAAGTTATGAGAACGAGCTGAAGCACTTCGTCGGCGCGGCGCGGGGGCTCCATCAGGTGATCTCCACCGGGGAGGAGGCGGTCCAGCGGATGAAAGTGGTGGAGGCCATCTATCAATCCGCTCAGAAAGGCAAAGAGATCGTCCTCAAGTAGACGCGCCCGGATGGTCGGCATCCCACGGAATGAATAGACGGCCCCTCATCGCGCTCCTGACTGATTTCGGGCTGAGCGACCAGTACGTCGCTTCGATGAAGGGCGTGATTGGAACCATCGCCCCCGCAACACGGGTCGTCGATCTCTCCCACGAAGTTCTCCCCCAGCATGTCCGGCAGGCCGCATATCTCCTCTGGAGTTGTTACAGGTATTTTCCGCCGGGAACTATCTTCGTCGCTGTCGTCGACCCCGGCGTGGGGACACGAAGAAAGATCCTTTGCCTCGAAGCGGGCGGCTACCGGTTCCTCGCGCCCGACAACGGTCTCCTCGAGATGGCGCTCGAATCGACGCGCGATGCGAAGATCGTGAGCGTGGAGAACAACCGGTACTTTTTGAAGCACATCAGCCCGACATTCCAGGGACGGGACCAGTTTGCCCCGGTCGCCGCGCACCTGTCAAACGGCGTTCCGGCCGGCCGGCTGGGACCCCGGACCACACCCTCGGGAGGGGGAGAGCCGCTCCTCATGCCGGTGAGGAGGCGGGGCCGGAATTATGACGGCGCGATCCTTCACATCGATCATTTCGGGAATATCGTCACGAATTTTCAGATGAAGCCTGCCCTTGCGCGATCTCTGGCACTGAAGATGGGGCGCCGCATGGTGCGGAGGTTCGTACGCACGTATATGCAAGCCCCGGAGAGAACGCCCGCCGCGATCATCGGCAGCACGGGGCTCCTCGAGGTCTCGGTGCGGAACGGAAGCGCCGCCCGGGTCCTGCGCGCCCGGATCGGCGGGAAACTCACCCTGAGTGTCCCGTAGGAGGCGAATGAACCCCGAGGCCGTGGACGAATTCTACATGCTCGAATGCCTCGCGCTCGCCCGGAGAGGCGCCGGCAGCGTGAGCCCGAACCCGATGGTCGGTTGCGTCATCGTGAAGAAGGGGACCGTGATCGGCAGGGGGTATCATCGCCGGTTCGGAGGGCCTCACGCGGAGGTGAACGCCATCCGCTCCGCGGGCGCTTCTGTACGCGGTGCCACCCTCTACGTCAACCTCGAGCCGTGCAGTCACCACGGAAAGACGCCTCCGTGCACCGACTTGATCATCCGTTCGAAAGTCGCGAGAGTGGTGATCGGGACGATCGATCAGAACCCCCTCGTCTCCGGGGAAGGGATCCGCCGCCTCCGCCGGGCCGGGGTGAGCGTGACCGTCGGTCTCCTGGAAGATGAGTCTGTCCGGCTCAACGAATTTTTCTTCAAGTACATCAGGACCCGGATGCCGTTTGTCACGCTCAAGGTGGCGCAGACGCTCGACGGCAAGATCACCGGCCCGAACGGCTCCCCGCGGTGGATCACCGGCCCGCGATCGAGGAGCTACGTGCATACCCTCCGGTCGCACTACGACGCGGTCATGGTCGGTGCAGGCACCGTACTGGCCGATAACCCCCGGCTGACAGTCCGGAATGGAAGGGGGAGGGATCCCATACGGATTGTCCTGGACGGGAAATTTCGCCTCAAGCCGGAAGCGGCGGTCTTCCGTAACGCCCGGGGCGGAATGGCCGTTCTCCTGGTGGAACGGAACTCGCTCGTGAGGCATTCTTCCAAGGCGGATCTCTTCAGGCGAAAAGGCGTGCGGGTGATCGGAATCCCCGGCCGCCGCAACGGAAGAGTCCCGCTGGGAAGAGTCCTCCGGCTTCTCGGATCGCAGGGGATTTCCTCCCTCCTTGTGGAGGGGGGAGCGTCCCTCTTCAGCGGGTTCGTGTCTGAATCGAAGGCGGATAAGCTGCTGTTGTTCATCGCGCCGTCCATTTTCGGGACGGGGCTCGACGCCTTCCGGGGGCTTGCTCCCCGATCCCGCCGGAGGCCCGCCCGTATTCGAACCGTCTCCCTGATTCAGATGGGAGAGGATACGCTCCTCCAGGGGTACTTGGTAAAGGCTCGGTAGCCGCAGCCTTTAGGCTGCGTTTGTTTGGTTCGGCAGTCGAGATTCAGCTGCCACCGGACACTTGCATTAATCGGCCGGAAGTCGTATCTATTATTATGTTCACGGGGATCATTCAGGAACTCGGAACGGTCGAGGCGCGAACACCGATCGGTGCAGGCGTCCGGCTGAGGGTCCGGGCGCCCGGAAGCGCTCGAGAGCTCGCTGTCGGAGGGAGCATCGCGGTCAACGGTACATGCCTGACTGTCGTAGCGCGGGAGGGCTCCTCATTTGAGCTCGAAGCGGTCGAGGAAACGCTCAGGAAGACGGCGCTCGGGTTGTGTGCGGCCGGCGATCGTCTGAATCTGGAGCTTCCGATGCGCATCGACGGACGTCTCGACGGGCACCTGGTGACGGGGCACGTGGACGCGGTCGGCGAAATCATCGACATTGAGATCCTCGAGACCAGCCGGCTCTTCACGCTGCGCGTCCCGCCCGAATTCGGGCGCTACTGCGTACCCACGGGGTCGATCGCCGTCGACGGCGTGAGTCTGACGATCGCGAGGCTCGCAGGCGAGCGGGTCGGGGTATCCATTATTCCTCATACCCTCGAGCATACTCTCTTTCAGCAGTACAAGCTCTTCGATCAGGTCAACCTTGAGTTCGATCTCGTGGGGAAGTACGTGGAACGAATGCTGCGCCCGTCCGTCCCCGGAAGCGGAGCTCCGGACGGCTCGGAGGCGGATGGCTTCAACGGCCGGCACTCCGGGACGCGTTTTCCCGCGGAAGAACGGCTCCGCGAGCACGGGTTCTGACAGGCGATGGCGCGCAAACTCTACTATACGGTGGCGGACGACGGGCAGAACAGAGTATCCGAACCGGAGTGGGAAGATATCCTTCGGCTCCAGCATTGGTATAATTCCGAGTTCATCTGGACCGCCGGGCGGCTTGCCTTCAAGATGTTCGCCGTCTTTCCGAATATCGATGCCCGCTTCCACAACGAAGAGGAGCTCTGGCAGAGAATCCTCCGCCGCAAGAGGGAGCTCAGGCAGGCCGGCGCTTCCGAGAACCAGATCATTCTGCAGCTCGAGATGGAAGGGCTGGTCATCGCTAAAAAGGGGGGTTACTTCGACCATTGCCTTGCGAGCGGATTCACGCGCGTCGCGGCCAATGAATTCAACGCCTATCTTGTCTGCGAGTTCCTGTTGAAAGCTTCCGGCATCGCCCGCGAGATCTCCATCACCCTGCAGGACGAGGGAGAGTTCGTCAAGCCGAAGAAGGTCATCTTCAGGAACGGGAGGGTGCTCCTTCCTCTTCAGGACAGCTCCCGACGGTCCCTCTACGAGATGATGGTCGGGAACCGGCATGTGTTTGCAATCGTCGACGCGGCAAAGTACGATCGATTTCCGTTCTACCAAACGACGATTGCGGATTTCAATGATCTGCCTGCCGATGAGCAGCACGGAATCCTGAAAGACTGGAATTGGCTCGGGTTTGAGAATAATTACGATATCAACGGGGACGACATCCAGGGATTCGACCTGAACAAGAAGGTGGCGTCGTTCGAGATCCTGCATCCTGACTCCGGGGAGCTGTTTCACTTGTAATTGAGCCGTTTTTTTTGTATCATAATGACTACTTTTGAAGGAATCAGGTCATGTTCGGTCTCATGGTATCCATAGAAATGATTGTCAGCATCCTCCTGATCATCGTCATCCTGATGCAATCGAGCAAGGGGGGCGGACTCGCCGGATCATTTGGGGGCGGTTCCATGGGCACCGTGTTCGGCGTGCGGCGAACCGCCGATTTCCTGAGTCAGGCGACGACCATTCTGGCCTCCGTCTTCATCGGCCTCTGCCTTGTCACCAATATTTTCTTCCTGCCGGGATCGAAGGATAGCCGCGAGAGCATCATCCAGCGCGGAATGAACCCGACATCCGTTCCGCGGCCGACCCCGCCGCGAGCCGCGCCGGCCCAGCAGCAGCCTGCCGGGCAACAGCCGCCTGCGGGACAGCAGCAATCTGCCGGACAACAGGCTGCCCCGAAGCAGCAGCCGACCCAGCAACCCGCCGCTCAACCTCCGAAGAAGTAGGGCGCGGACCTCTCCGCTTCCGTTGGCATTTTCCGCTGCGCTCATGGCTCAATTGGTAGAGCAGCTGACTCTTAATCAGCGGGTTCCAGGTTCGAGTCCTGGTGGGCGCACTTCCAAATCCTCCGGCCGGACCCCATGATCACGCCCGCGGCACCATTCCGTTCCTGGGACGGGAACCCTCCCGCATGTACCCCACCCCCCGTATAAAAAACATCGATGTATAAGGACTATTACAAAATTCTCGGCGTGGAGAGATCCGCCTCCACCGAGGAGATCAAGAAGGCCTACCGCCACCTCGCGCGCAAGTTTCATCCCGACAAAAACCCGGGGAACAAGACATCGGAGGAGAAGTTCAAAGAAATCAACGAAGCGAATGAGGTCCTCAGTAACCCCGAGAAGCGAAAGAAGTATGACCAGTTCGGGGCGGAGTGGAAGCAGTACCAGGAGAGAGGGGCCGGAGACGGAAGTTTTGATTGGTCAAAATACGATGCAGGGCGGCGCCAGGGAGGAGAAAGTTTTGGAGGCTCGTTCGGCGACCAGGATCCGCGCGATCTCTTTGAAATCCTCTTCGGGGAACGGTTTGCCGGGGGAGGAGGAACAAGGTCGGGACCGGCAAAAGGCGACGATTACTCGGGAGAGACGGCCATACCCCTCCCTGAGGCGTACAATGGGTCTGATCGTCTGATCAAGATGGGTGGAGAAACGTTGAGAATCAAGATCGGACCCGGGATCAAGGACCAGCAGGTTCTCCGGCTCGCGGGGAAGGGGGGACCGGGCAGAAACGGCGGCCCCAGAGGCGACTTCTATCTCACCGTAAGGGTTTCAAAACATCCCGATTTTGAGAGGAAAGGGGACGACCTTTATTGCGACATCCCGGTGGACGTCACGGTGGCCGTCCTCGGCGGAAAGGCGGAAGTGAACACATTCAAGGGGACGGTGAAAGTCGATATCCCCGCGGGCACTTCGAGCGGGAAGACCCTTCGGCTCAAAGGCCTCGGCATGCCGCATTACGGCGAAAAGAACAAGTTCGGAGACCTTTTCGCAAGGGTCACCATCCGGGTTCCCGCCAAGCTCAACAAGGAGGAACTGGAGCTCTTCAAAAGATTTGCGGACCTCCGAAATTCGAATCCAAAAGAAACGGGCGATTGAATTTCAGCCCCCTATTCTGTAGATTGTTTGCAGAATGAACCTCCAGACCGCATCCTCCCTCGAACATGCGCAAAGCGTGCTCCGGACCTCCGCCGGTTCTTTCGAGAACAAGGCAGGTTTTCTCACCCTGGAGGGTTCTGAATCGATAGACCTTCTCAATAGGTTGTCAACCAATGATCTAAAGAACTTGAAGGAGTCTCTCGTCCGGCCGACCATCCTCACCTCGGAGAAGGGGAGAATGATCGACCTTGTCCTGGCTCTCAATCTGGGGGACCGGGTATTGCTGATCGTGGGTGAGGGGAATGAGGGACCCGTAAAGTCCTGGCTGGAAAAATACATCATCATGGAAGACATCACCGTTACCGATGTAACCTCAAGCTATCAAAGGATTTCCATTATCGGGCCACAAGCCGCTTCTATCGCCTCACAACTCTGCCACAAGGACCTATCCTCGCCGGGAGAATCGATATTCGAATTGGGCGAAGCGGCCGGAGCATTTCTCTACAGGAACCCGGAATGGCCGATCGAAGCGTATGATATCGTCGGAAGTCCGGACGAAATCGTGAAGGCGGGGGGTCGCCTCAAAGAAATTGGCGTTTTTGAGCTCAATGGGGGAGAAGCGGCTTCCGGTGCGATGGAACCTCTCAGGGTGGAATTGGGAGTCCCAAGAACCGGAAGAGAAATCGAAGAGAGGGTCAATCCGCTGGAGGCCGGCCTGGTGCGGTTCGTGAGCTTCTCAAAAGGATGCTATATCGGGCAGGAAGTGATTGCCCGTCTAGACACGTACAAGAAACTGCAACGTAGATTGAGAGGGTTTATCTTTCCTGAGGGATATGAGAATGAGACTCCGGGACGCCTGTTTGTCGATGGAATTGAATCAGGATGGACTACAAGTCATGCCCATTCCTTTAAAGCGGGGAAGCAGATTGCGCTCGGATATCTAAAGCTGTTTCCGGAGCCTGTCGCCGTGACGTTCGTGGCCAACGGTACAGAGAGGGAAGTTGCGTTGAGCGTTGTCGACCTTCCATTCGACTTTCCCGGTCTGTGAAGAGGAGAAGTCGCGGGAATAGTTCGAATCCGGAGAAACCGGTAGCCATCGTGACCGGGGCGGGGAAGAGGCTGGGCCGCCAAATCGCTCTTGCCCTGGGGAGAAATTCGTACAGGGTCATCGTCAATTACCACGATTCGGCTTCGGGAGCATCTGAGACTGTCTCAAGAGTGCTTAAGGAGGGGGGAGAAGCCCGTGCGATCCGGGCAGATATTACGAAAAAGAAGGACGTCCTCCGGCTGGTCCGCCGTACGATCCAGATCTTCGGGAGAGTGGATCTTCTCGTGAATAATTCGGCGCTCTTTCTGGAGAGTCCCCTGGGCCGGACAACCGAGGCGGTATGGGATGCGACGATCGACGTTAACCTGAAGGGAACATTCCTGTGCTCTCAAGCGGTTGCCCCTGAAATGCTCAAGCGCGAAGGAGGCAGGATCATCAACATTGCTTCCCTGGGGGGAATTCAGGCCTGGTCCAGGCATCTTCCCTATAGCGTTTCGAAGGCGGGGGTAATCATGCTTACCCGAATCCTCGCGCGAACCCTTGCTCCCAACGTCCAGGTGAACGCCATCGCTCCGGGGACGATCCTGATGGGAGAGGAAGAGGATCCTTCCCAGGAACATGTCCCGGTTTCGACAATCCCCCTAAGACGTTATGGCAAACCGTCGGACGTGACCGACCTCGTCATTTTTCTTGCAAGTAAGGCCTCATACATGACAGGCCAGGTCTTCGTCGTCGACGGCGGCCGCTCAATTCCCTGATTCCTTACCAGTCGAACAGGACCCGATGAAAGCCTATAAGAACGCAGAATTTCTGAACAGCCCCGCAGCGCGTGAGATCCGTATCCTCTCGGAATTTCTTGAACCGGCCACCCGGTTCCGCCGGCAGGGGATCCGTAATACGATCGTTGTGTTCGGATCCGCCAGGATCCATTCGATGGCCGTCGCGAAAAAGAACCTCCGTCTCGTCCAGGCGGAAGTCGCGAGAAAGGGGCTGAAGGGAAAAAGGCTGGAAGAAAAACTTGAGAAGGCGTTGCATAGTGCTGAGATGTCAAGGTATTATGAGGATGCGGTTCAGCTCACTTCGATGCTCACCCGCTGGTCTGAGACGCTCAGGCAGGAAAGACAATTCGTCATCTGTTCCGGAGGCGGACCGGGGATCATGGAGGCGGCAAATAAAGGGGCCTACCTGGCGGGTGGAAAGTCGATCGGACTGAACATCACGCTCCCATTCGAACAGAAATCGAACAGGTATGTCTCGAAGGAGCTTAGCTTCGAGTTTCATTATTTCTTCATGAGGAAATTCTGGTTTGTGTACCTTGCGAAAGCCCTTGTGATGTTTCCGGGCGGGTTCGGCACTTTTGATGAGCTTTTCGAGGTCCTGACGCTCGTCCAAACCCAGAAAGTCGTGAAACCGATGCCGGTCATCCTCTATGGGCCGGAGTACTGGAACGAAGTGTTGAATTTCGCCGCTCTCGAGAAACACAACACGATCAGCCACAAAGACAGGCAGCTCTTTCGATTCGCCGACACTCCTGAAGAGGCATTTTCCTTCCTCAAGAAGGCTTTAACGGAGACCTACAAGGAGCAGAACCACACAAGAGTTAGAAGAAAGCGTTAAGTGATCGCGGCCTGAATTAAGCCCGGGACGACTGACAGATCGGAAAACCTAAAACAGGGATCATGTGGCACACCTGGGACAGCACCACGGCGCTGTCAGCGAGATCTGGTCTGATTTCGTCAATCCCCGTAATGGCACACCGTTTGTAGGGTATTTGCCTAACAGGGTAAGATGTCGTATATTTAACCATGGGGATGACATGGATTCGACGGGGACGAGAATGGTCAGGACTGCATCCCGTGCTCTCCGCGTTGCACGCAAAAAAAGCGGAAAACCAATAAGTGCAGACTACAACTACGCACTGGCTGCTTAATTAAAGCAACCCATCCTCTGCAGCTCCGCCCGACGGGCTGCAACAGGGTGTCGACTTAGCCGGGCTAGCTCTGGAGTATCCTCGGGCCTACAGGGCGAAAATGTACTGAGGTAGGCCGTGTGTACCGCGTTTGCTCCGGTCACCACGGAAGAGCTCACAAGAGCAGACTACGGACGTAGATGTCTTGATGGTTTTCTCTTCGGACCGGGGTTCGATTCCCCGCATCTCCACTCCCGGCCGCCCGCAAGGGCGGCCACTTTCCCCGCGCGGCTTACCCTTACCGGTCGCATTAAATCCGGCTTGCATGTTTCATCCAAAAACCTGATTTTGGTTGGCAATGGGCGAAGAGCGACAAAAAATCTCTTTTGTCAAAATGACCGGCGCGGGGAATGACTTCGTGCTCGTGGACGAGCTGAAGAATCGCTCGGCCACCGACTGGGCCCGGCTTGCTCCCGATCTATGCGACCGGCGGTACGGGATCGGTGCAGATGGTCTCCTCGTCCTTGCTCCCAGCGTCAGGGCGGACTTTACCATGGAATACTATAACGCCGACGGGAGTTTTGGAGGCATGTGCGGAAACGGAGGCCGGTGCTCGGCCTATTATTATATTTCCACCGGGGCGCGCCGGGAGACCCGTTTCGAGGCCCTTGGCGACCTCTACATTGCCCGGGTCGCGGGGTCGGGCATATCCCTCCGCATGAAGGATCCGGTGAAGTTCCGAACGATACCGCTACAGACACCTGAGGGTCTCATCTCAGTTCAATTTATCGACACCGGTGCTCCGCACGCGGTCCTTTTCACTTCCGAGCTCCCGGATCAACTCCGGAGTAAGATCGGGTCGGAGGGGATCACCGGGCTTGGCCGCTCCATACGCCATCATAGCGAATTTGAGCCGGGTGGAACGAATGTCGACTTCGTCGAGTTAATTCCCGGTGGAGGTATCGCCATGAGGTCGTACGAGCGGGGCGTGGAAGGGGAGACCCTTGCCTGCGGCACCGGGGCTGTGGCGAGTGCGGCCATCGCCGCGCTCACCAAGGGGATCGCTCCCCCGGTCAAAGTGAAAACGTGGAGCGATGAGATTCTCCGCGTAGACTTCAAGCTCGCCGGAAAAGAGATTAAAGATGTCGAGCTTGAGGGGCCTGTCACAATGGTTTACAAGGGGGAGTTGGAGTATTCACCATCAGCCGGGCGGGGAAAACATGGCACCTGAACAGAAGCTCTCAAGGAGGAATTTCGTGACGGAGGCGCTCGCCGGCTGGCTATTTCTCACCTGCCTCCCGGTGCTTTACTCCGTCGTGAAATATCTGGTACCCCCCAATATTCTCGACAAGGTGGTTGAAGTCATCAATGCGGGAAAATTCACAGATATTCCGTTCAATAGCGCAAAGATCGTCCGGTTTAACAAGAAAGCCATCATCCTCGTCCGCACCGAGCAGGAGCAGGTCAAGGCGTTCTCGGCGGTCTGCACGCATCTCGGCTGCATCGTGGAGTTCAAGCCGGATGAGAAGATCTTCAAGTGCAACTGTCACGGGAGCCAGTTCGATCTGACGGGAAAAAACATCGCAGGACCAGCCCCGACACCGCTTAAGCCGTTCAGAGTGGAACTCAAAGATGACAACATCCTTGTCTCCCAGGCTTAATGTGAATACTCGCTGCACCGGCGCGAATACCTTCCTCCGGTCCCCGGTATGCTGAGAAGCCTCGGCCTGTTTCTGGAAGAGAGACTCCGCGCTCGCGGCCTGATCGATTTCCTCTCGAAGAAGGAGGTCCCGAGGCACCGGCACTCTTTCTGGTATATCTTCGGCGGACTTTCTCTCTTTTTCTTTCTCATACAGCTCATTACAGGCGTCCTGCTCCTCATCTATTATAGCCCGACCCCTCAAACCGCAAATGAGAGCGTTCGGTTTATCCTCGCGCAAGTCCCTTCAGGGTGGTTGATACGATCCATTCACTCCTGGTCGTCAAACCTCATGATCGGATGTGTCTTCGTCCACCTCTTCAGCACCTACTTTATGAGGGCTTACAGGAAACCAAGGGAGCTGATGTGGGTAAGCGGCGTCGTGATGTTGTTCCTCGTGCTGGGGTTCGGGTTTACGGGGTATTTGCTCCCGTGGGACACGACGGCCTATTTTGCGACACAGATCGGGACGGAAATACCGAGGTCCATTCCCCTGGCCGGACCGGCGATCGTCACTCTTCTTCGGGGGGGCGAGTATATCGCAGAGGAAAGCCTGAAGCGATTATTCGCATTACATGTCGTGATCTTACCCCTGATATCCCTGCTGGTTATCGGGTTCCATGTCACTCTGAATCAACTGCAGGGTTCGAGCACTCCGATCGGAATCGTTCCCCAGAAAAGAGGGATCCCTTTCCTGGCGAACTATCTCTACAGGGACGCCCTGACGTGGACGTTCGGAACCATCTTCCTCTTTTCGCTCGTGCTTCTCTTTCCTGTCCAGCTTGGGGGCAAAGCGGATCCATTTTCATCTGCTCCGACCGGCATTCACCCCGAATGGTACTTTTTGACCCTTTTTGAGACTTTGCGACTCATGCCGGGCACCCTGTTCGGATTCGACAGCGAAATGATCGTGAACGTCGGGGTCGGCCTGGTCGCGCTGGGCCTTTTCGCAGTTCCTTTCCTGGACCGTGCGGCAGCGATGGAACGGAGCGGCAAGCTTTTTCCGGCGATCGGCATCATCGCAATCCTCTATATGTCTTTGACAATCACGCTCGCATATCTGACATGAGAGATTCGCTGACACAGCAGGTTGCGGCGGGAACCGGCATACCGGATTGGGGGACGCGGATCATTCTCCTTGTCATCGTCGTATTCGCGCTTGCCGTGACTTCTTTGCTTTTATACGCGAAGATGAAGGAGGCAGATCAGAAGGCAGGGTTGGATTCGGATCCCTTGGAGTGAGATTTGCGCCAGCGAACCCCCCTTCGGGGCCCGGAACAGATTGTCCTATAATATATCTTATGTAAAGTTATCAGAAGGCGATTCCATTGCTACGCACCGGCCTCAATCCCTAGCCGTTTTTCGAGTGCGGATTCATATACCTCCCCCATCTCCGAAACGCTCACCCTGATCCGGTCATTGATCACCAGATCAGGTCCGCCTACTGATCCGACACGCGTCGATTTCACACGGAATTTTGCGAGAACGGATTGAACCTCGTCGAGCGCCGCGGGTGCAACCGAAATCAAAACCCTTGATTGATCTTCTCCAAAGAGCGTGTAATCATCCCGTGACCCTCTCTCCAGGTTGATCCGTGCTCCCTGCATGCTCCCGGGATCCGTCGCAAACAGGCACGACTCCGCCAGTGCGATCGCAATTCCGCCTTCGCTCAGGTCGTGTGCCGATTGGAGGAGTCCCGCGCGACAGAGGGCGAGAAGAGCTTCCTCGAGCCTCTTTTCTTCCCCAAGATCGATGGGAGGGGCGTCGCCGGCGACGAGGGAGTGGATTACTTTAAGATATTCGCTCCCCCCGATATGGCCAACGGTATGCCCCAGAAGTAGTATCTGGTCTCCCTGATGCTGAAACCCGCCCCGGACGACCAGGCGGGCGTCTTCGATGAGGCCCAGCATTCCGATGACCGGACTCGGATAGATCGGCCCATCGGGACTCTCATTGTAAAAGCTGACGTTCCCGCCGGTCACCGGAGTCTCCAACGCCGTGCAAGCATCGCCGATCCCTCTGACCGCTTCCTTGAATTGCCAGAACATCTCCGGCTTTTTTGGATTACCGAAGTTCAAGCAATTTGTTATTGCAATCGGTCTCGCCCCCACGCAGGCAACGTTTCTCGCACATTCGGCTACTGCGATTTGTGCCCCTACATAGGGATTAAGAAAGACATACCGTGGATTGCAATCGGTCTTGAGCGCGATCGCCCGGCGGCTTCCGTCGATTCTGACGACCGCGGCATCTGCACCGCCTGACACAATCGTGTCGTTGCCGACCATCGAGTCGTACTGTGTCGAGATCCAGCGTCTTGAGGCGATGTTGGGGCTGGAGAGGAGTTCCAGGAGTGACCGGTTATAGTCCCGGGGTTCGGGAAGTACGGCAAGATCGACTTTTCGCAACTCGCCGACGTAGGCAGGTTGCCTGCTCTCGGGCTCATAGACGGGAGCACCGCCGCCCAGAACGAGACTCACCGGAGGCACGTCTGCAACCAGTTTCCCCCCGTGGCTGATCCGGAGTCGCGGTTCACCCGTCACCTGACCGATCACCCGGCACTCCAGATCCCACTTGCGGAAGATGGACCTGGCACGCTCCTCGTCGCCGGGCTTCGTCACAATCAACATCCGCTCCTGCGATTCGGAGAGCATGATCTCGTACGCGCTCATCCCCTCTTCTCTTACCGGCACGCTGTCGAGGTCGATCGTCATGCCGACTCCCCCCTTTGCGCTCATCTCCGATGTTGAACAGGTAATTCCGGCGGCGCCCATATCCTGTATCCCGACAATGCACCCCGCCTGAATTGCTTCTAGTGTCGCTTCAAGGAGGAGTTTCTCTGTGAACGGGTCTCCCACCTGCACCGACGGCCGCTTGACCTCGGAAGCGGCGGAGATCTCCTCGGAGGCGAACGTGGCTCCATGAATGCCGTCCCTCCCGGTCGACGACCCGACGATCATCACAAGGTTCCCGGCGCCGCTCGCCCGGGCCCGGACGAAATCACGGTGGCGCACGACCCCCACCGCCATTGCATTCACGAGCGGGTTATCGCCGAAGCATTCCTCGAAATAGGTGTCGCCGGCGACAGTCGGAATGCCGAAGCTATTCCCATAATTGCCGATCCCGCGGACGATCCCCCTCGCAAGGTAGCGCGTCCTCGGATTTCCGGGGTCCCCAAAACGGAGCGAGTTCAGGGCCGCCACGGGTCTCGCCCCCATCGTGAAGATGTCTCTCATGATCCCGCCGACACCGGTGGCTGCTCCCTGGTAGGGTTCTACCGCCGAAGGGTGATTGTGGCTCTCGATCTTGAATGCGATCGCAAGGCCATCCCCGATGTCCACCAACCCCGCATTTTCCTCCCCGCCTCCCACGAGGAGCCGGGCGCCGGTGCGGGGGAGCTTCTTCAATTCAAGAATCGAATGTTTGTACGAACAGTGCTCGCTCCACATGACGCTGTAGATCCCAAGCTCCGTATAGGTGGGGGTTCGGCCGAGGAGTTCAAGAATTTTCTCGTACTCTCTTTCTTCCAGGCCGAGTTCGCGCGCCCGTTTGAGATCGACCGATGGCTCAGGTTTCTGGCGGGCCGGCCCCATTCAGACGGGCTCGATTGAAAGAAGGGGCTGATCTTTTTCCACGGTCGTTTTCTCCTTTACCATGACAGACTTCACTCTCCCGGCGTGGGGAGAGCGAATTTCATTCTCCATTTTCATTGCCTCCAATATGACAAGCCCGTCGCCGGACTCCACAATCTCCCCCGCCGCCGCGTGGAGCTTCGTGACGATCCCCGGCATCGGCGCCCGAATTGTCAGAAGAGACTTTTCCGCCGACTTTCCCTTCCGGTACCGGGCGAGTAATTGATCCCTTTCATCCGAAAGATTTACACTAATCACATAGTGATTTATCCATACCTCATAGGTATGTCCCTCAACTTTCCTCAAGTAGATTTGATGCCGTTTCTTCCCCATCCTGACAAGATCAGTGGGTCCGGCCTGACTGAGCAATTCGGCATCCACCTTTTTTCCGTTCAGCAGGAGGCTCCCGTGAGGATCGATTTCTACAAGAACCGGCTTACCGTTGACGGCGAGGACATATTTTACACGGTGGCCGGCCATCAACGCATGAAATCTGCCAATTGCTTCCGCCATTCTCCATTTGCATCTCGCGCCACGCCATTCAACCTGCTCCCTGACACGCGTTGATCCA
Organism: Bacteroidota bacterium; assembly: GCA_036522515.1. Taxonomy (NCBI): domain Bacteria; kingdom Pseudomonadati; phylum Bacteroidota; species Bacteroidota bacterium. The sequence continues at coordinate 150,253 of DATDFQ010000043.1, forward strand.
TCAAAACCGCACTGACGGCCGCGGCTACCAGGTAATTCTCGGGCGGTTCCATGACAGCGGGCGAGAATCGATCGTCCAGGAAATGAGTATCATACCTGCCCGCCTGAAAAAGAGGATGGTAAAGAACCCATAAGCACAATGGAATGTTCGTCTTAACACCATGGATCTGATAATCCTCGAGAGCCATGGCGAGACGTCTGATGGCCTCTTGCCTCGTTCTTCCCCAGGAGATGAGTTTCGACAGCATCGGATCGTAATAGGTTGACACGTAGCTCCCCTCCTCCACTCCCCGTTCATCCCTGATTCCAAATCCTGAGGCCGGTTTCAGGGAAACGATCCGCCCGCTTGTCGGATAGAATTGGTTTGCGGGATCCTCTGCGTAGATACGCGCCTCGATGGAATGGCCTCTGAAATCGACCTTCTCTTGCCGTAGTTCGAGGGGGAAGCCGGAGGCGATCCTGATCTGCTCCCAGACGATGTCTTGCCCGGTGCGCATCTCCGTGACGGGGTGTTCCACCTGGAGTCGGGTGTTCACCTCCAGGAAATAAAAATCGCCCCTGGCGTCCACGATAAATTCGACCGTCCCCGCGTTCGTGTAACCGGCCTTCAAAATGAGTTTGAGTGCCGCTTCAGTAAGTCTGTTCCTGAGCTTTGAATCCACGGCGGTTGAAGGCGACTCTTCGATTACTTTCTGGTGCCTCCGTTGGATCGAACATTCCCGCTCACCGAGATGGATGGCATTTCCGTGGTGATCCGCGAGCACCTGGACCTCGATGTGGCGAGGTTTCTGTATATACTTTTCCAGGAAGAGCCTTCCGTCCCCGAAGGCGATTCGGGCTTCGTTCCGGGCGGCTCTGATCGCTTCCCCGAGCTCCTGCTCCGAACGGACTATCCGCATCCCCTTGCCACCCCCACCTCCTGCCGCCTTGATCAGAACGGGATAGCCGACCTTCTTTGCCAGCCTGGCCGCCTCCGAGGGAGTACGGAGCGGCTCCCGGGATCCGGGGACGACCGGGATGTCGAGAGACCGGGCCAGGCTTCGTGCCGCCACCTTGTCTCCCAGCAACCGCATCGCCCGCGCGGAAGGCCCAATAAATATGATTCCCTGACGGAGGACTCCCTTTACAAACTCCGGGTTTTCAGAAAGAAAGCCGTACCCCGGATGCACACCATCGGCCTGAGATTGCCGGGCCGCGGCGAGAACCTTCGGGATGCTGAGGTAGCTTTCCACCGCGGGCGGGGGCCCGATCGGGATCGCTTCGTCGGCGAGGCGTACATGGGGCGATCCTTCGTCAATCTCCGAATAAACAGCGACCGTTCTGATTCCCTGCTCCTTACAAGTGCGGATCACGCGAATCGCAATTTCTCCCCTATTCGCAATAAGAATCTTTCGCAACTTTTTCGATCTCAATTGAGCTCCACCACGGTTACGCCTGCGCCCCCTTCATTCCATTCCCCCAGCCTGAACGACTTTATCGCGCTATTGGATTTCAGAAAAGCGGTGATTCGTTTTCGGAGGGCTCCAGTCCCTTTTCCGTGTATGATATCAACCCTGTGCAGCCCCGTGACAAGGGCGTCGCTTATGAACTTTTCGACGGCTGAAATTGCTTCATCTCCGTACATGCCCCGGAGATCGATCTCATTCTTTGCTTCGATTTGCAGCTCGACTCCCGGGACTCGCCGGACTGCCCCCGATGCCGGGGGAGCCGGCCTCAGCTCGTCTCCGGGGACTTTGATCTTGAGTCCTCCGGCGAGCACGAGATACATGCCGCGGTCGAGCGCGGAAAGGATCTCTCCCACTGTATCGCTCCCCTTGAGCCGAACGTGCGACCCGACCTTATATTCCAGAATGTTACCAGGCTCAATCTCGAGCTCTTTTTCGAGCTGCTTCAGCTCGCGCTTCAGCTCGCCGACATCCTTTTTTGCCGAGGCGATCGCGGGACTCTCCGCGGAACGTTCTCTGATGTCGCGGACAACCCGTTCTATCGTCGAGCTCGCTTTTTCGACGATTTGGGTGGCTTCCTCCAGTGCGATCGCTTTCATCGCCTTGATCTCACTCTCGAGCCGCTTGGTCCGCAAACGGTACGAGTCATTCATCTCCACGAGTTCACGTTTCTCCCGGCTGACCGAATCCAGATTATGCTTTAGTTCCTGGGCCGTTGTTTCAAGCTCCATAATAAGTTGTTCGAGTTTATTCGCCTCGTTTCCCTTGAGCTCCATCGAGCGGGCGATGACCGGGAGCGGGAGCTCGATACGCTTGGCCATTTCGATCGCGTAGCTGCTACCCGGAATTCCCGGGAGAAACCGGTAGGATGGGCGCAGGGTCTCCTGATCAAACTCCATCGCTCCGTTTTCGATGAAGCTGTTCTCAACCGCGAAGGCCTTGAGACTCCCGTGATGCGTCGTGATGACGGAGAGGCATCCACGGCGGGTCAACTCCTCGATGATCGCCGCCGCTAGTGATGCTCCCTCAGACGGGTCGGTATTCGAGCAAATCTCGTCGATCAGCACGAGCGTCGAGTCATCCGCATGTTTGAGGATTTCACCCAGGCTTGACAGGTGGGAGCTAAAACTGCTCAGATCGTTCTCGATCGATTGTTGGTCGCCGATTTCGACGAACACCTCACCGAAGAGCCGCATCTCCGTATCGCCTGATGCGGGGACATGGCAGCCGGACTGGGCAAGGAGGCTCAAAATACCGATTGTCTTCAGGGCGACCGTCTTCCCCCCGGAGTTGGGGCCCGTAATTATGATCGTCCGGACAGAAGCTCCGAACTCGAGAGTCAGCGGCACGATCTCGCTTCTTTTATGCCTCTGCAACAGGACCGGATGGTAGGCATCGATGAGCTTCACGACTCCCCCCGCAGAAATCCTCGGCTCCACGCCGAGTATTTCGATCGAATACTTCGCTTTCGCATGGATAAAATCGAGTTCGCCCAATCCCTGCGCGTCCTGGCGGAGAAGCTCCCTGGAGGCCCTGACCTGGTCGGTCAATTCCTTGAGGATCTTGTCGACTTCCCTTCGCTCTTCGAATTCCAGCGTCCGGATCTCGTTATTGAGCTCCAGCGTCACCGTCGGCTCGACGAACACCGTCGCGCCGCTCGAAGACGAACTATGGATGAACCCGGGGATGCGGTTCCTATGCTCCGACTTTACCGGGATCACCATTCGTCCCTCCCGGGTGGTGATGATCTCCTCCTGGGCCCACTCCTTCTCGGCGATCGATTTCAGAATCGACTCGAGATTCCTCCTCAGGCTGTGCTTCTTGTCGACGATCTGTGCGCGGATCGAAGAGAGAACCTTGCTGGCTGAATCCTTGACATTCCCTTCGTCGTCAATCGCCTTGCCGATATTATAGCCGAGAACTTTGTCCGGCTGAATGGCATTAACTATCCTCCACATCACAGGATAGAGCTGTTGCCTTCGAGCGAAATAGGACCGGATTTTTTCGGAGGTGGATAGCACCAGCGCGATCTGGTGCAGTTCCGCAGACGAAAGGATGTAATTTTCGATCGACGCCCGGCTCAGGCTGGTTCTGATATCGAAGACGTTCTCGAGCGGGGGGTAATCGTCCGTCTCGAGCAACCGCTTCATCTCGGAGACGCCGGCGAGGCTGTGCCGGACCTCCTCGAGATCGGCGGACGGGGCGAGGTTCTCCACGTGCTCCCGCCCGAGAGGCGAGAGGGTATAATTCTGAATTCGCTGCTTTACCTTATCGAGTTCCAGCCGGGAGAAGGAGTGTAGAAACTCGCGCATGCAGCGTCAGTGAGCGCCCTTCAATTTTTGCAATTTTACCTCGACTTCGTCGAAGAAGGCCTTGGAATCGGGAATCCAGGTGGTGGTGGCGTCGAAGACGGTGGGAGCGATCCCGATCCACTCCTTGTAGAGCAGGGATTCATTTTGAGAATCGGGGGATGGCACATCGAAGACGTTGAACATCAGGAGCAGCAGGCTGATCGCGACGGCTCCCTGCCCGGCCCCGAGAAGCGCACCCGCGATCCTTGAGGTGAATTTCAACGATTCGGTGTCGCTCTTGCCGAACCAGCGGTAGAAGAGATTTACGACAACCGTCACCGCGAGGAAGAGGCAGCAGAACGCAATGACGACAGAGACTTCATCCGACCAGCCGAACCAGCCGAGGAACAAATCGCCAACCGGCGCCATGTATTTGGTGGCAATGACGAGGCCGCCCCACAATCCGAGTATGGCGAAGACTTTCTTCAGGAATCCGTCGCGGAAGCCGAGAACCATGTACACCGCGATTCCCAGCAGGATCAGAATATCGGTAAAGTTCATCAGTCCCTCAGTTTCCGAGCAATCTCTTGACGGTCTCCTGGATCGAGCGCCCGTCAGCCTTGCCCTTGAGTTCTTTCATCACCAGCGGCATCACCTTGCCAAAATCTGCGGCGGTCGATGCCCCCGATGCGCCTATTATCCTCTTGACAACCTCCTCGATCTCACCCGCCGAAAGCTGCTTCGGGAGATACTCCTGTATGATGCCGAGTTCCTTTTCCTCCACGGATGCGAGATCCTCCCTCCCCTTCTCCCGGTACACGCTCATCGCTTCCTTCCGTTTCTTTGCGGCGGAATTCAGCACCGCGACTTCGTCTTCCGCCGTCATGCCGCCTGAGGGACGCTTCTCAACCTGCTTTTCGAGCAAGCCCGCCCTGATCATTCGCAGGGTTTCAAGCCGCAGCTGATCCCGCGATTTCATCGCGGACTTCATATCATCGGCAATCTTCTCGAGAAGAGCCATCCGCTCAGACGCCTCCGAAGACGGGAATGCAGGCGCCGTTGACAGACCGCCCGCTCTCCGAGCAGAGCGTCAGCATCAGTTCGGCGATTTCTTCCGGTGTGACCCACCTGGAGGAATCGGCGTCCGGCATGCTTTCGGAATTGGCTTGCGTCTTGATGATGCTTGGGGCTATGGCATTTGCGGTAATCCCGGTCCCCTTCAACTCCTCGGCGAGGGTCTGCGTCAGCGTGACGACACCCCCTTTTGAGACCGCGTAGGGCGCCCGTCCTGCGCTGGGGCGCAAGGCGGCCATCGCAGCCATGCTGATAATACGTCCGTATGTCGCATCCCCCAGTTTTTGAAGAAATTCACGGGTGCAGAGAAACACCGTTTTGAGGTTCATCCCCATCATCAGATCCCAATCGCTGGTCTTCAACTCCCTGACATTGCGGCCCGGCAGAAAGCCTCCCACGATATTGATGAGAATGTCGACGCGGCCGAAACGGGCAATAACCTTTTGAAAGAGCGCCGTCACTTCCTCGTCCTTGGATACGTCGGCCCTGACGATGAACACCTTTTGTTTGAACTCCTCTGAGAGCCGCTTCAGTTCGTCCTCGACGAGGTAGGAACTGGCGACATTGGAACCTTGTTCAAGGAAGCGCCGGGCGACAACCTGGCCGAGCGCCCCGGTGCCTCCCGTTATGATCGTTGTCGAGCCATTTAGTCCCATTGCGAACGGAATATAGGACTTTGGGCTCTGAGAGTCAATACATTCCCGGGTGACCGGCTTGCATTAGTCAGGCGATCTGCCTATCTTATCACGATCGATGAAGCTTTCCGGAAAAATACTGGCCGTCGCTATCATTGCGGCCCAGCTCTTCACAGTCCTCTTTGCCGACTTCGGGCATACCGATTTCGTATTCGGCACGCCGAACCCCGTCCAGGCTCTGGCGAGCAACGGCGCGGGCGCGAAAGGTCTGCAGAGCGACTGGGGCCCGGGCCATTTCTGCCTTGCCTGTTATCGCGCCGCAAATTTCACCGCGAGAGTTTCTTCTCCCACATTTGTGCCCGCGACGTATCGCGCGGGCCTGGTCGGTCACACCCAGGAAGTTTGCACCTCCGCTGTTTGTCTCCATTCCGAGTCGCCCCGCGGTCCCCCTCCTTCGTTTTCCTGATACCATCCTGACACTGTCTCACCTCTGAGAGGAATCTCTCAGAGCCAAGCTACGTCGCGGGATCGATCCGTTGACCGGTCTTGCGGCGATATGCTGTTATGAGCCAGGATAGTTGAAACGAAGGCTGTCAATCACTTTCACTGACTTTTTGAGAGGGACACCACGATGAATTATTTTCAGACGGCAAGGTTATATTTTTTCTTATCATTCGTAACTTTTTTTCACGCCGCACTCATGGCCCAACCGATGGCCGGAGGCGGAAATGCCGGAGTAACAGGAGCTTCGGGGGGGGATATTCACTTTAAGGTCTACGTCCTGGATGCGGGGACCAGGATGCCGATCGAGCTCGCGAGGGTCATTCTGCGCCGCGATAAGGCGATCGTCGGAAGCCAGGTTACCAATCCTTCCGGGATGGCGCAGTTCATCGATATTGAGGGGGGCTCGTACAGGCTCTCGGTGCATTTTGTCGGTTACCAGGATTTTTTCGATTCGGTGTTCGTTGACGATCAGCGCGCATCCGATTCGGTGTTTCTGCACGCCGGGAGCCAAAGCGAGGTTGTGGTTTCCGGGGAACATGAAGTGGGAGTCACCTCTTTCGATCTCAAAAGCGGGGATCAGGTATTCGAATCGGAGACTTTTCATGCTCCCCCTACCGCCCGCATGACGGCCCTCGTCCAACAGAATCTTATGGGCGCGGCGCGGGCGCCGACCGGAGAGGTTCATATCCGCGGACAGCACGGTGAGTATGTTTATTATGTGGACGGCGTCCCGGTCCCCCTCGGAGTGTTCGGAGGCTTGAACGAGGTCGTGGACCCCAAAGTGATCGACCGGGCGGTCTTTATGACCGGGGGATTCCCGGCTGAATACGGGGGACAAATTGCGGCGGTCATAGACGTTCAAAACCGGGTTCCGACGGGCCAGTTTCATCTCGACGCATCGACTTTTGGAGGCACCTATCTGGTCCCCGGGGCCGGCGACAGCCTGGGCGACAGGGTCGGCTCGTTCCGCTCCTTGAACTCCAACGGCCAGGGCCTCTCCATGAGCAGTCATGTGGATAAGTTCGGTTTTTTCCTTTCGGGCTCGCGTCAGGAGACAGACCGCCGGATCGATCCCCCGGTGGCGAGACTCTTCCACGATCATGGATTGGATTATTTTCTCTACGCCAAAGCTGACTATGAAATGAGCGACGTCGATTATATCACGCTCAACCTGAATTATGGCAAGACCAACACGCAGGTGCCGTACGATTCCGCCGAGGGGATTGCTGAGGACATTCAGAATACCAAAAACGCCTTCCAGACGTTGTCCTATTATCATGTTCTCTCCTCCGAGAAGAATAAGGAGAGCAACTTGTTCATCGGCGGATACGCTCGCGAGGGCGGGTTGACTTACTCGCCGGGATTGAACGATCCGCCGGGTTTCCAATTTGCGGGTGACCCGGTCAATTACCTGCTGTCCGAAGACCGGTCATTTACCTCAGTCGGCACGAGAGTAAAATACGACGCCAGCCTGGAACACGAGTTCCAGTTCGCACTCGGCCTCAACTTCAACACCGTAAGCGGATCGGAGAATTTCACATCCCAGGACAGCACCGGGGCTGCGGGCCCTTCCATCCTCACCGATTTTAAGGGTTCGGATTTCGGGGCCTTCGCCCAGGCTCAGATTCATCCCGCCGAATGGGTGAGGTTTGACCTTGGTGTGCGGTACGACCAGCATATCGCGCCTGATGCCCCCCTTCAGAGCCAGTGGGCCCCGCGCATTCGCTGCAATATCTTCTTCGATGAGCTGAATTCGGCGTACCTCTATTACGGAAAGATTTTCATGCCGAACAATATCGAAGGGCTTCGCACCATTGCGGCCAACGTGAGTAACACGGCGGTGCCGACGTTGCCCGAGCGCGACGACTTTTACGAGGGCGTCTACACGCGCAGCCTCGGCTTCGGACTGAGGACCAAGTTTGCCGTGTACTACAAGGATGCAAACCCGGGCGTCGACGATCAGACGATCGGTTCGAGCGCGATTAAGACTCCCGTCAATATCGCCGAAGTGAAAACCACCGGGGTTGAGCTCGGGCTGTCATATTCCGATCCGGCGACTCCCTTCTCGGGGTATCTGAACACCTCCGTTATCCACGCCTACGGAATCGGCACGATCTCAGGCGGATTCCTGGATTTCGACGACGCCGGGCCGGGCACCGATCTCGATCACGACCAGCGTCTTTCCATCGTGGGGTCGATCAACTATCAACCGAGAGGTTACTTCATCAATCTCACCGGCATCTATGGCTCCGGTCTGGCGAACGGCAACCCCAACGGGGACTCCTACCAGACCGGCCTGTTCGATTTCAACACGTCAACCCATACCGCGCCTTCCTGGATCTTCGATCTCAGTGCGGGATACACGGTTCAGCTTGGCGGCGGAACGACGCTTGAACCCTCGCTCTATCTCGGCAACATCCTCGATCACGACCACCTGATCAAGGGGGTATTCTTCAGCGGCGCGAGCTATGAGGAGCGGCGCAATGTCGTCTTCAAGCTCGCCCTGCATATCTAGGCGTTACCGGTCTGCGACACTGAGAAGTCAACGAAATTCATGGGAAAGGATCGATCATGGATAACGGACTGAACGGAGCCTCGCGTTTGCGCGTGGACCTCGCGGGTGGAAGATTCGGTCGTCTCGCGGCCATCCGAAAGGTCGAACGGAAGGGCCAGGCGACTTATTGGCTCTGCCAATGCACCTGCGGAAACACGACGATCGTAAAGGCGGGAAATCTCAGGAGCGGGAATACAAAGAGCTGCGGCTGCATGCGAATGGAGATGCTGCGAAAGGGCCTGAACACCCCCGGTTGTGTATCGAAAACCGGGGGTTCGTGAGGTTCTTGATGGAGCAAGTTGCGGGATCACCTGTGAGGCGGCCGGATAACCCCGGAGGGTGACGGCGTATCCGTATCACCCCGATTGTCCCCCGGTGGAATATGTTTTCGTTTTCTCATTCCACTTAAGCCTGGTCCGGTTCTCGCTCCACCAGCGCCCGACCTTTTCGGGTTCGTTGCGGCTGAAGACGATCGGCAGGTGCCCGTGGAGGGCGTCATAGGCATCGTCGGCAAACAGCCCCCCCTCCTTCATGATCCGCACCAGTTGGGGAATTGCATCCGGGTTTCCCAGTTCGAGGGCCGTCCGCATGAGTCTGAGTTTCATCTCCGGGTCCTGTTCCTCTCTTCCCCTGGAGATCAGCTTTTCCGCCGAGGCGCTGTCGCCGAGAGCTTGTACCGCTTCAATCGCGGACGTCCGCACATCGTCGGAAGGATCTCTCAGGAGGTCGAGTATTTCGGGCAGCGCCATTTTCTCCCGGGTGTGGGCGAGCAAGGCGGCCGCCCCTTTTCTCACCTCCGCGTCCTGATCGTGCAGCAATCCGACGACGGTGGCGAGCCACTGGTCCTTGCTGGCTTGTGAGGATTCCAGGTTTACCAGCGCTGCCTGTCGGTCGGTGCTGAGCGGACTCTTCAGCATATGCATCGTATGCTTGAGCGGATCCTCCTCGGGTTTCCCGAAGAAGAGCACCCCGGCCACGAAGAGAAAAACGATCGCGGCTGCCCCCGCGAGATTCCGGATGGCGATCAGTTTTCGTTCGGAATGGCGCATATATCGAACGATCCCGCTGACGATCAAGGCGGCTGCCAGCACCACCACGATCACGGGACTGGTCGGCAGACCCGTGTTGTATGACATCTTGACGCCGATGAAGCTGATAATCGATCCCGCCACCCACCCGGTCGCGAGCCTCGTGCTCAACTTGTCGGAGAGAAGCATTGCTCCGACCGAGGGGATCACCAGATAGCTGAACACCAGAAACACGCCCGCAATCGAAACCGAGCTCGTGATGACAAATCCGAACGACATGTAGAAGAGGAAATCCCAAAATCGCACGTTCATGCCCGAAGCTTCAGCCTCCTGGACATTGAACGATATCGCCATGAATTTCTTCCTGAAGATGAAGTGAAACATGCCTACAATCGCATAAATGATGGCCGTCTTGATGACGACATGCGACTGGACCCAGAGAAGTTCGCCTTTGATGATGTGATCGAGCTCCTGGGGGCCCAGGGCGCTCCTGGAAAGGACAAGGATCGTTGCCGCAAACGTCACCGCATAGACGATTCCGATAATCGCCTCATGGGGCACCTTTTCCCCGCGCATGCGGGTCATGGAGAAGATGAACGCGCCGAATATTGTAAAGGCAAGTGAGTAGAGGTAAAGCGCGTTCGCATCGTTTCCGACCTCATACCCCAGGAGAACCCCGATCACCGTCCCCAGAGCGGCAATCTGGGCAAGGGCGAGATCGACAAAGATCACTTTACGCGCGATGACGTGGACTCCAAGATAAACGTGGATGCCGGTCAGAACGAGACAGGCCGCCAGAGGCCAGATCATCGTGGGAGGGAGATAAAAAAGTTGTTCCATAAGATTCGTTGGCTCTGCCCGTTTGTTAACTTGCCGCTTGTCCGATTTCTTCAATCAGATACGTGATCAGCTTCTCATACGTATCGACAGATTCGACCGCGCCGACATCGAGGTACGTGATGAGTACCTTCGCGCCGGTCTTACTCGCGACGTAGTCGGCTGCCTCGCGCGAGTAGAAGTTGTCGTTCAGGATCACCTTGATCCCGTCGCGCTTGATCTGCTCGACGACGGCATCACGGTGCTGCGGGGGCGGCGGAATCCCGGGTTTCTCTTCGAGCTCGCCCATAATCTGAAACCCGAAGCGGTCCGCAAAATAGATGTACGTCTTATGATACGAAAGCAGTTTGAGCCCTTTCAGCGGCTGCGCCTTTTTCATCCAACCCCCGAGCTTCGAATCAAGTTTTCTCGACTTGAGCCAGCCCTGCAGATCGCCGCTCTTCGCTTTGCGGGTCAGGATATCCCCGCCGGACTTACCGACGGCCTTCAGAAGTTCATCCCCGAACATCGCAGCGTCGAGTTTGTTCTTATACTCTTCAAGACGCTTTTCATAATATGGCCCGTTGTTTGGATCCAACTGGCTCAGGCGGAGGGCGATGTTCTCGGCGATGATCCTCACGTTGAAGGGATCGACCCAACAGTGCGGATTTCCCTGAGGGTGGATGTCTCCCCACGAACGGGATACTTCCGTCGGCAATTCCTTCACAGGCACGTTGGTGGTGGCCACCAAATGCCCCGGACTACCGGTTTGAATCGCCGGATTTCCCGATGCGTCGACAACATTTTTTGCCCAGAGATCGAGCGAGAGCCCATTCTCGATGAAGAGGTCGGCGTCGCTTGCGACCTGGTTCATCCGCGGGGTCGGCGTGACGTAGTGGGGGTCCTGCTTGGGGTTCGCGAGAGCAAGGGCCTCGACCTTCTCGCCGCCGACTTGCTGGGCGACGTACCTGAGGTAATTGAGTGTCGTAATGACTTTCAGTTTCTTATCCTGGCCCGGCGACTGCAGAACGGCCAGGAATGCGAGTCCGAAAGCAATGATGATCCGAATATTCTTCATGTTCTAATCCCTCTGAAAATGTGTCATGATGCCGTCTATCGGTTTACCCAGTACGGCTCGGTCGGATGAGATCCGAAGACCAGGTTAAGATCGAAGATAAGCGTATTGAGGTTATCATCGGCGGCGGCGTCGCTCCACCGGTGCTCATACCCCAGCCGGAACCTCAGAAATTCAGTCGTGTAGTAGCTTGCGTAAATCCCGATATTTCTTGTCACCGTGCTCACATCGGCCGGATCCTCGATCCAGTCATATCGTGCGCCCAGATAGAGCCAGTAGGAAGTCTGATACTGAAGGTAGCCGAACCACCCGTAGGGATGGATCCGTTGGAGCAGAGGATCGAAGTGATCCACGACAAGCGCCTCGCCCCCTGCGACGATCGAGTGTGACTCGCGTTCCTCCGAAGGCGCCCACTTGTAGGTGACGTCGGCCCCGTAAGCGCGCGCAGGATAATCGCCTTCCTCGTCGTATGCGCTCGCCCCAAGCGTCAGCAAGTGCACGTTTTCCCAATCCTTGGAAAGGTTCAAATGGCCGATGTAGGCCGGCTGCCTGAGGCCCCCCGGGACCAGAGTTGATTGCGGAAGGTTCGCGTACGACAGGGCGATATCGCCCGCGCGGACGACATCCAGGTTCATTTCGAGCGTGGTTGCCGGAAACGGGTTTGGAAGGTAAAAATCCAGATCCATGCCGACGGGGTTGAATCCGGACTCGAAAAACTCTCCATGTTCGGTGCCCAGGTAGCGCGAAACGATCAGGGGGCGCGTGGTCCACGGGAGGTCATGGATGTGAATCCTGTTGTCCACCCCCATGGAAGCGCGGTATTTTCCAATCTTCATTTTCAACCCCAGGGGGGCCGACTCGATGAGCGGGAGCCGCTTAATAAGTCCATACGCCTCCTCTGCGTCGATCCCGAATTCTTTGCCCGCCTCGTTTTCCAGCGAAATGACCGCGAATGCCGACGCGTAGGGGTCAACGGCGGAACTCAATTCGACCTCGACGGTCCTCAGGAAGGGACGATTGCTGATCACATTATGCTCCGGGGAGGGGTCGAGGACGTCCTTGTTATCGGAGCGGGCAGCGAGATTTACCGCAGTCACCATTTTCGGATTGAATGCGATCGGCGCGATGCTCCGTGAAACTGCATCAATTTTGTTCTCAAGCTCCTGTGCCCGGCGCTCAAGACGCTCTTCGAGTTGATCGAGATCGCCCGTTTGAGTCGAATCTTCCTGTGGAAGCCGCGCCTGCAGGCCGGCGAGGTCCTGGCGAAGCTGGGCCACTTCCCGCCGCAACTCAGTGAGCTGCTGCTCCGCAGGCTTATCGGCGTCCTGCGCCGGGGCAACCCGGACGATCAGACAAATCAGGACGAATAGAAATACAAGGGTAAACTTCATGAATCCTCCTTCGTGAGCGCACACTCCATGCGCCCACCGATTGTTGTGCGAACAGCTTAGTTACTTCCCAGGCCTGGGAAGTTGCACCCAATTCAGAGAATCTGGAAAGGAGGAGCGCGACCCTGAGAGGTGAAGGCGAGAAAGGGACAGATTGCGGTTTCGGGCTGTTCCGAGAAGATTTCATACCCCGGGTGAACCGCGGGGAGACCGGGGGTATGGGCGGAGACTGTCTGCGTCGAGTTCAGGCGGAAGCACACCGCACAGAAGAGGGGATTTTCCTTGCCGGCGTTGTCCTTTGCTTCCGGCGCGAACGCTGCCGCTCGAGGACCGTTAAGAGCATGGTGAGTATGCACGACGGAGAGCAACGGGACCGTCGCGCAATAGCTCGCCGTCAGAAGGAGAACGATGATGAGGTGTGGAAACTTCCTGCAGGCCATAGACGCCATCACAAAGTTACGCAAAATTCATCGAATCTGCAACTTGAGGATGTGCGGATTGCCGGATAGATCACCTGATCACGACCATCTTCATCGAGGTGACGTCGCCTCCGGAGGTCCAGACGCGATAGAAGTACACGCCGGTGGAGAGAGTTCCGGCGTCGAATTGCACCGCGTGTGTTCCAGGATCCTCCATCCGGTCAACTATGGTCGAAATCTCGCGACCGAGCATGTCATAAACCGTCACCCGGACGTGCTCCCTGTGCGACAGGATGTACCGGATCGTTGTCCGGGGGTTGAAGGGATTCGGATAATTCTGATCGACCCTGAACGCCGAGGGCGCGCCGGCGTGAGGGGGATCCACGGATGAAACACCCTGTGAATATTTGACCGTGTTGACAACCTGCCAGCGGTACGACGAACTTGTTCCCGACACATAGACGTTTCCTGCCGTGTCGAGGCCCAGAGCGCGGACTGCATCGGTCGAATTAGCGAGCGCCTTGTGCCTCGCGTCCCAATCGCTCGTCCCGTCGGGCCTGTACTTCACCACCGCATAGTCATACGTGCGGCCCGGGCCCATGCTCTCCCCTCCCACATAGATATTCCCCTGCCTGTCGAGTTTAAGGACCGATGCCAGGTCGTCGGCATGCCCGGTGCCGTCGTAGAGCGCCTTCCAATGTTCTCCCCCCGATGAATCGATCCTGACTGTCAGAAAATCGGAAAACGTATAGGTCGAGTCGTACCGGTCGCCCGCCACGTAGACGTTCCCGTACCGGTCCGCCGCGATTCCGGCTGCTTCGGCCGAGCTCCGGAATCCCGTGCTGTCCCTCACGACCCATTTTTGCTTTCCTGAAGGAGCATAGGCGACGGTCGCGATGTCATTATATCCGTACGAGGTATCAAGGCTCGATCCGGTAACGTAGACATTCCCTGCGGAGTCGATTGCGATCCCGGCCCGCCGGTCATCCCCTCCCGCGGGGCCGTCGTATCGCGCAACCCACGCCCCCCCGTTCTTGATCGTGACGTAATCTAACGCGCTGCCATAGCTGTATCCCGTCACATAGTAGTTGTTCTTCTTGTCGATCGCCATCGCCACGGCCGCGTCGTCGCTCCCCCCGTCGTAGCTGACGTTATAGGTGGGAGCCCACTGGGCGACGCCGGCAGCGTCGTACTTAATGACGGTGATGTCAAAATTGGTCCCGTTGTAGGCGGTCCCTGCGACATAGATATCCAGGTTGTTATCGACGGCGATCGCCCGCGGAAAATTATAGCCGTTGCCGAGGCGGTTAAACACGGCCGCCCACTGTTGGACCCCCCCGGGAGTATATTTCACCGTGACATAGTCGGTGAGGCCCCGCAAGTTGAAGCCCAGCCCCGTCACGCAGACATTTCCTTCCCTGTCGATGGCGATCCCCCGCCCCTCTTCGTACGACTCGCCGATTCCCCCATAGCGGGCGGACCAGAGCAGGAGACCCGCCGGGTCGTACTTTGCGGTCATGAGATCCATCGAGCTGGCCGCGCTAAAGCTCCCTCCGGTGATGTAGACATTCCCGGCGTTATCGAGCACCATGGCGTCCACCACGTCGAAACTGACCCCGGAGCCGTCATACCGTTTCGGCCATTCGGGGGCTTCGTTCGAATTATACTTGATGACGAAATAACTGTCCACCGAATCGGCGGGAATGGCTCCTGCGACGAAGATCCCCCCGGAGGAATCGACGGCGATGGCCACGGCTTCGTCGTCGTAGTTCGACTGGTCGTTGTAAATTTTCGGGACTTGCTCGAATCCGGCGGCATCGTACTCGATCGTGGCAAAGTCGTTGCCGGAGCCCGCGCCCAGGCTGGTGCCGGTGACGAAGATATTTCCGGTCCGGTCAAGCACCAGGCCCACCGGCCGGTCGATTCCCCCGCCGGTCCCGATGTACGTGCGGCTCCACTGGTAGGCGCCCCCGGAGTCGTACCGGGCGGTCAGATAATCGAAGCTCGTCACGGAGTTGTAGGAATAACCGGTCACGATCACATGTTCCGCCGGATCGATGGCAATCGCGGTCGCAGCATCCACTCCGTTGCCCGGCCCGTTCAGGCGCGCAACCCATTGCCGGATTCCGAGCGGACTGTATTTGACCGTGGCATAATCTGTGGAAGTGTTCCTCCCGTAGCTCCTGCCGGTGACATAGACCGCGCCGCTTCCCCCGAGCGCGAGGGCGGTCGCGTAGTCGGAACCGTCTCCCGGCCCGTCGTAGTAGGCGACCCATTGCCGGACTCCTGACGGATCATATTTGATCGTCGCATAGTCGTTTGAAGTGTTGAAGCGGACGCTTGACCCGGTCACATAAACGTTTCCCGACTTGTCGACCGCGAGCGCCGACGGATCGTCGGTGGTATGCGCGGGCCCGTCATACACGGCCGCCCAGCGGAGCGTTCCGTGTGAGTCGAACTTGATGGTGAGGAAATCATCGCCCGTGGCGGAACTGTGGCTCGAGCCCGTCACGTAGACGTTGCGCTGATCGTCCAGTGCGATCGCCACCGCCCGGTCGTCCGTGGCCGAAGGGCCGGCGTAGATTGCGGCCCACAACCGGGTTCCGCCCGGGTCGTAGGCGATCGTCACAATATCGAGTTCCCCAAAAGAATTGGCGCCATACCCGGTCACGTAGACGTTTCTGTCCCTGTCGACCGCCAATCCGGCGGCGACCGGATTGCGAAGCTCCCTGAAGACGGCCACCCACTGCAGAACCCCGGTTGAATCGAACTTGACGCTCCTCAGATCGGTCGAATTCGCGCCTGTCACATAGACGTTCCCGGAACGGTCGGTGCTCATTGCCGCAGGCCTGTCGCCTCCGAGACCGCTCGAGTAACTCCCCGGCCATCCCTCGATCTTCCCCGAGACGTACTTTATGGTCGCAAAGTCGGATGCATTTCCGTTGCTCGCGCCCGTGACGTAGGCGTTGTCGTCGGAATCGAGCGCGATCGCCGCCGGGATATCCTCTCCGCTGCCCGTGCCGTTATAGAGGGATGAAGTGATAAGCGTGCCGGCCGAGTCGTAGATCGCGGTCGAATAATCGGAGTGCAATCCGGAAGCGTACCTGGTATTGCCGGTTACGAACACTCTTCCGCTCCGCCCGACCGCAAGCCCGGCCGCGATATCCGGTCCGTTTTCCCGGTCGTTGAAGCGTGCCTCCCATTTCTGGCTCCCTCCGCGGTTGTACTTGATCGTCGCAAAATCCTGGAGCGTTCCGGCCCCGATGCTGGTGCCTGTCACGTAAACATTTCCGGACGCGTCGCAGCCCACTCCGGTAGCCAGATCGTCTCCGTTCGCCGCTCCGTTGTACCTCGCGCTCCAGAGGGGTTGGCCGGGAGAGGTGTAGACGAGGGTGACATAGTCATAACCGGAGCCCGGGGCAGAGGAACTCCCCGTTACGATCACACGGGCAGAGTCGTCCACAACCATCCCGATCGCGAAATCGTCTCCGTTCGACGGCGAGTTGTACCGGTTCACCCAGCGTATCACTCCACCCGGGGTGTAGCCGACCGTGGCGTAGTCGAAGCCTGAGCCCGCTCCCGCGCTGAAACCCGTCACGGTGACATTTCCGGCGGGATCGACCGCGACGCCGGTTGCGATATCGATACCGTGAGCTGTCCCGTCATAGCGGAGAGCCCATTCCTCCGCGCCCGCGCTGTTGTACTTGACCGTCACATAGTCCAGATCCGTGGAGGCCCCGTAGCCATAACCGGTCACGTAGACGTTTCCATGGGAATCGAGCGCGATCGAGGTCGCCACGTCCGTGCTGTCGGGGGAACCGTCATGCGTCGCGACCCACTGCCGCAGCCCGTTTCTGTCATACTTGACCGTGATGTATTCGGCATTGTCCTCTGAACCGGACCCGTACCCGGTGACGTAGACGTTTTCTGCGGAATCCACGGCGAGCGCTGTCGGTTCGTTGTAGGAGTTCGGCGAGTTCTCAAATCGCGCGGTCCAGACGGTCGCTCCGTCCGGCGTGTATTTGATCAGCAGGAAGTCCCCCCCGCTGTAAGTGACATCGCTTACGCCCGCCACGTAGACGTTTCCTTCACGATCGACCGCGACGCAGTTCGCGACGTCATTCGACGCGTCACCTTCGGAAGAAACAGTCTTGACCCACTCTTCCCGGAAGCTGTTGCCCGAGCTATCCGCCGATCCCCGCGTTATCGTCCCCGCTGAGGCTGCAGGTCGTGCGGCGCGGGAATGGTTCGGGGGCTCGATCCGGAGGTTGCCGGGGGCCCGTCCTGACGCCGTCCATCCCGTGAACCGCTGGCGGAACGGGGTGTGCCCGGCGGTCGAGCCGCCGGACGGGCGAATGGTATCCCGCGGCGAGATATTCCTCAGGCCGGGTCTGCCTCCTCCGCCCCCCGGCACGCCCCCCATCGCCCACGTCGCGAATGAGAGGTTGAGACTGAGAACCAGTATTGAAATGAGCGCCGTATCTCCTCCCTTCAGGATGTCCTGCCGAACTTCCGGTCGAGTTCGGTCAACGAGAGCCGGATCATGACGGGGCGGCCGTGCGGGCAGGAGTAAGGAATCCTGGTGACAAAAAGCTGGTCCAAAAGCGAATGCATCTCCGCGACGTTCAACGGATCGCCCGACTTCACCGCCGCCCGGCAGGAGAAGCTCTTGGCGAGCTTCTCCCGGGGTTCAAGCTCCACGTTCTGCGAATCCTCTTTGAACAGATCGACAATCTCCCGCAGGATCGTTTTTTCACTCCCCGGCCTGATATCGGCCGGGACGCCGTCGATGACCGCGGTCGTTTTTCCGAACATCTTCAGGTTGAACCCGAGCCGTTCAAGGAGCGGCAAGAGTTCCCGAACGAGCGCGGCATCTCCGGGGGTGAGCTCAAAGGTGTGCGGGAAGAGAAGTTGCTGCGCATTCGGGACCGATTCGTTGAAGCGCTCGATCGTTCGCTCATAGATAACCCGTTCGTGGGCGGCATGCTGATCGATCACGAGCACTCCGTTTTCGACAGGCGTCATGATGTATTTATTATGCACCTGCCAGATCGGCGCCGTCGGAGAAGGGGCGCTACGGACGGCCTCCCCCTCGCTCCCGGCACCCCCGGGGAGGGAGACAGGCGCCTGAGGCCCTTCACGGGGAGGTGACGGCGTCCGGATGAGCTCCTTCCAGTCGGCAACCCGCAGGCCGGCATGCTCCCCTTCCTGCCTGAAGACGAGCCCCGAGCCCCGCTCCGGCGTCCCCTCCCTCAGTTCCGCCGTCGGGATGAGATCGTTGGCCGAGAGCGCCTTCCGGACAGCCGAGTGAACGATCCGGTAGATCATACTCTCATCGGCAAACTTCACTTCCATTTTTGAGGGATGGACGTTGACATCGACCCGGCGGGGGTCGATCGAGAGAAAGAGGAGAAAGAAGGGAAAGCTACCCTTCTCAAGGAGGTGCTCGTAGGCTTTGAAGACCGCGTGGTTGACAGAGCGGTTGAGGATGAACCGTTGGTTCAGGAAGAGATACTGTTCGGCGCGAGTTTTCCGGGCGAAACCGGGTTTCCCGAGGAATCCCCTGATGCCCAGCGGTTCGGATCTCTCCTCAAACGGGATGATCGACTTCGCCGCCGCCGCTCCGAACACGGACTCGACACGCCCGGCGGGAGTCGAGGCCGGAAGATCGAGGATCATCTCATCCCCGCTCATGAGCGTGATGGCGATCGAGGGATGAGACAATGCGATTCGCTGAACCACATCATACACCTGCTTGTATTCGGCCGCGTCGTTTTTCAGGAAGTTGCGCCTGGCGGGGGTATTGTAAAACAGGTTCCGGACCGTGAGGGAGGTTCCGGGAGGTGAGGCCTCGGGAAGAGGCTCGGCCATGACACCTCCCTCGATGCGAATCTTCGTCCCGACTTCGTCCTCCGGCCTCCGGGTTCGCATCTCCACCTGCGCGACCGCGGCGATCGAGGCGAGCGCTTCGCCCCGGAAGCCCAGCGTCCTGATGTTTTCGATATCTTCGTACGAGGAGATCTTGCTCGTGGCATGCCGTTCGAACGCGAGCCTGGCGTCTTCCGGGCCCAGCCCTCCCCCGTCGTCCACGATCCGGATCATCGATTTGCCGCCGTGCGCGATCACGATCGTGATTGACCGGGCGCCCGCATCGATGGAGTTCTCCAGGAGCTCCTTGACCGCGGATGCGGGACGTTGTACCACTTCCCCCGCGGCGATCTTGTTCGCCAGATGCTCCGGGAGGACTCTGATGGTCTGCGCCATGGTTTGCCCCCTCCCTATCCCCGTCCCGCCGCTCTTCGCCGCACGCCGAGCCCCGGGCGTTCATTGAGGAGTAACTTCCCATGGCGGACGCCGACGCCCGTGAAGGGATCGTTGGTGATCAGAAGGTTTCCGTCAAGGTCGGCATAGTCGGCGAGGGGAGAGAGATGCGCCGCGGCCGAAATCGCCACCGAACTCTCGATCATGCATCCAATCAGGATTTTCATCCCCATGGCCCTCGCAGTGTGGATCATCTTCAGGGCTTCCCGCAAACCCCCGCATTTCATGAGCTTGATGTTGATTCCGTCGAAGATCCCCCGCAGCAGGGGAAGATCGGACGGCGCAACCGCATTCTCGTCGGCGAAGAGGGGAAGACGAACTTGTCCCCTCAGCCAGGCGGTGCCGTCGAGGTCCCGCGCGGGGAGCGGCTGCTCGACAAATTCAACCCCCTTCTCTTCAAGCCAGAGAATCAGGTCGCGCGCCTCCTCTTTCGACCTCCATCCTTCGTTCGCATCGACGCTCATCCTCTTGTCGGTGATCGAGCGTATGAAGGAAACGAGATGCTTATCTCCCCCGGCGCCCACTTTCACTTTCAGCATCGGGTAGGGCGCGGCTTCAAGCACCTTTTGCTCGAGCTCCTGGTCGGGAGCGATCCCGATCGTGAACGAAGTCATGGGGGTCTCCTCTTTCGTCAGGCCCCAGAGCTTCCAGAGGGGAAGTCCGAGCTTCTTGCCTGCCCAGTCATGCAGCGCGATATCCACGGCCGCTTTCGCGGAACTATTCCCTTCCGCGGCCTCCGACACATGGGAGAGGATCTCCTCCAGACGGAGAGGGTCTTCGAACTTCCCGAGATCGAGCTTCCTGAGGAACGAAGCCACGGTGGAAGCCGACTCGCCGTAACGCGGGGAAGGGGCCGCTTCCCCCGTGCCGGAAATGCCGCCGTGCTCGAGCCTGACGACGACGGAGTCCCTCACGGTATCGGAGCTCCGGGAGATCGTGAAGGGATGCGCCAGGCGGAGCTTGATATGGCGATAGGAGAGTTTCAAGGGGAGGTCTCAAAGAGGGCGTCGATGAACGCGTTCGGGTCGAACGGCTGCAGGTCGTCGAGCTGCTCGCCGACGCCGATATAACGGACGGGAATGCCGAGCTCGTCGGCAATCGCAAGGACGACACCCCCCCTGGCGGTGCCGTCAAGCTTCGACACAATCAGGCCGCTTACCCCGACTGCCGCCGTAAAATGCTTCGCCTGCTGTATCGCGTTCTGGCCCGTGGACGCGTCAAGGACGAGCAGGACCTCGTGCGGCGCATCCGGAACGAGTTTCTGGAGCACGTGCCTTATTTTCTTCAATTCTTCCATCAGGTGGAGCTTCGTGTGAAGCCGGCCGGCGGTATCGATGATCAGAAGGTCGATCCCGCGGGCCTGGGCTGATTTCAGCGCGTCGAACGAAACGGCCGCGGGATCCGCCCCGTGGGTTTGCTGAATGATCTCGACTCCGGCCCGCTTCGCCCAGATCTCCAGCTGTTCGTTTGCGGCCGCCCGGAAGGTGTCCGCCGCCGCGATCAGCACAGTTCTCCCCGCCTTCCGGTAGTTGTAGGCGAGTTTCCCGATCGTAGTGGTCTTCCCGACACCGTTGACCCCCACGATCATGATCACATGCGGACCTCCCGCAAGAGGCAGGGCGAACGGGTCGGTTTCCCCTCCGGGCGCCCCCGCAAGAAGCCGGCGCGCCTCGCCCCTCAGGAGGGTATCAAGTTCCGCCGGGCTCTCGAAGCGCTCCTTCCTGACCTTTTCTTTGAGCGAATCGATGATCTTCGTGGCCGTCGCGACCCCGACATCTCCTCCGATGAGGGCCTCCTCGAGCCGGCCGATCAGCTCGTCGTCGATCTTCGTCTTGCCCGCGAGGATTCTGTGAATTTTTCCCGCCAGGTTCTCGCGCGTCTTCGCAAGCCCCTCCTTGAGCCGCGAGAGCCGGAAGGCGTCAAGAAATCCCATCAAGTCTCTCCATTACGATAGGCCCGCTTCACTCCCGCTGCGGACCGCCAGAAACCGCCTCAGGTAAAGCAGGGATGAAATCGCCAGCAACACGGTACTTGCCGTCAGGAGGAGAAGGTGCAGCCACTCCGTCCCCGGCGGGTCCAGGACGCTCAACAGGATCAATGCGGCGATCGCCGTCACCGCCCATTTGCCCGCCTGGTTCGACTGCAGGACGATTCCCCGCGCGCGGCGGAGATAGACCCCGGCGAAAAATATCGCGCCGTCCCGCAGGAGGACCGTGACCAGGAACCAGACCGGCAATTTCCCCTGTTGGGTCAGAATCCAGGCCACTACACCCACCGCAATCTTATCCGCGACCGGGTCGAGGATCTTCCCGAACTCCGTGACCTGATGGAGTTTCCGCGCGATCAGCCCGTCGAGAAAATCGGTCGCCGTGGCGGCGGCGATCAAGAGGACCGCGAGCATCCGCGAAAAGGGATCGCCGAGCAGAAGCAGGTATGCGATGGGAATGACGAGGAGGACCCGTAAGATCGTCAGCAGGTTGGAGACAGTCCAGATGGAATCCGGCATCCGCGATCAGGTCTCGTGCTCATCCTTGGAACTCCCGGAGTCGATGGGGGTCGGATATTCCCCGCTGAAGCAGGCGGTACAGTACGAAGCGCCCCTGTTCTGCGGGACCGAGGCGAGGAGCTTTCCGAGCGAAAGGTATCCCAGCGTGTCGACTCCGAGCTCCTCCCCGACCCGCCCGGTGTCGCCGCCGCACCTGTTTGCGATCAGTTCCTCCTCGCTCGGGAAATCCATTCCATAATGGCACGGGAAACGGATCGGCGGCGCGGTGACGCGGACATGGATCTCCTTCGCCCCCGCCCCCCGTACGAGCTTGACAAGCTGCCTCGCGGTCGTGCCCCGCACGATCGAGTCGTCGATAATGACGACTTTCTTTCCCTTCAGCACGCTCTTCACGGTGTTGAATTTCGTGCGGACCTTCGTCTCACGCGAGTCGCGTCCGGGCTGGATGAAGGTCCTTCCGACGTAATGGCTCCGGATGAGGCCCATCTCAAACTTGCTTTCATTTCCGAGCTTGTTGTTCTCGCTCACGTAGCCGAGCGTCGCGGTGTTGCTCGAGTCGGGCACGTTGATGACCACGAGCCTGTCTTGCGGCCCGTCGCCGCGAACCGGGTGCTCCTGCGCGAGGGCTTTGCCGAGCTGGCGGCGGACGGTGTCGACGCTCTCGCCGAATACCCGGCTGTCGGGCCGGGAGAAGTAGATATATTCGAAGATGCAATAATGCGGCCTTGTGTTCGACTTGCGGAGATGGAACGACTTAATGCGCCCCGTCCGGACCGCTTCCTCGTCGATCACCACGACCTCGCCGGGCTCGACCTCCCCGATATACTCCGCGTTGATCGTGTCGAACGCGCACGTTTCGGAGGCGATCACATACCCCTGATCCAGTTTCCCGACGGCAAGGGGCCGCCATCCGTGAGGATCACGCGCCGCGATCAGCGCGTTGTCGGTGAGGATCACGAGCGAGTATGCCCCCTCGACCTGGTTCAACGCGTCGATAATCTGCTTGATTTGATCCGTCTCCCGGCTCCGGGCGATCAGATGCAGGATGATCTCCGTGTCGGACGTGGTCTGAAAAATCGTCCCCTGGTCCTGGAGGGCGCTCCGGATCTTGTTGAAATTCGTGAGGTTGCCGTTATGGGAGACCGCGATGTTGCCGTCGCGGTAATTGACGATGAGCGGCTGGATATTCAACTTGTTGTCCGCCGAGCCCGCCGTGGAATACCGGTTATGCCCGATCGCCACGCTGCCCCGGAGGACGTTCGTCAGGAGCTCCCCGTCGCGGAAGACGTCGTTCACCAGGCCAAAGTCCTTGTGGACGCAGAAGCGTTTCTTTCGTTGCTTCTCGTCGAAGGTGGAGGTGACGATGCCCGATCCCTCCTGTCCGCGATGCTGGAGGGCGAGGAGGCCGTAGTAGGTGAGGAGGGCGGCCTGCGGATGTCCGTACACGCCGAAGACGCCGCAGTGATCGCGCGGCTTATCGGGTGCGGGGGCCGGCCCGCGTTCCCGGGGGTCTTTGTTCATGGAGGAATATAGGGAAAAATCAGCCGGGACTCAAGGTTTCGGGCTCGTCCCAGAGCGAGAGAAGCGTATCCCTGCACCAGTGCTCGTCGTCCCGTCCGGGATAATCGGTGGTGAAGTGGAGTCCGCGGCTCTCCTTGCGGGTGATCGCGCACCGGACGATGAGCGTCGCGACCGTCGCGAGGTTTCTCAGTTCGATGAGCCCTTCCACGACCTTGGTCCGCTTGTAGAACTCCTCGATTTCATCCGTAATCAACCGAAGGCGCCTTCGCGCGCGCTCGAGCCGGCGGTCGGAGCGGACAATCCCGACGTAATCCCACATGATCTGTTGAATCTCGGTCCGGTCGTGTTCGATCAGGACCCATTCCTCCGCGTCGAAGGTCCCGCTCTCATCCCAGTCCGGAACGGAAGGAAGGCCGGACGCTCGCTTTTTCAGCTGCTCCCGGGCGTCGAGATACGCCCGATGCGAGAAGACAACCGCCTCCAGCAGGGAATTGCTGGCAAGCCGGTTTGCACCGTGGACGCCCGTCATCGCCACTTCGCCGCACGCGTACAATTGCCCGATCGATGTCCGGCCGTTCAGGTCCGTGAGGACCCCGCCGCACGAATAATGGGCCGCGGGGACGACCGGCACCGGTTCCCTCGTGATATCGAGACGGTATTTCATGAGGCAGGTCTCGTAAATATTGGGAAAGCGTTCACGGACCTGCGCCGGATCGAGATGGCGCAGGTCGAGAAGCACGTAGGGGTCTCCCCTCCGCTTCAGTTCGGTGTCGATGGCCCTCGCGACGATGTCGCGGGGCGCCAGGGATCCTCTCTGATCGTAGCGCTGCATGAACTCTTCTCCGGAAGCGGTCCGGAGAACAGCCCCGAATCCCCGGATCGCCTCGGAGATCAGGAACGCCGGTGAGCCGGAATGATGGAGCGTCGTGGGGTGGAACTGTATGAACTCCATGTTTGCGATCGTCGCTCCGGCACGGTATGCCATGGCGATTCCGTCCCCGGTGGCGATGGGAGGATTTGTCGTGTGGAGGTACGCCTGGCCCGCTCCGCCGCTGCAGAGAATCGTGAGCGGCGCCAGAAAAGACTTCACGATATTGTCCTTGACGTCGAGCGCATACGCCCCCCAGCAATGAATCGGCGTCGATCTCGAAATCGGAACTCCGAGGTTGTGCTCCGTGATCAGATCGATCGCGAGGTGATTCTCGAAGACGGAAATCCGGGGGTGGGAACTGATTTGCTGGAGGAGGGCGCGTTCGATTTCCCAGCCGCTCCGGTCGTGCGCGTGCGCGATACGGTTCCGCGAATGGCCCCCTTCGCGGCCGAGATCGAGTCCTCCTTCGTCCTTGGTAAAATCGACGCCCATCTGCATCAGCTCCCTGAGGCGTTCCGGGCCTTCCTCCACGAGCAGCTCGACGGCATCGCGGTGGCAGAGGCCGACGCCCGCATCCAGCGTATCCCGGATATGCAGATCGAAGGAATCGTCCGGCGCGACGACGGCCGCGATGCCGCCCTGGGCATAGTTCGTGTTGGATTCGGCCTTCTGCTTCTTCGTGATAAGAGAAACCGAACCGTGGGCCGCAGCCTTGAGGGCGAACGAGAGGCCCGCGATCCCGCTCCCGATGATCAGGACATCAGATTGGATTTTCATGAAGGAGGAGGGCTATGCGGACGGCGGGTGACCCGATGAGGCGAGGCCGGTGAGGATCCGGTGGACGAACCTGCAATGTTGAGCCAGGGTTCGGAGATCCCCGGAGTTCCGCACGACGAAATCCGCCCTCGCAACCTTGGCCGCCGCGGGGAGTTGCGCCCGCATACGCTGGAGCACCTCTGCGCGGCTCGAGTGGTCCCTTGTCATGACGCGCTCGATGCGGTCTTTTTCGGGGGCATCGATGACGATTACGTAATCGAACAGATCCTCGGCGTGGGCCTCGTAGAGGATGGCCGCCTCGACCATAAGCATCGGCTCCTTGCCGGAGCGCCTGAACCTTGTAATCTCGCCGCCGATTGCCGCCAGGACGGCGGGGTGGACAATTTCGTCGAGCCTGGCTTTCAAACGGTCGTCGTTGAAAACCAGCTTTGCCACCGCCTTTCTGTCGAGCGATCCGTCGGGCAGAAGCGCGCCCGGACCGAGCGCCCGCTTGATCCGGTTCCGTGTTTCACGCTCTCCGTCGATCAGCCGGGAGGCAATCTCGTCCGCGAAAAGGACTTTCGCGCCGAGCGTGCCGAAGATCTTCGCGGCGGCCGTCTTACCGCTTCCGATTCCCCCTGTAATCCCTATGGAGAGTGGTGTGGCTCTCTGCTTCAGGTTTATCCTCATGAGAACGCGACCTGAAGGTCGCGCCTACCGATTCCCTGGGTTTGGTAGGCGCAGGCTTTAGCCTGCGTTAAACTGCACACGACCTGAAGGTCGCGGCTACCGGGCGTAGGCGATTGCACGGGTTTCACGAATCACCGTGATCTTAATCTGCCCGGGATACCCCATTTCCGCCTGGATTTTCTTCGCGATGTCGTGGGCGAGCTGATCCGCCCTCGCGTCGTCGATTTTCTCATGCTCCACAATGACACGGATTTCCCGTCCCGCCTGAATCGCGTACGTGTTGGAGACCCCGTCAAAAGATTTTGCCATGCTTTCGAGGCGTTCGAGCCGTTTCGCGTACGCCTCGACCGATTCCCGCCTCGCACCCGGTCTCGCCCCGCTGATGGCATCTGCGGCCTGCACGAGGGCCGCTATCGGATGCTCCATGGGAATATCCTCGTGATGCGATCCGACTGCATTGACGACAATCGGATGCTCCCCGAATTTCTTGACCAGGTCATACCCGACAAGCGCGTGGGGCCCCTCGACATTCCGGTCGACGGTTTTGCCGATATCATGGAGCAAGCCGGCGCGTTTCGCGATGTGCGCATCAAATCCGAATTCCGCCGCCATCAGCCCGGTCAGGTGGGCCACCTCGAGACTGTGCGAGAGAAGGTTTTGGCCGTAACTGGAACGGTATTTCATTCGACCGATGAACCGAAGCAAGTCTTGATGTCCTCCGTGCAACCCGCTCTCCAGGATGGCGTTTTCCCCCACATGGAGAAGTTCCTCATCAAGCTCCTGTCTCACCTTTTCCACCACCTCCTCGATCCTTGCCGGATGGATCCGCCCGTCGGCGATCAACCGCTCGAGGGCGATGCGGGCCACCTCTCGGCGAAGGGGGTCGAAACCGGAGAGGATCACCGCCTCGGGCGTATCGTCCACAATGACATCGACCCCGGTGGCAGCCTCGAACGCCTTGATGTTCCTCCCCTCTTTCCCTATGATCCGGCCCTTCATCTCATCGCTCTGGATATGGAGCACGCTGACGGTGGTCTCGACACAATGATCGGCCGCGGTACGCTGGATCGCCTGGATGATGATTTTCTGAGCTTCCTTCTTCGCCTCGCCCCTGGCAGTGTCGCGAATTTCTTTCAGCATCTGGGAAGCTTCCGACTTCGTTTCGTTCGTAAGGTTCTCGATCAGGATCCTCTTCGCCTCCTCGCGGGATAGTCCGGAGGATCGCTCCAGCCTCTGGTTTTCCTCGACGAGGACCCGGGCGAGCGTGGCATTTTTTTCATCGATGCTCTTCAGACGCTCTTCAAGCGTCACTTTAAGCGCGCCGATATCCTTTTCTTTCTTATTGAACATTTCAACCTTGCGTTCAAGGTTCTCCTCCCGGTCGGCGAGCTGCTTCTCGAAGGCCTGATGTTTGCTTCGCTTCGCGGTCGCTTCCTGTTCGAACTGTTGTTTCTTCTTGTACCATTCGTCCTTTACCTCAAGAAGCTTCTCCTTCTTGAGATTGCCGGCGTCTTTTTCCGCTTCGGAAATGATCTTTTCGGCGCGGGACTGCGCGCTTTCGACCTTGTTCCTGCCGCTCCTGATGTTGTAATACCACCCCAGGGCGAAAAATCCCCCCGAGATGGCCAGGAGAGCCGGAATTATGATGATGAGTTCAAACGTCATGCTCCCTCCAAGGTGAATCCCCACAACTCCGCACGATCAAGGGCATAAAAAAAACCGCACGCAGCCTGGAAGTCAATGTGTATTGAAGAATCTCTTTCAAGACACGGTGGGTACTCCCCTGAGCGTTTCTTACTTCCACTGTCCGCCCGGCCCGCGGTGAGCGGAACCGGAGCAGAACCCCGCCCGGCTTTCACCGGGGCGGGATCGAGGCCCGTAATAAGACGCCCATGAGTCGAGTTCCCTATTAAAGTTACTTGTCAGATTCTTTAATATGTTTGACTCACCAACCGGATTATTTCAATCCGGTCTTAGGCTGACAGTGCGGTTTGATCAACGCACCATCTTTTATGTAAAGAACAGGAAAAGAACGTCTACTACGCTTGAGCCCTAAGGCATTGATCCAGGTGCTCACTGATCTTCTCTACTTCTTGCTCAACAAGATCCGTAAGCTCCCTGTTCCGTTCTCTCTCTTTGAATAGGTCTTCCGTGATGTTCAATGCAGATAGGACAGCAACGGTCAACGGCGGTTGTTCGGGGATCTTTTCGTAAATGGTGCTGATCATTTCATCCACATACCCCGCCACTTTCTTCGTCATTTCTTCGCTCTCTCCGCGCAGGGGGTACTCCGAACCGAAGATTTTTACCTTGATGCTCTTACCGTCCGTTGTCATGTTGTTTTGAGCCCTGTTTTCGTCAGATAGTAAACCGATCTATTCCCAGTCAAACATACCAAAAAATACATCTGCAATCTACAAAAAACTACAGGTACGAATTAATTTTCGCGATGAGGTCGCGTATCTTCCCCTTTAAACGCTCTTTCTCGTCTGCCGAAAGAACATTGCCGTCCGCGGAGCTTACCATCGCGGCGTGCTCCGCCCTCAACCTTTTCAGCTCCTGTTCCTGCTTCACTGCGGCCCCAAGGAGCTTCTCAGCTTCACTCTCGAGTTCCGCGACACGCTGCAGAAGTCCCCTTTTCTCTTCCCGGAGCTGACGGATCAGCTCCGCGGTGGCCCGCGTCTTCTCCCAAACTACTTTAAAGACGCCTTCCAGCAGGCGGTTTTCATTCACCATGGTCATCTCCACTTCGGCGGGCGATTCATTCACAGTTATTCTCCTAGGATCTCAAAGTTGCTTGTAGGCGCGATGCCACCCGCTGGATAATCTTCTCCATGATCTTATCTACTTCTTCCTGTACCAGGGTATGGTCTTCAGACATGAACTCTAAAGCAAAAGCGCAACTCTTTTTCCCCGCTTCGATTTGCTCGCCGGAAAAGATATCGAATAGTTCGACTTTTGTGAGGAGCTGGCCCCCGGCAGATCTAATCTCTTCCTCGATTCTCCCCGTCTCGACGGCCTGGTCGACTGTGAGAGCCAGATCACGCACGACGGAAGGATACCTCGGAAGCGGTCGATACGATCGTACCCCGGAGCGACTGCTCTCCAGGGCATCAATGGATAACTCGGCGACGAAGAGGTCTTGCTCAACCTCAAACTTCTTCAGGACATCCGCACGGATCCGGCCCATCATGCCGGCATCACGTCCATTGATTTCAATACTTAGCCCTACCTCAGTTAAAGCTTTGGTAGTAGAATAAGGAATAAATTTAAATTTGTCAAGAAAAATCTTGTTGAATAAAGCCTCCACCTCTCCCTTCAAGTCGCTCATGTCAAATTGGCGGGGCTTGCGATCCCAGCTCCTGGGAAGGGCCGAGCCCGATAGCCCCAGTACGAGCCGGGTTTCTTCTCTGAACTCGGGTGTGCTCCCCTGATTCGGCGGCGTATCTTCCCTAAAATATGCCTTTCCAATCTCAAATAGACGAATATCCCGCGAACCGTGGGAGATGTTGTTGCCAACGACGCTGAGGAGACTCGGTATCAGGCTGGTCCTGAGGGCGGCCATATCCTTGCTGATCGGATTGGCGATCTCGACAACATGTTCTGAGGTCAGGCCTGCGACCGATCTCTCCTGCATGCTATTTGTGACCATCTCGTTGAAACCGGAACCGGACAGCAACTGGCGAAGGTATCCCTCGAAATCATCTGAATGAGTCGTTTCCGCATAGCGCACTTCCGCGCCGGACTTCGCGTCTATTCTATCGTAGCCATAGACCCGGGCGACCTCTTCAATCAAATCGATTTCCCGTTCGAGATCAGGCCTCCATGTCGGAGCCTCAAAGGTAAGTTGCGCAGACGCCAGCTTCGAGGTTTTCTTCTGCGCCGGGAAGATCCAGAGTCTCTTGAGAAGCTGAGAAATCTCTTTCGCTGTTAGCGTTATGCCAAGCAGGTCATTCACTTTCTCAACCCTCAGGGGAATCCTTCGGGGCGTTACCTTTCGGGGGTAAACATCGATCCTCCCTTTGAGTATCTCCCCTCCGCACTCGGATTGAATCAATGAAGCGGCCCGATCGGCAGCCCAGACCGTACCGTTCGGATCCATCCCCCGCTCGAACCGCTGCGAGGCGTCGGTGCTGAGGCCGAGCGCCTTCGATGTTCTCCTGATGCTCCTGGGGTTAAAATAGGCGCTTTCAATGAAGACATTCCTGGTGGAGGCGGAAATTTCACTGTTTGCTCCTCCCATGACTCCGGCCAGTGCGATCGCCCCGCTGCGATCACATATCATCAGTTCGGACCCCTGAAGGAGCCGTGCCTTGCC
This sequence comes from Bacteroidota bacterium, assembly GCA_036522515.1. NCBI lineage: Bacteria > Pseudomonadati > Bacteroidota > Bacteroidota bacterium. Next base: position 180,464 of record DATDFQ010000043.1, read on the forward strand.
GTCAAGAGTGGTGAACGATTCCCCCTTCGCCGACTGCCTGACGATGATCTCCTTCCCCGCTATTTTATCATAATCGAAAGCATGAAGCGGTTGTCCGATCTCCATGAGAACATAGTTGGTTATGTCGACCACATTATTCACAGGTCGAATACCAACCGCTGTCAAACGCTTCTTGATCCATTCCGGGGAATCTGCGATTGTCACACCTTCCACGACGCGGGCGGTGTAGCGCGGACAGTTGATCCGGTCTTCTATCCTTACCCGGGCGGCGCCCGAAGCCTTTTTCTTGGCTTCTTTGATTCTCGCGGAAGGAATTGTGAGTTTTCCCGTATAGAGGAGCGCAATTTCACGCGCGATCCCGATATGGCTCAACGCATCGGGTCTGTTCGGGGTGACGCCGATTTCGAGCACAATGTCATCCAGGCCCAGGTAATCGGCCAGCGCCTGCCCGGGTTTCGCCCCGTCCCCAAGAATCAGAATGCCGTCCCGGTCTCCGCCCAAATCGAGCTCGTACTCGGAGCAGATCATGCCGTTGGAGACCTCTCCCCGAATCTTAGCGCGGGTGACCTTGAACGGCTTCCCTTGAGGATCATGCTGGTCATGCGGAACCACTGCTCCCGGAAGGGCGACCACAACGCGTTGTCCCGATCCGACGTTCGGGGCGCCGCAAACGATCTCCAAAATCTCCGCCCCGGTGTTCACCCTGCAGAGAACGAGTTTATCGGCGCCCGGGTGTTTTCTCACGTCAAGAACTGCCCCGATGATGAACCCCTTGTACCGTTCGCCGAGGTCGTGGACATCCTCAACCTCAAGTCCGAGCATGGTCAGGCGTTCGGCGAGTTCGCTCACCGGAGCGCTGATTCCTACATACTCCTTGAGCCAATTGAGAGAAAGCTTCATTCTTTAAGGGTTTATCGAAATTGATTCAAGAATCGGACGTCATTTTCAAACAGCAGCCTGATGTCGTCGATTCCGTATCTGAGCATCGTCATCCGGTCGACTCCGATCCCGAACGCATAACCGGTGTAGATCTCGGGATCGTACCCCACAAACCCGTAGACATTCGGGTCTACCATGCCGCACCCGAGGATTTCAAGCCAGCCGGTGAACTTGCAGACCTTGCACCCTTTCCCGGCGCAAAGGACGCAGCTGATGTCCATTTCAGCGCTCGGCTCTGTGAAGGGAAAATAGCTGGGCCTGAACCGGTACCTGGTCGTGCTCCCGTAAAACTGCCGGGCAAAGGAAACCAGGGTTCCCTTCAGGTCGCTGAATGTGACGCCCCGGTCGACGTAGAGGCCCTCCACCTGATGAAAGAGGCAGTAACTCCGGGAACTTATCGCCTCGTTCCGGTAGACCCTTCCAGGCACGATGATCCGGACCGGGGGTTTCTGTTTTTCCATCACACGGATCTGCGCGGGAGAGGTGTGCGTGCGCATCAGGTACTTGCCCGAAATGAAAAAAGTGTCCTGCATGTCGCGCGCGGGGTGGTCGGGCGGGAAGTTTAATGCCTCAAAATTGTGGTAGTCGTCCTCGATCTCAGGCCCGACTGCGACCCCGAAGCCCATTCCGAAAAAAATTCTCTTGATCTCGTCGAGTGTCTGGGAGAGGGGGTGCGTGGAGCCGATCCAGCGCTTGCGGCCGGGCAGGGTGAGGTCGGGCGCCTTCCGCGGCGGTCCTTTGTGGGCCCCGAGAGAGAGCTCTTTCTCCTGAAAGACCGCCTGGACGGAGGACCGCATCTCGTTCAGACGCTTGCCCAGTCCGGGCCGCAGTTCGGGCGGGGCGCCCCCCAGCAACTCGAAATGATGGGCGACTATTCCCTTGCGGGAGAGGTACTTGATCCGGAGGGATTCCAGGGCAGGAAGGTTCTCAGCAGAGCCGATTTCCAGGAGAGCGTCCCGTTGAACCCGGTCGATCTGTTCCCTGAGGTCTTGTGGTATCGGATGATCCATGCGCCACGCACTCTAGGAGGGCGTGGGACTGCAATCATCTTGTGTCACTCCGCGCCGGGAACCGGGGGAGCGATCGGAATTGCCGCGCATCGGAACGCGATCAGCGCGAGGCGCCCGAGAACTTCACTATCTCGGCAAATGCTTCAGGACTCCGTGATGCGAGGTCGGAAAGGACTTTCCGGTTGATCTGGACTTCCTTCTTGTCCAGCGCGGCAATCAGCCGCGAGTAGGTGGTCCCATGGATGCGGGCCGCGGCGTTGATCCGTGCGATCCAGAGCGTGCGGAATTCACGCTTCTTTAACCGCCGATCGCGATAGGCGTGCTGGCCGGCTTTGTCGAGGTGATGCTTTGCGACTGTAAGAACTTTGCTCCTTGCACCCCAGTATCCCTTCGCCCTTGCAAGCAAGCGCTTCCGGCGACGATGCGAGGCTACCTTATTCTGCGAACGCGGCATGGCTCTTTCTTCTCCTTGGTCTGATAGCTGTTTGAATGCCCGCCGGACCCGGTACGGTCCGGAGAGTGATCGTTACGACTGGATCATCGTATCGATTTTCTTGTCCTCCGTGAACGACACGAGAGTCGATTTGCGAAGGTGGCGTTTCCGCCTGCTCGATTTCGAGGACAGCATGTGGCTCCGGAACGCCTTGTGACGCTTGAACTTCCCGGAGGCGGTCCGCTTGAATCGTTTCTTCGCTCCTGAATTTGACTTCATTTTCGGCATGATGCGCTTCCTGTTATGATTTCGGTTCTGTTTTCGGTTTCTCTTCAGCCTTCTTCTTCGGCCCCCGGTCGGGAGCAAAAATCATCGCCATGCTTCTTCCCTCCAATTTCGCCGTCTGATCCACCTTCGCCACGTCGGTCAATTGTTCCGCCAGGCGCCGGAGGATGTCCTCCCCGTGTTCTTTGTAGGTGATTTCCCGTCCCTTGAACACGACGGTCGCCTTCACCTTATGGCCTTCGGCAAGGAACCGCTTCGCATGCCGGGTCTTGAATTCAAAATCGTGGTCGTCCGTGTTCGGATGAAACCTCAGCTCTTTCAGCTGTGTGACGTGCTGGTGCTTGCGCTGGATCTTGTCCTTTTTCGTCTGCTCGTACTTGAACTTCCCGAAGTCCATGATCTTGCAGACGGGAGGCGTCGCATTCGGGACTATTTCGATGAGATCCAGCCCCCGCTGCTGGGCCAGTTTGATACCCTCGGCGGGTGTCATGATCCCAAGCTGTCCTGCATCGTCGATGATCCGGACCTTGGGCACCCGGATTTCATCGTTCACGCGTATACGGTCTGATCCCTTGATGATGTCTCTCCTATGAGGTGATGAGCTTCTGGCGGATTTCCTGCCTGATCGTTTCGAGGAATGCGCTCGCGGCGACATTCCCCACGTTGCCTTTCGTATGCTGCCGGACCGCCACCTCGCCCGAGGCTTTCTCTTTTTCCCCCACGACGAGCATGTACGGCGCTTTTTTCAATTCCCACTCGCGAATTTTGAATCCGATTTTTTCGTTCCGGGTGTCGACCTCGGCGCGCACGCCGTCCGACTTGAGAAGATCGCAAACCTTCGAGGCATAGTCAAGCTGCGCGTCCGTGATCGGCAGGACGACCGCCTGAACCGGGGCCAGCCACGCCGGAAACGCCCCGAAAAAGTGTTCGGTGATGATGCCGATGAACCGCTCGAATGATCCGAATATCGCCCTGTGGATCGCAACCGGCCGCTGGCGCGAGCCGTCTTCGGCCACGTACTCGAGGGCGAACCGCTCCGGGAGCATCACGAAATCGAGCTGGATCGTCGCGACCTGCCACTGACGCCCGATCGCATCTTCAATCTGCACGTCGATTTTCGGCCCGTAAAAAGCGCCGTCCTTCGGCTTGAGGTTGAATGCGATCTGCCTGTTCTTGAGCGCTTGCTCCAGGCTCGCTTCCGCCTGGCTCCACAACGTCTCGTCCCCCATCGCGTTGTCGGGGCGGGTGGAGAGGTTGTAGGAGGGCTTCAAGCCGAACACCGAATAAAAATGCGACACCAGGTCGATCAATCCGTCGATCTCCTGCAGGATCTGGTCCGGCCGGCAGTAGATATGCGCGTCGTCCATCGTGATTTGCCGGACGCGAAACATCCCCCCCAGGGCGCCCGACAACTCGTTCCGGTGAAGGCGTCCGATTTCGGAGAATCTCAGCGGCAGGTCCTTGTAGCTCCTGATCTTATGGCGGAAGACGTAAGTGCTCTCCGGGCAGTTCATCGGCTTGAGGCTGAACGTCGTCTCTTCATTCTCGAGCGTGAACATGTTTTCCCGGTAGTGGGTCCAGTGACCCGATTGCTCCCACAAGTCCTTCTTGACCATGATCGGCGTGCTGATTTCCTGGTAACCGCGCTTGTCGAGCTCCGACCGTAAGAATGCTTCGAGCTCGCGGAACACGATCATCCCCTTCGGCAGCCAGAACGGGGCTCCCGGGGCGATATCGTGGAAGACGAAGAGGTCGAGCTCCTTGCCGACTTTGCGGTGATCCCGCCGCCTGGCCTCCTCCAGCCGGAAGAGGTGCGCGTCGAGCTCCTGCTTGCTCGGAAATGTCACGCCGTAGATCCGCTGCAGCATCTTCCGCTTGACGTCGCCCCGCCAGTAGGCGCCGGCAACGTTCAACAGCTTGATCGCCTTGATCCTGCCCGTCGACGGGATATGCGGCCCATAGCAGAGATCGACAAAATTCCCCTGCCGGTAAAAGCTGATCGTCTCCCCCTTCAGGCCCTCGAGCAATTCAAGCTTATACGGATCGCCCTTCTTCCTGAAATATTCCGCCGCCTCTTCCCACGATTTTTCCTCACGCTGGAAGGGAACGTCGCGGCTCGCGAACTCGTACATCCGGTTTTCGATCTTCTCGAGGTCTTCCGGCGAGAGCGAATGATCCCCCATATCGATGTCGTAATAAAACCCCTCGTCGATGGGGGGTCCGATTCCGAATTTTGTGCCGGGGAAGAGAGACTCGATCGATTCCGCCATCACGTGCGCCGAACTGTGCCAGAAGGCGTACTTTCCGCCGGCATCCTTCCACTTCAGGATATTGATCGGTCCGTCCTCTTCAATCCTGCGCGAGAGATCCCGCACCTCGCCCTTGAACTCGATCGCAAGCGCCTCGCGGGCGAGGGAGTTGCTGATTCCCTTCGCAATCTCCAGGCCCGTGACACCCCGGTCGAATTCCCGCACGCTCTTATCGGGAAATGTCAGTTTGATTTTCTCCATGATCATCGCAGAGTATCGTAACTCCGAGTCGGGCCGTTTCGCCTGAACCCTTCTCACGCTCCAATCCCGTGGGCTCTACAGGAGTCGAACCTGTGACCTCTACCATGTCAAGGTAGCGCTCTAACCAACTGAGCTAAGAGCCCGTTGAAGTCAGCCGAGGGTGCCGGGGACCGGAATTGAACCGGTACTCCCCTTGCGGAGAACAGGATTTTAAGTCCTGTGCGTCTACCAGTTTCGCCACCCCGGCTCACTGCTTCTACTGCTCGAGAGTTTCCCCGCCCCTGGGGGCGGAGCTTCCCGGCCGATGCCTCAAATATTCCGGCGTACTGCCGGAGACGCGGAGAGGCGGACTGCCGGCTTCGCACCGAACTGAGGCGCCGGGCGGACTCGAACCGCCGCATAAAGGTTTTGCAGACCTCTCCCTTACCACTTGGGTACGGCGCCGGTCTAACTACAACAAAGCCCCGCCACCTGGTGCGATGGGGGCGGCGGGGCAGCTCAAAGACGAGGTCACTACCCCTCTCCCATGCCGCGGGATGAAGGGATGCCTCTTCCGGAAAAGCTTGAGCGGGAAACGGGATTCGGACCCGCGACATTCACCTTGGCAAGGTGACGCTCTACCAACTGAGCTATTCCCGCGCACAAAGCAGGTCAATATACTGAAATTTTTAAATCTGTGCAAACGGTCAGATGCCGATCTGACGCGAATTCTCTAATTCTGGAGGGAGCAGGAAAGCAGGGAAAATCAACATATCCCCCATCGGGCATGGGGCAGTTCAGAAGGGGTCCCGCTATCTTGAGATCTCGAGGATCTCATATTCGAGGGTTCCTGCGGGGACGGGAATCTTTGTGATTTCCCCCTCGGTCTTGCCCATCAAGCCCCTCCCCAGCGGCGAAGTAACGGAGATCTTGTCTTTCTCGAAATCAGCCTCCTCAGGTGAGACCAGGGTATAATCGACGATCTCATTTGTCTTGAGGTCCTTTAGCTTAACTCTCGACAGTATATAGACCTTATCGTTAGGAAGTTCTTTGCTTTCTATGATTCTCGCTCGGGAGAGAGTGTGCTCGAGCTTGGCGACCCGCAATTCAAAATGCTGCTGTTCCTCCTTGGCCGCGTCATATTCCGCATTCTCGGAAAGGTCGCCGTGGGCACGCGCCTCGGCGATTTTTCGCGCCATTTCGGCTCTTCCGTGCAGCTTCATTTCGTGCAACTCTCGCTCCAATTCGACCAATCGCTCCCGTGTGAGATACACGATCCCGTTATTCTTGTTCGTATCTCCCATGCTCTTACATCATTAAAGGAGTAAATTGCCGCTTCGGCTGTGATAAAAAGAAAAGCCATCATTCCGGGAAGAGCGGAACGGTGGCTGAAGGCCATTAACTATTTCAATCTACCACTCTGATTTTAGAAAAGCAAGAGAAATTCTCATTTTCTTTTCCTGTCGATCAGTATGAGGTGGCCAAGCTTATCCCTCTTCGTTTTAAGGTACTTCTCATTCAAATCATGAACTTCTGCTTCAAGGGGCACACGTTCGACGATTTCAAGCCCATACCCGTGCAACCCGACCACCTTCTTCGGGTTGTTCGTCATCAGCCTCATCTTCGTTATCCCGAGGTCACGCAGGATTTGTGCTCCTATCCCATAGTCCCGCAGGTCGGGGCGGAAGCCCAGTTTTTCGTTCGCTTCGACAGTATCCATCCCCCCATCCTGCAACCGGTACGCCTTAAGCTTGTTTGCCAGGCCGATTCCCCTCCCTTCCTGACGCATATACAGGACGACACCGCGGCCCTCCTGCTCCACCAATCTCAGCGCAGCATTCAGCTGTTCGTTGCAGTCACACCGTAATGAACCGAACACGTCGCCGGTCAGGCATTCGGAGTGGACTCTCACCAGCACCGGAGTATCCCCCGTGACGGATCCCTTGACGAGCGCGACGTGCTCCTTGCTGTCGGTTTCGCTCCGGTAGAGGTGAATCTCAAAGGTGCCGTTCTGAGTCGGCATCGTCGTGCTGACGACCCGGTGGACGAGCTTCTCGCGCTCCATGCGGTATTGAATCAGATCCTTCACCGTGATCAGGCGCATGCCGAACCGGTGCACGACCTCGAGCAGCTGCGGCACCCTCGCCATCGACCCGTCTTCGTTCATGATTTCGCACAGGACTCCGGCAGGTGTCAGCCCCGCAAGGCGGCAGAGGTCGACGATCGCCTCCGTGTGCCCCGCGCGCCGCAAAACGCCGCCGTCCATAGCCCGAAGGGGAAAGATATGGCCGGGCCTTGCCAGGTCGCTTGGTTTGGTCTTCGGGTCGATCAGTGCTCTGACGGTCGCCGCGCGGTCAAACGCGGAAACCCCGGTCCGGGTGCCGTGGATATAGTCCACAGACACGGTGAAGGGTGTCTCGTGGAGCGAGGTGTTGCTGTCCACCATCATCTCCAGCCTCAGCTCATTCGCCCGCTCGGGGGTCAGGGCGGCGCAGATAATTCCCCGCCCGTGCATGGCCATGAAATTGATCGTCTCGGCGGTGCAATGCTCCGCCGCGATGACGAAATCGCCCTCGTTCTCCCTGTCCTCGTCGTCGACGACGATGACGATCTTCCCCGCCTTGATCTCGCTGACGGCGTCGTCAATCGTGCTGAACGACCCTTTCGTCTTTTCCATCAACCTCTTCCCTTCTCCCTCGCTAGCGCTTTGCGATATCCTGCCCTGTCGAATCGGAGGCCCGCGTCACGCTCGACACGGCGGTCCGCTCGAATTTCAGTTTCACATTTTCCGCCACCTGCACGAGAACCGTTTTCTCTTCCAGGCCCACCACGGTTCCATGCATTCCGCCGACGGTCACGATCTTGTCCCCTTTCTGCACGCTCTCGAGCAGTTTTTGCCGCTCCTTCTGCCGCTTCTGCTGCGGCCGGAGAATCAGAAAATAGAAAATCAGGATGATCAGCGAAAACATGATGACCGTGCTGAACATTCCTCCCCCGCCGCTGCCGCCCTGGGGAGCCATCAAGAATATTTGAGACGCGTTCAATCCACCCTCCGGTTAGTGATGAGTATTCATGAGTACATTGGCACTTCCTGCCGCAGGAGCTCCAGCCGCTCCTGTTTCCACGATCCGAATTTACCCTCCCGGATCGCCGACCGTGCGTTGCGCATCAGCCACTGGTAGAAAAAGAGATTGTGCAGCGTCGCGAGTCTCAGTCCAAGAATCTCCTTCACCTGGAAGAGATGGCGCAGGTACGCCCGCGTGAAATGGCCGCACGTGTAACATCCGCATTCGGGATCGACGGGCCCGCAGTCGAGACGGTACCGCGCGTTCGTGATATTCATCCCGCCGTGCGCTGTGAAGAGCATCGAGTTCCGGCCGTTGCGCGTCGGAAGGACGCAGTCGAACATGTCGACGCCCCGCTCGATCGCTTCGAGCAGGTTCTCCGGAGTTCCCACCCCCATGAGATACCGGGGCTTCTCCTCCGGCAATATCTGAGTGCAACAGGAAACGATTTCGTACATCACATCCGCCGGCTCGCCCACCGCCAGGCCTCCGATCGCGTATCCTTTGAAATCCATCCCGACCAACTCGCGGGCGGAATACTCGCGGATCGCGGGGTAGACGCTTCCCTGAACGATTGCAAAGAGAGTCTGCTCATGCCCGTGGACTGACGGTGCCTTTTCAAAATGCGAACGGCTCCTCGCCGCCCACCGCAAGGTGAGATCGTTCGACTTTTTCGCATATTCCGGCGGGCAGGGAAACGGGGTACATTCGTCCAGAACCATCATCAAATCCGTCCCGAGGTGGCGCTGGATGTCCACGACGCTCTCGGGGGTGAAGGAATGCGCCGATCCGTCCACCTGCGAGCGGAATTGCACCCCTTCCTCGCCGATCTTTCTCAAATCCGAAAGGCTGAACACCTGGTAGCCGCCGCTGTCGGTGAGAATCGGACGGTCCCAGCCGATGAACCGATGGAGCCCGCCCGACAGATCGATCACCTCCGTGCCCGGCCTGAGATAGAGATGATACGTGTTACAGAGGATCGTGGAAGCTCCGAGCTCAACCAGTTCGCGGGGAGAGACCGACTTGACGCTTCCCTGTGTTCCCACCGGCATGAAGCAGGGGGTTTCGATCTTGCCGTGGGCAGTTGTGATCGTTCCCGCGCGGGCACCGTGATCCCGACATTCGACGCTAAATTCCATTTATGTAAGAAGTTACAGATTTCCGGTTCCAAAAGCAACGCCGGATTATCGCGGGTAGCATCTCAATTTCACCAAACATGTCATCCTGAGGGAGCGTAGGGACCGAAGGATCTCGTCTTTCCAACCTTCGAGATCCTTCGCGGAGTTTACACTGAGCGAAGCGAATGTGCTCAGGATGACAAAATAAGACACTACCTTAGGGCGACGTCTCAACCTTTCTTCGCCTGTAGACGAGGTAGAGGATGAGCGCCGATAGCAAGCCTCCCGTCGCATCGGCGGTCGCGTCCCAAACATCGGTCGTGCGGCCCGGGACGAACGATTGATGGAGCTCATCGAGAACCCCGTACGCAGTCACGGCGCAGACGGTGAGGAGAGCCCTCCGCCAGTCGAATGAACTCCTCTGGATCCGTATCTCGAGCGCCCGGTAGACCAGGAGTCCGAACACCAGAAAAACCGAGGCATGGATGATTTTGTCGCTTATCTTGAGGACAATTCGGGGAAGTTTGGACGCAGGTATCGAAGATGCGGCAAAAATGACGAGCGCCCAAACGATCGCGGGAAGCTGATACCGGAGAAAATGTCGGGTCCGGGGACTCATCTCCCCTCGATCCCGAGGAATGCGCGGGGGAGATTGTCATAAATATCCATCGCCATGAGCCCCTTCTCTCCCACCATGGCTCCGGCCAGATCGCCGGCCCTTCCGTGCAGATAGACGCCGCTGTAGGCGGCCTCCGCGCTCCCCAGCCCCTGCGCCCAGAGTGCGCCGATGATTCCGGAGAGGACGTCCCCCGAGCCTGCGGTCGCCATCCCCGGGTTGCCCGTGGAGTTCACAAAAAGGTCCCCCTTCCCGGAGACTGTCACGGTCGGCGCTCCCTTCAAGACGAGCGTGACCCCGAAACGCTTCGCCGCCTTCCGCGCAACCTGCACCCGGTTCCGCTCGATCTCAACGGCTGAGAGTCCCGTCAGCCGGGCGAGCTCGCCCGTGTGGGGAGTGAGAATGAGCTCCCTCTTTCCCCCCCTCTTCAAGACCGATAACTTTCCCGCCAGGGCGTTCAGGCCGTCCGCGTCGACGACGATACGTTTCCTGAAACCGGCGATTATCTCTCTGACGAGGCGTCTCGTCTCTTCGTTTCGGGAGAGGCCGGGCCCGATGATCAGAACGTCGGCCCAATCGAGGTGCTCCTGCATCGCCTTTCCGGCGGCCATGCTCAGCGATCCCTCGGAGGTTTCCGGCAGCGGTTCCACCATCACCTCCGTGAGCTTCCTTGCGAGGACCGGATAAACAGAGGCCGGTGTGCCGAGAACAACCACGCCTGCTCCCGAGCGGAGAGCAGAGGCGGAGGCCATGGCCGCAGCCCCTGTCATGCCCCGGGAACCCGCCAGAACGACGACCTTCCCTACACTGTGTTTGTGGGCGTTGAAGGCGCGTACGGGCAACGCTCGCCTCACGTCTTCGGGACCCAGGAGAAAGGTGCGAATACCGGGAGTGGTCAGACAGCCCGGCGGAACGCCTATGTTCGCGACTTCAATAGATCCGGCATAACTTCTTCCATCTCCTGTCAGTAAGCCGATCTTCTTCAAACCCATTGTAACAGTCAGTTGAGCCTTGACGGCGATATTCCCAATCTCTCCATTATCGGCATCGATGCCGGAGGGTAGATCCAGGCTCACGTTCGTTCCCCGGGAAGAATTGATCCATTCAATCACTCTGCGTGAAAACCCGCGAACACTCCCGGAGAACCCCGTGCCGAAAAGCGCATCGACTACGAACTCGCTCCTCGGGAGCAGCTTGAGGGCGCGAATTGATCGAAGTTCTTTCACCTGGAGCACGCCGGTCCGGGCCACCCTCCGGTGTTCCCGTGAGAGCTTGAGGAGTGCGTTGAAGTTGGTTCGTGAATCGCGCCGCAGATCGGCTTTCCGGCCGACGAGCGCGACGAGCACGTTCGCCCCGCAACTGAGGAGGTGCCTGGAAACGACAAAACCGTCCCCCCCGTTGTTGCCTTTTCCCGAGAAGACGGTAAATGAGCGCCCCGCAAGAGGTCCGAAGCGCTTTTCGATGACCGCGACCGCGCCTGAGCCGGCATTTTCCATCAGAACGACACCCGGTATCCCGAGCCGCTTGATTGCAGACCGGTCGAATTCTTGCATCTCGCGTGCAGTGACGAGCGGTTCCACCGGTCAGCGAAGGCTGCTGATGACGGCCAGTACCGAGGAAGGGTAGATCCCAAGACCTATTACCAGGAGCGCGGCGATGGCAAGCGTGGCAAGGCACACCCCTGAAGGCATGACCGGTTCAGCGCCCGTATCGGCGCGAAAATACATCACCATGATCAGTCGCAGGTAGTAGTAGGCCGAGACGACGCTCATCAGAACGCCCACGATCGCAAGCCAGGTGAGATCGGCCTGTACCGCGGCCACGAAGAGATAGTATTTGCCGAAGAAACCGGCGAGGGGGGGAATTCCGGCGAGCGAGAGCATGAACAACGACATGAGTGCTGCGAGAAACGGCCTTTTCGCCGCCAGTCCCGAGTAATCCTCGAACGACAGGTTCCGGTCTTCCTCAACTTCGAGGACGGAAATGATCCCGAACGCCCCGAGATTCATGAACGTATAGGCTGTCAGATAATAGAGAATTCCATCCCTTCCGAGCTGGTTGAATGCCGCCAGCCCGATGATCATGTAGCCTGCGTGAGCGATGCTCGAATAGGCGAGCATCCTCTTGATGTTCGATTGCGCCACCGCCACGATGTTTCCCAGAACCATCGAGGCGGCGGAAAGAATCGCCAGGACCATCCGGAGGCGCGGGTACGCGCCGAACCCGGAATGCGCGAAGACGAGGACGAACGCGGAGAATGCGGCCGCCTTTGCGCCGGTAGACATGAAACCCGATACCGTCGTCGGCGACCCCTGGTAGACGTCAGGAATCCACATGTGGAACGGGACCGCCCCCACCTTAAACGCCAACCCGACCATCAGCAGCCCGAGACCCACCCAGAAATAATCGGAAGCGGCAATCCCGGGGAACTGTCCGACGATTCCGGGAATGTTCGTCGTGCCGGCGGCTCCGTAGAGAAACGCGATCCCATAAAGCAGGAAGCCCGTTGCGAACGCACCCAGCAGGAAGTACTTGAGGGAAGACTCGTTCGATATCAATCGCTTCCGGTTAAATCCTGCCAGGACATAGAGACTGATCGACATGAGCTCCAGCCCGAGAAAGATGATGATCAGGTCGCCTGCGGCCGCCATGAACATCATCCCGAGCGTCGCGAACAGCACCAGAAGATAGTATTCCCCGACATGCGAATGCTGCCGCCTGAGGTATTCCCGGGAGAGAAGAATTGTGACAAGCGCGGAGAGAATGAAGAGGGAAGCGAATAAACCGGCGTACCCCCCCACCACCAGCATGCCGTTGAACGCGGTTCCGGAGCTCCCGATCGTCGACATCGAAACGAGCGCACAGACGGCGAGTCCGGCCGCGCTTACCCAGTAACTGAGGTTCTCGGCCCGCTTCACGAGTGATTCGAGGAGTATGACCAGGAAAACGAGGAATGACACTGAGACGAGCGGGGCGGCGTTGTAAAGATCGGTCGTGGACAAAGGCTTATCGGGTCAGTAGGCGGTATCGTTTGGAAAGAATCAGGCATAAGGTATGAAATCCTGTGGTATTAATCAATTTTCGCGCTGGTGGCTCACTTTCAAAGGAAATGTCATCCTGAGCGACACAAAGTGGAGCGAAGGATCTCCGTCTAACTAGTCTTGAGATCCTTCGCTTCGCTCAGGATGACAAATTGGGAGGCCACCCCGCCGGGTGCTGATTTGGATCGCGTTAGGCGAATTGCAATATTTCGTGTAACCTTTCCTTCCAAACCAGGTTAGTATCATTAAAGGATCCTCTCAGTAAGGCAGGCGTGAATTCACCGACGGATACGCAGTTGATGCAGAGTGTGCGCGAGGGTGAGCTGCAAAACCTCGCCCCGCTCTTTGAACGACACCATGTGATGCTCTATAACCATTATGTCCGCCTGACGCGCGACCGCGAGCTGGCCGAGGATCTGGTTCAGGAGGTTTTTTACCGGATCCTCAAATACCGGCATACCTACCGGGGCGACGGTCAATTCAGGACCTGGCTCTATCACATCGCCCGCAACGTGCGGATCGACGCCGCGCGCCGGCGGGCCCAGGAGACGAGCTTTGATGAAGAAGTGCATTCCTGCCCCGATGACCCGCCCCAGCGGGATTCGGCCGAGTTCAGGCAGAACGTATCGATACTCGAAGCGGCATTGGCACAATTGCCGGAGGAGAAGAGGGAGATCATCCTGATGAGCAGGTACCAGAATCTGAAGTATGCGGCGATCGCCGAACTCCTCGGATGCTCGGTTGAGGCGGTGAAGGTCCGGGTTCACCGGGCTGTTCAGGACCTTCGGAGAGTCTTTTTACAATTATCGGGAGAACCACAACCATGATCAACGATCACGTCATTGACGATCTGGCCGCCTTCCTGAGCGGGGACCTGGCGGAACAACAAATGCAGAAGATCCGCTCACATCTCGAGCTCTGCGATCCCTGCCGGGTGGAATTCCGTTCGATGAAGGGTCTCTGGGACGCGCTCGGCTCCCTCCCGGAGGAGGAGCCGGACGAGGCGGTCCGGGTCCGCTTCTATGAAATGCTGGATCGTTACGAGCGGAGTGATTTCCGGAGAATCGCCCCGGCTTCCCGTGCGAGGGGAAGCTGGCTCAAGAATCTCTTTCCGGGCCGGCCGGCAGTCCAGTTTGCTCTCGCCCTCGCCGGGCTCGCGGTTGGAATCCTGATCGGCACGCGGATGAAGGGGGAGCCCGCGGGGGACACGGAGCTCGCCCAGTTGCACAATGAAGTCCGCGGGATCAGCAGGCTGCTCACGTTCTCGCTTCTGCAGCAGGAGTCGGCCAGCGAGCGCCTCCGCGGAGTGAGCTGGAGCTATCGCACAGGGGAGCCCGACGCGGAAATCACAGCCGCGCTCCTCGAGACACTCCGATATGATCCCAACATGAACGTCCGTCTCGCCGCGCTCGACGCGCTCTCCCGGAACCCGAACCAATCAGGGCTGAGGCAGGACTTGATCCGCTCCCTTCCGAAGCAATCCTCTCCCCTCGTGCAGGCGGCCATCGTCGACCTCATGATCCAGTTTCACGAGAAGGGCTCCATCGACATATTCAAGCAGATGGTCCGCGACCCGAATCTCGATCCGTCCGTGAAGAAGAAAATCGAACAGGGAATCCAGGAACTTACAAGGGCTTGAGCTATGAACCACGCAAGAGTTTTCATCTGGAGTCTGGCAATTTCGTGTGCGATCGTGCCTTCCGCCCGGGCAGGAGATATAGTCCACAGGGAGGAAATCCGAAAGACCCTTACGTTTTCCTCCCCACCGGGCACGGCGAGGCGCCTTGTCGTCGACAACATCAACGGCTCCATCCATGTCGTCGGCACGAACGGGACAGAAGCCACGCTGGTCGCTCGTGAGACCTTTCGCGCCGAATCAGAGGAGCGGCTCTCCGTCGCGCAGGAGAAGATCCGGCTCGACGTCTCGTCGGAACCCGACCGAATCATGTTGTATGTCGATGCGCCGTGGCGTTGCGCGGACGGCTCCCTCTCCTCCCGCGGTCATGGAAACGGCTGGGACTACTACGGTTACGACGCCACGTTCGACTTCGAGATCGCCGTTCCGGCCAGGACCGATCTCTTTCTCAAGACCGTGAACGGGGGCGAGATCTCCGTCAAAAATGCCGAGGGGTCGTTCCGGATCGAGAATGTCAACGGGGGAATCGTCGCGTCGGGGCTCAACGGCTCGGGAACGATCTCGACGGTCAACGGCAATATCGAGGTCCGCTTCGCCAAGAACCCGGCCGCTGCCTCCTCGTTCCGTACCATCAACGGCAAGGTCGACGTCAGTTTCCAGGACGATCTCTCGGCGGACCTCCGGCTGAAGACATTCAACGGACAGGTCTACACCGATTTTCAGGTCGCAAGCCTCCCTCCGGCTCCCCCCGCCAGGCCGGAGCACGAACGAAAGCGGGTGTATCGCACGTCTGATTCCTTCAAAGTCAGGGTGGGGAGCGGCGGGCCCGACCTGACGTTCGACACGCTCAACGGGAATATCTACATCGTCAAGAATCAATAACCCAACTCGGATCGCAGATCCGGATCCGACCACATTACACAGAGCCAGGAGCCTTTCTTATGAACCATTTCACCCTCCGTTCCATCGCCGTCATCGCGGCGTTTCTCTTGCATTCCGCGCTCGTCGCCCAGACAAAGTCCGCGGACCGCCTTTCAGTCCCTCTGTCCGATCCATCGCGGCCGGCGTTTCTCAAAGTGGGCCTCATTTCGGGCGGAATCAAGGTCACGGGGTACTCCGGAAAGGAAATCATCGTCGAGGGAAAAAATCGCGACGAGGATGATGAGCAATCCGACTCCGAGAAGAGGGAAAAAGTGCGGGGGCTCCACCGGATCCCGAACACGAGCTCGGGCATCTCGGTCGAAGAGGACGACAATGTTGTCACGGTCGGGATGGGCATGATGGGCGGAAGCCGGACCACCGACCTGACGATCCAGGTGCCGGCGAATACTTCGATGAAACTGAGCTCGATCAATGACGGCGATATCAATGTCTCCCATGTCAAGGGGGATTTGGAAATCAGCAACACGAACGGGTCGATCTCGGTCACCGATGTGAGCGGCTCCGCCGTCCTCGACGCCCTCAACGGAGATATCACCGTTTCCTTCGCGGCGGTGAATCCGGAAAAATCAATGTCCTTCAGCTCCCTGAACGGAACGATCGATGTCACCTTCCCCCCTTCCCTGAAGGCGACGGTGCGGATGAAAACCGACCAGGGTGAAATCTACAGCGATTTCGACATCAGGATGGATAACTCTCCGGCGAAAGTGGAGGACAACGGACGAGGGGGGCGCGGCAAGTACAGGGTTACTCTGGAGAAAATGATGACCGGGGCGGTCAACGGCGGAGGGTCCGAGATTCAGTTCAAGAACTTCAACGGGGACATTTACATCCGGAAGGGAAAGTGACCTCCCCCGCCTATTTCCTCAGGGCTGCCGAATCTGCGGTCTTCGGCGACGCGGCGAGTGCCTTGTAGCGCTCGATCTCCTTCCGGATCTGGGCGTTGCCGGGGCTGAGGCTGTCGACCCGCTCCAGAATCCCAGCGGCCTTGAGATACTCCCCCTTCTTGTCGTACAGATCGAGGAGAATCCTGTAGGGGGAGTAAAACCCCTCGAAGTCCATCGGGGTGATCCTGGTTTGATTCATGGCCAATTGCTCGATCGTGTCGGCGAGTGCGCGGAATCGCTGGTCGGCGCCGGCGCTCGAGTAGAGGTTTGCGATGCTGTAGAGGAAGCGGAAGTCCATCTCGATGACGCCGGGAGGGATCAGCCGCTGCATCCGGTCCAGGGTCTCCACCGCCTTCGCATTCTCATGCGTCACGGTGATGTAATAGGACGCCAGCCTGGCGAAGACATACCGGTAGTTCTGGATGTAATGGACCTGGTTGTCGTCCTTAAACACCGTCGGGTCGTTGAGCCCGCGGAATCTGAACCCGGGTTTGTAGGTCGTGCTGTACCCGGCGGACGAGTCGAATAGGCATTTCCTCAACACCGGCTCGTTCAGAAACTCCACGTTCGCGTCGGGGTTCCTCTTCTGGGGGAGCAAGCGATACGCAAATCCCTCCAGCCGCATATACTGCCCCGCTCCGATTTTCGTATCCTCCGAACAGGTCATGGCGAACGAGATGGGCCGCTTCCACGCGTTTTGCTCGATGATTTCCCTCACCATGATATCCTGAACCCGGATGGCCTGGACATCGCCGAAATTGAGCGTGGCCGGCATCGTAAACGAGATCGAACCGCGGTTGATGAGCGAGGTGTCGGTCACCCCGAACTCCTGGAACGTTTGCTTCGGAACCGGGATTGTCAGCACCCGCGGCTTCCACTGGATCGGCTGAAGCCGGTCGATCGTGGCATCGCTCATGCCGATCGCCACCTTCTTTGCGCCGAAGGGCTCGAGATGCTTCAGCTGTTTGATGTACCAGTTCGTGTTGACGAGGCTCAGGTTCACGACCCGGATGTCCTGGCGGACCCCCTCCACGTCCTGGAGGTACCAGAGCGGGAACGTGTCGTTATCGCCGTTCGTAAAGAGGACCGCGTCGGGCAGGCAGCTCTGGAGCAGATTGTAGGCGGTATCCCACGGAATCCAGTCCCCCGACCGGTCGTGCGTGAAGTGGTTCGTCTGAAACATTCTCCCGGGGATCATGACGATTCCGAGGAGGAGCGTCCCCGCGAACGCGGGTTTGAGCAGAGTGCTGCGGCGGAGGCTCCCCGCCACGAGGTCGAGGAGTCCCCGCAACCCCAGGGCGATCCAGACTGCCATGATAAAATAGGCCCCGGAATAAAAATAGTCGCGCTCGCGCGGCTGGGACTCCTGCTGGTTCTGGTAGAACGTGATGAGATACCCCATCAGGACAAACAGCATCAGGAACACCGAGGCCATCTTCCAGTCGTTCTTGAAATGGTAGTAGAGCCCGAAGAGCGCGACGAAGAAGGGAATCCCGAAGAGCTGGCCCCAGTTCACCCCCGTATCCTGGACGGTCGACTCCCTCCCGATAAAATTCCAGAAGACGTAGCGGTTGAACATGTGATCGATCTGGTATCGCCAGAAGAAATCCAGGTCGCTGGAGTAATTGCTGAACGTCGTTTGATGCTGCGGCTCTCCCGACCATCTCCTCTTGAAGATCGGAAATTCACCGTATTGCTCCCGGTTCAGATAGGTCACGAGTCCCGAGAATGTCTTCGGGTCGTCCTCGTTCATCGGCGGATCCTGATTGGCCCTGATGATGATGAGCGTGTACGTGGTAAAGCCGATGATCGCGACCATGATTCCGAGCACCGCCGTATGCAGCATCACCTTCTGCTGCCTCTGTAACCAGTACGCGAGGGCGCCGAGAGCCGCGAGAATTGCCGCCAGCGCGAGGACGCCGATCGTGCTGTCGTTCCCGGCTATTTCCCGGAGGAGGGCCGGAAGAACTTTCACGACGCCCGGATAGGCGATCCCCATGGCGACGCCTCCGGCCGCGACTGCGAGGTAGAACGAATTCCGGTGGAACACGCGCTTCCAGAAGAGCGCGACGAACAGCGCGCTGACCGCCGCCATGATCAGCTTGAAGTTCGAATCATACTGGTGGTACTCGTCGGGCGTGGGAGCCTGGGCGGAGGTGAGGTTCGCCCACATTCCGGCCGCCACGAGCAGAATCACGACTACGTGAATCAAGAATACGTACGCGCTCTTCCGGCACGCGTCGTCGTCGGTCACAGAACGCCTCAGGACGACCACCATGACCACCGCCGAGATCGCCAGGACGCTCATCAGGTGGACCCCCGCCGACAGGCCGACGAGGAAGGCCGCCATCACGAGGTAGCGGGTGCTTCGCGGCTTTTCGGCGTTTTCGTTCCAGGTCAGCATCAACCAGACGATCAGCGAATAGAGCAGCGTGCTACCGGCGAAGTAGTTGGATTCCGTGCCGTTAAACCAGAAGGTATCGCAGAACGAGAGGGCGAGCGCGCCCGTCGCGGCGGAGATCCGTGTTCCGGCATGATCCCATGGCTGCCCGGCGGGACGGTTCCGCATCCCCTCGATGAGCTTTACCGCAATGAGATAGAGGAGAAGGACGGAAAAGGCGCTCGAGAAGACGGAGAGAAGGTTGATGCGAAGCCCGATGTTCCCGGGGATCGGAAGCAGGAAGAGTACCCGCCCGACGATCGAAAAGAGGGGTCCGCCCGGGGGATGGGGGACCAGCAGCAGGTACGCGGCGGCCGAGATTTCGCCGGGGTCCCAGAATGAGACCGACGGCTGCACGGTGGAGAGAAACTGAACCGCCGAAATGAGGAAGACAAGGGCACCGATACCGCGGTGGACCAGTTTGCCGTTCATTCAAAAAACGAGTTGCATTGTGAATCCCGCCCCGATCTCGATGCCGTCTTCATGCATGGACGATGAAAGTAGGCAAAAGATTGAGGAATTCCAAACGGAATGGAAGACGCTGAATGGGCGGGCGTCACTCCGCCTTCAACGGAGCGACCCCGAGTTTGACAAGATGATTGTTCAGAACGGGAAGGTCCCCCTCCCTGACCGTCTCCCACCGTTGCAAGAGGCTCTCCACCACCTGCTTCTGGTCCCCCACTTCGGCGATCTGCGTTCTTGTCGCCGGCGCGTCGGCTCCCTGAAGGAGCATCATGAGATAGAGAAGCTTTGTCTTCACACCGCTGAACGTCTCGTCCGCGGCCCTCACCCCGCCCACGCTGAAATAGACGATATCCACACCGTCGGTGATTTCCGAGCCCTCGAGTTTGCCAAGCTTCTTCTCGAGGGAAGCGAGTGAGTCGTTCCATGCGGGGTTATTGATCGTGGCCGAGAGAGTGTGTATCTCGTCCCGGAGGTGATGGACCTGCTGGACCGCGTGGTGGACACGCTCGAGGCCCCTGTAGCACTCCATCGAGAGTGAGAATTGTTCCTCGAGCTTCACCGGCGGAGTGCCGGCGCGGGGATCCATTTTGATCGTGATCGGTTGGGTGTAGGTTTTCCCGCCCGTGCGGAGCTTCACCGTATAGGTGCCTGGCTGGACCCACGGTCCGTGGGGCTCCGGAGCGGTGTGACGGGGCGTCGCCGAGATCGGATACCACCTTCGGAACCCTGGCGGAGGCGCGAAGCGCAGATCCCATACGAATCGGTGCATCCCCGCTCCGGAAGAAAGGATCGCCGTACGCAGGAGCCAGTCGGTGGTGATCCGGAGGTCCTGTTCGTTGACGGAATCGGCACGATCGGTGCTTGAAAAGGTCCGAACCAGGTTTCCCCCCTGATCGACGATGTCGAGCCTCACGCTATCCGCGTCACGCTCAAGAAAATAGTCGACGAGCGCACCGTCCGGGGGATTTTCGCCCGTGGGTTCATCCGGAGGAAGCGGGGTGTCGGTGTTGAGGTTCCACCTCACCCTGAAGGCGGTCGCCGGCGCGAACAACTGAGTATGCACCGGACGGCCGCTCCGGTCAAGCTGTCGTAGCGGCGTAATATTGTCAAGGATCCAGAAGGAGCGCCCGTGAGTCCCCACCACGATGTCGTCATCGTAAATAACGAGATCCCGGATCGAGGTGGCAGGCATATTTTGACGGAGGGATCTCCAGTTGAGGCCGTCGTCGAACGACACATAGACAGCCCGCTCCGTCCCCGCGACAAGCAGTCCCGCCCGAACGGGGTCCTCACGGACCACGTTGACAGGCCCGTCGGCCGGGAGGCCCTTCACAATTTCGTTCCACGACTTTCCGCCGTCGTGTGTCCGGTAGATGTGCGGCCGCATGTCGTCGAGCCGGATCCGGTTGACCGCCATGTAGGCGGTCGCGGGATCGAAATGACCCCCCTCGATACCGGCGACTTTGCTCCACGGGGTCAGCGCCGGAGGCGTGACGTTCTTCCAGGACGAACCGCCGTCGGTGGTCAGGTGGACATAGCCGTCATCCGTTCCTGCCCAGAGGGTCCCTTCCTTCAGGGGCGACGGCGAGAGCGCATAGATGGTGCCGCGGCGGGGTTGAGTTGCCATTTCCGGAGTCCGGAAGATCCCGATGTTCGACGGAACTTCCGGAAGCTCCCTCGAAAGATCGGGGCTGACGATATCCCAGCTCTCCCCGCCGGTCGTGGTTTTGAAGACGACGTTCGCGGCGAAATAGAGTGTGTGCGGTTCGGCCGGCGAAAAAACGAGGGGCGCCGTGCGCAGCGTTCTGTACCTGCCCGAGCGGATCGCTTCGGGAGCGATGTTCTGCACCTGGCCCGTCGATTTCCTGAAGCGGGTGACTTTCCCGCCGTAGATGGTGTCCGGATGAAGGGGATCGGGAGCGACATAGGCCCACTCATCCGCGCCGACGGGATGCCAGTCGCGGAACGTGATCCTTCCGTCGTTTCCCCGGCTCGCGACCCCGGCGCTGCCGCTCTCCTGCTGCCCTCCGTAGACGGAGTAAGGGAACTGATGATCGGTGATGACATGGTAGAACTGGGCGGTCGGCTGGTTGTACCACGAGCTCCACGTTTTCCCACCATTGACCGTGACGACTGCTCCCTGGTCCGCCGCGAGAAGCATGATGTCCGGATTCAGCGGGTTGATCCAGATCGTGTGGTAATCATCCCCTCCGGGAGAACCCTTGATCGCGGTAAAGGTCGATCCTCCGTCAACGGAGCGATAGACTGAGGTGTTCGCGACGAAGATGACCTCCTTGTCCCGCGGATCGACCTGCACCTCCGCAAAATCGCTCCCCCGGCCGAACACTCGTTCCTCACTGTTGACCCTGATCCAGTGCTCGCCGCCATCCCCGGACCGGTAGACCCCGCCCCGGGAGGGCGACTCGACAATCGCGTAGAGACGCGACGGATCGGTCGGTGCGATGGCGAAGCCGATCCGCCCCAGGCCCTGTTCGGCGGTGGGCAGCCCCTGGGTAAGCGGCCTCCATGATGCGCCTCCATCGGTCGACTTGTACAGCCCGCTTGTTTTCCCCTCCCACCCTCCGTTTTCCCAGGGGCCCAGCCTCGACGACCAGAGGTCGGCGTAGATGATCGCGGGATTCCCGGGATCGAAGGCGAGAGCGATCGCTCCCGTGTTCTCATCCTTGTAAAGAATTTTTTCCCATTTCCCGCCGCCGTCAGTCGACCGGAAGACGCCCCGCTGCTCGTTCGGTCCGTACGGATGCCCGAGGACGGCGACAAACAGCCGGTTCGGATCGCGCGGATCCACAATCACGTCACCGATCTGCCGGGCATCGGCGAGCCCGAGATGCCTCCAGCTTGCGCCCCGGTCGGTGCTCTTGAACATTCCGTCCCCGACCGAGAGGTCAGGCCGCTGCAACCCCTCGCCGCTTCCGACATAGAGAACCGACGGATCCGACGGGGCGATTGCAATCGCCCCGATAGAGCCGGTGGGTTGGTCGTCGAAGATCGGGCTCCAGGTCTGGCCATAATCGTCGGTCCTCCAAACACCGCCGTTGTTGACTCCGATATAGAACACGTTCGGCTGGCCGGGAATGCCGGCGACGCCGACTGTTCGGCCCCCGCGATAGGGTCCGATCATCCTCCAGTGGAATTCGCGGAATAAATCACGCTCCTGTCCCGCGAGATTGCAGGCGAGTTCCAGCAGGAGGACCGTAAGAATCAGTAGGCGAAGGGTGCGACGAGTCAAAGAAGAGATCTCCTCAAAAGTTCCAGAGCGAATCAAGGGCCCGCAGGCGATCGTGGGGCGCGAAGGTCAGCCGTCTGCCGGAGGCGACGTTCCATTCTTCCCGGCTTTTCTATCGGACATCACAGTCGCGATCGCGGTCTCCAGGGATCGAGAATCGATCGGTTTCTCGAGGTAGGCGTCGCATCCGGACCTGATCGCGTGGTGTTCGGGAGAATCCTTCGTGTATCCGGTCATCGCGATGATCGGGATGTCGCGAAATTCCGGGTAGGTCTTCAATTTGCGGGTAAACGAGATTCCGCTCAACCCGGGCAGCCTGATATCCATCAGAATGAGATCGAGGTCCCCCTTTCTGATCATCTCGAAGGCCGGAAGAACGGCGCCGGTGGACTTGACCTGGTGCCCCATGGAATTCAAGAGCTTTTCCAGGAGCATGCGGCTCGCGGCATCGTCTTCGATGATAAGAATGTTCATGAACAGTTCCTCCTCTCCGTTGAGTTGATGGTCCCGCCCGATGCGGGGCGGCGGCCCGCGCTGAAATCCCCGAACCGCCCGGTTCCAGATAGTAAAAAATCCGGGACAAAGTCAAGCCGGTCCCGGCTATTCCAGGGGGGCCGGGAGGTCGACAGGCCTGTTTCCCTCGAAATCCCAGAGAGTCTTCCTTGTCAGGTCCGCCACCCCGAGCCGGTAATCGATGAGAGCCACCAGATTATTGAGCTTTGAGTTGGTCAATCGCTGTTGCGCCTGGGCGATATCATTGCTCGTGATGGTTCCGGAGCGGAACCGCTCGAGGCTGATCTCATAGCCCTTCTGGGCCACCTCGACGCTCTTCGCGAGCACCTCGATGCGGGATTCTGCGACCGATATCCGGGACAACAGATCGATAATTTCCTGCCTGATCTGCTGTTCGGTGTTCGCGTAGGTCAATTCCGCGCTCTTCATCTCCGCTTCCGCCGCCTCGACCTCGAGAGCATGGCGTCCCCAGTCGAACAGCGGGACCGACACCTGCAGCGCGACGCTCCGGTTTCTCCCGTAGTCCCGGAAGACCGATTCGAGCTGCGTGTCGCTCCGGTTCAGGCCGTAACTGGCGGTCAGATCGAGGCGCACTCTTCGGCGGGACGACGCGATGTCGACTTCCATACGGGAGATTTCCCGCGAGGTGAGGGCGTTCAATAACTCCGCCCGGTTCTCGGTCGCCTTGCGGATCGCCGTTTCCTGGTCGACCGCGATGGGCGTGAAGCGGAGGTCGGCTTTCAACGTAATCGCGCTTTCGAGGCGAAGGCCGAGGAGAAGTTTCAGCGCGTTCTTCGCTCGCGAGGCTTCGCGGCGGTTGTTCAACAGCTGGTTCTTGCTCATGACAAGGTCGACGTCGGACTGCAGGAATTCCACCTCCGGGATCAGGCCGGCGGCATACTTGCCCCTCGCGGTTTCATAGGACTCTTCATTCTGCTTGACCTGCTCCTGCGAGATCTGCTCCTCCTGGGAAGAGCGGTACGCGGCATAGAATGCGTCGGTGACACTGAACACGACGTCGAGCTGGTCCTTCCGGAAACTTGAAGAGGACTGGCTTTCGCGCAGCCGCGCCTGATCCCTGCCAATCCTCAGCGTGTTGGCGGAAAGGAGAGGC
Source organism: Bacteroidota bacterium (assembly GCA_036522515.1). Taxonomy (NCBI): domain Bacteria; kingdom Pseudomonadati; phylum Bacteroidota; species Bacteroidota bacterium. The sequence goes on from DATDFQ010000043.1 coordinate 204,701, forward strand.
TGCTGGAGCTGAACCTGGAAATTACTAAAGTAGTCCTTCAGCTCGTCGGACGTGCCCGCGGACCCGGTGATCTGGTTCCGCTTGAAAAAATCCCCCGAGAGAGAGAGGGTCCCCCCGCTCAGCACGATCGGCTGGTTGACCGAGAGATCGCTCCTCAGGTAGGTCGTTTGGAGCTGATAGAACTCGTACCGCTGGGAAAGCGGGTTGAACTGGTTTGTCAGCGATTCGTTGTAATCGGGGAGCCGCAGGCTGAGGTCGACGGTCGTCCCGGTGATCAGGGATTGCGCCTCGAAGCTCTTTTTCGCCGAGACGTAGCGCTGGGTCGCGCTCTGCATCGCGTAGCTTTGATGGAACGCAAGAGCGATGCAGCCCTCGAGGGTCAGCTCGGCCGGTTCCTGGGCTCGCGCCGTCGCCGCCAGTGCCGAGGCGGCCAACAGTAGAAGACAGAGAGACTTCATGAAAATTCCTCCGGAGGGTGGATCGGGGACGGGAACAGTACCGTTACTCGTAACGAAGCGACTCAATCGGGTTCTGGAACGCCGCCTTCCGGGCCGGGTAGTATCCGAACGCAATCCCCACCCCCACCGACACGATGAAGGCCAGGGCGACGGCCGGCAGCGAAATGATCGTGCGCCACTCCGCATAGAGAGTGATGATCTCCGTGAGGGCGTATCCGACGACGATTCCCGCGAGGCCGCCCGCGACGCTGAGAACGATCGCCTCGGTGAGGAACTGCGCGAGTACGTCCGACCTCCGCGCTCCCATCGCGCGCCGGACCCCGATCTCCCGCGTCCGTTCGAGCACGGAGGCGAGCATGATATTCATGATTCCGATCCCCCCCACCAGTAGCGAGATCCCCGCAATCGCTCCCATGACCACATTGAAGATCCGCTGGGTTTTCTGGCTTTGGTCGACCAGGGCGTCGGGGACGATCACCTCGTAATCATCGATCCCGTAGTGCCGCCGCGCGAGGATATGGTTGATCACGGGAATCACCTCGTCGAGCGCTCGCTCACCCGCGACCTTCACCACCAGCTGGTCGAGCTGCTGCCGCGGAACGCGGGTGCTGCTCCCGCTCGTAAACCGGGCCCCGCCTCCGAAAAAGACGGCACTGCCGCCGGTCGAGCCCTTGAGTCTCTCCATTTTATATTGCGCCGTCGTAAGAGGAAGGTAGACGTCCATGTTCAGGTTCCGGAGCTGGAGGTTCTCGATCTTTTTGGTCTGGCTGAGCTGTTTCTCCATGACGCCGACGACGAGGAACCACTGGTTGTCGAGCTTGATCTGTTTGCCGAGCGGATCTTCGAAATGGAAGAGCTTGTCCTTGACGCCGTTCCCGATGACACACACATTGTCCTGCCGCTCCAGATTCGACCCGGCCAGGAAGACCCCCTCGTTGAGAGCATAATTGAACACGGGAAGGAATTCGGGTGTGGTGGCGATGATCTTGATGTCTTTCCGTTCGCTCCGGTACTGGGCGGCCACCGTCTTCTCCCATTGCGGAACGATGGACTCGATCATCGGACAGATCTCCCGGATCGCCTCTCCGTCCAGCATCGTAAGCCCGGGGGAGAAATTTGCCTTCGCCTTGGAGAAGCTTTGCTGCGTCGGATCCTTCGCCCGGATGATGACATTATTGACACCCATCAGGCGGATCTGCTCCAGCGCCTCGCGGCGGGCGCCCTCCCCGATCGAAAGCATTGCGATGACCGCCGCCACCCCGAAGATGATTCCGAGTGCGGTGAGGAGGGAGCGAAGCTTGTGAGTCAGGAGCCCGGTGAGGCCGACCTCGGCGCTCTCCCTGAAGTTCACAATTTGGTCTCCTTGGCCGCCGTTTCATTCCCCGCAGGCTCATCCTTGAGAGTGGGGTCGCGGAGCGTGACTTTTTCGTCCCCTTTCAAGCCCTTCAGGATCGTGACGAAGTTGCCGTTCCTGACCCCGGTTTCCACCTCCGCTTCCTTCGGACTCGAGCGGTCGCCCAGGTAGACGACGGTTTTCCCGTTCTTGGTGAAGACCGATTCGAGAGGAACGTACACCGCCCGGGGGATTGTCTCCACGACAACCTCGAGGCTGGTGGTCATTCCCGGCTTAAGGACCGGGTCGGACTCGCCGATGTCCACGACCACCTCGAACGTCTTGATACTCGACGAGCGGTCGATCTGCTGCCCGATGGTCCCCACCGAGGCGACGGTCCCGTGGAAGGAGCGGTCGGGGAACGCGTCGAGTTTGATGTTGACTTTCTGTCCCTTCTTCACCTTGCTGACATCGACCTCGTTCACATTCCCCGTCACCTGCATCTTCGAAAGGTCCGGAAGGCTGATGACGGACATCCCCGGCCAGATCTGATCGGAGATCGCGACCTTCTTGCTCGTCCTCCAGTTCATCTCGTAGACCACGAGCCCCGGCATCGGGGCCCGGAGCGTAAACATCCGGAGATCGTGCTTCGCCTTCTCGACGTCGGAGCGCGCCTTCGCAATCTGAACGTTCACCTTGTTGATCTCGGATTTGTTGATTTCCGTCTGCGTCATGAGTTTCAGTTTCACCTGCTCCACCGCGATGCTGTCCCGCTTGAGTTGCAGCTCCTTTTCCTTACGCTGCACCTCGGCTTCGAAGCGGACACGCTCGACGCTCAGCTTCGAAAGTTCGAACTGAAACTCGGCGTTCTTCTGTTCCGCCCCGAGCTGGTCCATGTTGGCCCGGTGATCCGCCTCGAACTTCGCGAGGTCGGAAAGGCTGATATTCAACTGCGATTGCTGGTCGTTCAGGAATTTCACGACGTTCGCGGTGTCAAGGCGCGCGATCACGTCCCCCTCCTTGACGGTCGTCCCCTCCGGGATCAGCCAGACGATCTGGAGGTCGCTTCCGTACCAGACGCCCGGACTGGAGAGCGTGACGGATTTTGCCGCCTTGATTTCGCCGCTGACCGTGATCGAGACGAGGAATTCCCCCGTTTTCACATCGGAGGTGGCAACGGCGGCTGATTTGGGAGAGAAGACCGCCGCGATGATCAGGAACAGCGGGAGGCCGATGAGGGGATAGAGGAACTTTTTCTCGCGAAGATGATGAAGCGAATTCACAGGGAACTTCATGGGGCATATCCTCCATGCCTAAAATGCACAACCCGACGGATCGTGGACTCTATCGTGCCGATGGGAAGAACGTCGCCGGGGGGAACGCTGATGGGTGGAATGTACCCATTCCCTCGAGGAGAGTCAAATTGTCGCCTTATCCGGGGCCGATCCTCCCGAAGGGCCTACACGAGCTCCGGCGATTTCGCGTGTTCTTCGACCGGCGCCTGGTCTTCTGCTCCTTCTGCGTTGGAAACTTTGGCGAATTTTGCCAGGAGCGTATAGACGACAGGCACGAGGACAAGCGTCAGGAAGGTCGAGAAGAAGAGCCCGCCGACGACGGCCAGGCCCAGCGGACGGCGCGACTCCGCACCGGCGCCGAGGCCGATCGCGATCGGAAGCACACCGAAGATCGTGGCAAAGGAGGTCATCAGAATCGGCCTGAGACGGATCGTCGAAGCCTCAATCACTGCGTCAACGGCTGATTTTCCCCCGGCGCGCAATTGATTCGAGAACTCGACAATCAGGATGGAGTTCTTTGTAACCAATCCGACCAGCATGATCAGGCCGATTTGTGAATAGATATTCAAACTCTGGCCGAAGAGAAAGAGAGTCAGAAGCGCTCCGAACACCGCCAACGGGACGGAAAGGAGGATGGTGAAGGGATGAACAAAACTCTCGAACTGGGCGGAGAGGACAAGATAAATGAAGACCACCGCGAGAAGGAACATGAGGTACAGGCCGGAGCTGGAGGACTTGAATTCCAGAGACTCTCCCGAGTATTCCCGTTTAATCGTGCCCGGGAGTTTCTCGCGCGCGATCCGGTCCAGGTCGTCGAGCCCCTCCCCGATGGTTTTGCCCGGGAGCAGGCTCGCGGTGATGGTTGCAGATCTGATGCGGTTGTAGTGGTTTAATTCCTTCGGTGCGAGGGTTTCATCCACCTTCACGACATTTGCGAGCTGCACCAACCCTCCCGCGCCGCGGATGTAGAGATCGTTTATGACGTCGGGTCTGGATCGCGCGGAGGCCTTCATTTGAAGTATCACGTCGTATTGCTTGGTCCCCCGCTTGAAATTCGTGACGACGCGTCCGCCCAGCAGAGTCTCCAGGGTGGAACCTATATCCGCAACGGATGCCCCAAGCCCGGAGGCGCGCTCGCGGTCGATATTCACATCCAACTGGGGCTTGTTGAGATGCAAATCAGTGTTCACATTCACCAGGTACCCGAGCTTTGACGCTTCCCCCATCATCACGCCGACAGCCTTGTTCAATTCGTCATAACTATCCGCCTGCAGCACATACTCTATCGGGGTCGAACTGAATGAAGCGGCGATGCTGGGTGGGTTTATGACAAACGCCAGGACTCCGGGGATGGAGATGAGTGCGGGAAAGAGCTCCTGGACTATTTGCTGCTGGGATTTTCCCCGTTCGTTTCGGGGTTTCAGGGGAAGGAAGAGAAATCCATTTGTCACGTTACCGGGCCCGCCAAATCCAAGCCCGATAGCAGTGAAGAGCGCACGATGCTCGGGAACGGCGAGCAGGCGACGCTCCACTTCCTTCATGTAACGATCGGTATATTCGAGTGTTGCTCCTTCCGGGGCGATAACGACTCCGAACGCGGCTCCGCGGTCCTCGGTCGGTACCAGCTCGCTGGGGAGCATCCTGAAGAGGAATAAACTCGCAACGACTGCAACCGCGGCGACAACCAGCATCATGCCCGGATGCCGGATCGCCCCCCTCAAGAGACGGTCGTAGACCCGGTTCAACCCTTCAAAAAATCTGTCGAACGAACGGGATGCCCATCCTGTACCCGTGCCGTGAAGAGGTTTCAGGAGTTTGGAGCTGAGCATCGGGGTAAGGGTCAACGCGACAAATCCGGAGATGAGCACCGCCACGGCAAGGGAAATGCCAAACTCGTTGAAGAGACGTCCGACCGAACCCGTCAGAAACGCGAGGGGCACGAAGACGGCAACGAGCGAAATGGTGGTCGCCACGACGGCAAATCCGATCTCATTGCTGCCGTCGAACGCCGCCTGCATACGGCTCTTCCCCAATTCCATATGGCGGTAAATGTTTTCGAGTACCACGATCGCATCGTCAACCACCAACCCGATCGCGAGCACCAGCGCCAGAAGGGTCAGAATATTGATCGTAAACCCCGCGAAGTATGCGACAGCGAGGGCGCCGATGATGGAGATGGGAATTGCCAGCGTCGGGATCGTGGTCGCCCTCAGACTCTTCAGGAATGTCAGCACGACAAGGACCACGAGACACAAGGCGATGCCGAGTGTCTGTTGCACTTCATCGATGGATTCATTGATGAAGGTGGATGAGTCGTAGGCAACGTCGAGTTGCATGCCATCCGGGAGGAGCTTTGCCAGTTCGGGCAGGGATGCCCGCACGGTCGCCGCAACATCCACCGTGCTCGCCTTCGACTGTTTGACGATCCCGAGGCCGACGGCCGATTTCCCGTTGTATCGGGCCACGGTTCGCTCGTCGGCGGCGCCGACCGTCACCTCAGCCACATCGCGCAACCGCACCAGGTCGTTTGCCTTCTGCGAAACGATGATCGCACCGAATTCCTCGGGTGTGGTAAGCTCTCCCCGGGTGCGGACTGCAAATTCCCGCTCATTCCCCTCCACTCTTCCCCCGGGGATTTCCGCGTTCTCTCCCCTGATCGCCGCTTCGACATCCTGGGTCGTGAGGCCGTGCGACGCCAATCTCAACGGATCCAGCCAAACGCGCATTGCATACCGCCGTTCACCCCCGATGATCACCGAACCGACTCCCGCAAACCGCTGGATTTTTTCCTTCAGAACGCGGTCCGCAACGTCGGTCAACTCCAGGCCGTTATGGGTGTCACTGAAGAGCGCCAGCCAGACGATGGCTTGCGCGTTGGCATCCACCTTCGAAATAATCGGGTCGTCGATTTCACGCGGAAGGTTGCCACGCACGCGCGAAACACGGTCGCGGACATCATTCGCGGCTTCATCCACCTTCCGGTTCAGCTCAAACTCAATTGTGATAACCGAACCCTGCTCCCGGCTTGAGGATGTCAGCGTCTTCACTCCTTCAAGCGTCGCGAACTGTTCCTCCAGCACGTTCGTAATTTGTGTCTCGACGACATTCGGGCTGGCTCCCCGGTAAAGGGTGACAACCGAGATAATAGGCGGATCGATGTCGGGGTATTCCCTGACAGGCAGGCGGATAAAACCGATGATGCCGAAGAGCAGGATCGTCACGCTCATGACGGTTGCGAACACCGGGCGTTGTATGGACATCGTGCTAAGTTTCATACAGTCTATCCCTGGCTTTTTGCGGGACTTGATTTGGAAGTGTCGGGACCGGCGGTGCTGACGGGCATGACCCTGGCCCCTTCGAACAGTTTCTGGTGGCCCGCCCGGACAACAGTCATCCCCGGTTTGAGCCCGTCGAGGACCTCCACCACGTTCGTGAGACGGGTCCCGAGCTTGAGGGCGACCCGGGCGACACTGCTATCGGACTTAACAACAAAAACGAACGATTGATCCCCGCTCCCGAAGACCGCTTCGCTCGGTATCGTCACTGCGCCGGGCCGCGAGCTCAGGACCACAGAGACGTTGGCGGACATGCCGGGTCGGAACTTTCTGCCGGGATTCGCGACCTCGGCCACAATCCGGGCGCTCCGAGTGCCTGCCTCGAGGACGGGTTCGACGACAATGATCTTCCCCTTTAAGGCGTACCCGGCGAAAGCGATCGTCGAAACGGTGACTTCGGCCCCGCGGGTTAGCGTCGAAACAAACCGTTCCGGAGAGGAAAAATTTATCCGGATCCGGTCAATATTTGCCAGGTCCGTGATCGTCTGACCGGCCCTCAGGAAGGTGCCTACGCTCACCTTGCGAGCTCCAATTATTCCGTCGAACGGTGCAGTGATCCTGGTCTTCGCAAATCTGGCCCTGGCAAGAGAGAGATTGGCCTCGGCGACTTTCAGGCTCGCCGCGGCATCGTCCAAATCCTGGGGTGCTCCCGCCTTTTGTTCGACCACCGCCTTAACACGGTCATAGCTCGCCTGGGCCTGCGATCGCAGTGCTTCGGCGCGGGATAGTTCCGCGGCAAGTTGAGCATCATCCAGACGGACAATCAGGCCTCCCTTCGCGATGACCTCGCCTTCATGAAACGGGATACTGAGCACGGCCCCGTCAATCTCGGAAACGACACTGATTGCTTCGCTGGCCTCGATCGTACCGACCGCTTCGAAGCGGTCCTCAACCTTCTGAACATTCACCGGAGACACCTCCACCGGCATTGGCGGCATGGAGAAGCCTCCGCCGGCACCGCCCTGCTTCGAGCACCCGGAAACCAGGAGCAAGAATGCGATTGAACAAATGGGAATATATAGCTTATAAATCATTAGGTTGGGCTTATTCATCTGATGGATTCTCATAACAAGTTCACTTGGTGGTTGTCCCCGTGTACGATCCGGATGTTAATTGCCTTAGAGTCGTGGCGGCCTTCGCGGTCCGGACCATAGCCGCAGAGTAGCGTTGCTGGGCCGCGGCGAAATCGGCGCCCAGACGAACCAGCTCGAAGGCTGTCGACCGCCCGTTACGGAATTCGATCAGGCCGATCCGTGCCTGCTCCCCAGCGGCATCGACACCGTCCTTCGCAGCCGAAAGGCGGTCCTTTCCATGAATGAGCTCCCTGTAGCTCATGCGCACCTGCTCCTCAAGCGACCGGGAGACTTCAATGTACCGCTGCTCCGAGACGCTCACCTCCGCCTGGAGGCGGTCCTTCTCACCGAGCCCGCTTCGAAACCCGATGGGGATCCTGACTTCCACGCCTACGCTCCACGTTTTGAAATCACGGCCGGTGGCCTGACTGACCGCGTCTCCGAATCCTCCTCCCACAGTCGTGCGCAATGTATCACCGTTAAATATGACATCCTGGGCCGTTCCGGCAAGCCCGTTTCCCCCGAGCGAGCCGACCAGATCAACCTTCGGGAGGAATTCCCATCCGGCGGCGTCCGCCAGAGAGCGATTCGCTTCAACGTCGGCCTTCGCCGCCTGCAGGTCGAGGTTATTCTGCCGGGCGCGCTCAACCAGTGCGTCGACGGAATCGACCTGGAAATCAGCCGGCGGTTCATCGCTGGTGACGAAGCGTAGCGTCCCCGCATCGGGCCTCGCTCCGATTTTTGAGGCAAGCTGGTCGGAGAGCCGGTCAAGCTGCTCCTCCTGGTCGAGAAGCAGGATCTTCTGCTCCGCCAGGAACGTGCGGGCGTTTGCCACCTGGTTTGGACCGATGAGACCCGCCTTCGCGCGGAGCTGCGTTTCCTGCAAGAATACCTCCCCCTGATCGCGGGTGAGCTTGCGGACTGCGTAATCCCGCTCGGCCGCGTAGAGATCCCAATACATCCGCTCCACGTCGGAACTCAATCCAAGCACCTGCTGATCGCGCCGGCCCTGCGCCGCCTGCATCTCCTGTTCCGCCTTCGAAAGCTGTTTGCGGCCCGAAGCGCTGAATCCCCCCAGAAGGGGTTGCCGGAGGTTGATGCTCCCGAACGCGGTATACTGCGGGTTCAGGAAGGCAAATGTCGAATTGGTGTTCAGCCGCACGGTGCTGAGCGATGCTTCAAGGCGCGTGCCTATCGGGAGAGTCCACCTCAGCCCGCCCTGAGAGGTTGTTTGCTCGTTCATCAAGACATTGGCGCCGGCAAAGAACGAGGAGGTCGGAATATTGTCGTCCTCGTAGTACACGTTGAGGAACAGTTCGGGATCGAATACGCCGCTCTCCCTCCTGACTGTTCCCTGGGCGGCCTGAAACGCGGCCTCTGCCCTCCGGACCGATGTCGCGTTGGCGAGGCCCTGGCGGATCGCATCTTTCAGGGGAAGGTGGGTTCCCTCGATTCCGGCGAGTATTACCTGGAGGACGCTGTCTGGATTCAACGTCGTCGTCTGGCCGTACACGGCCCCGGTCGAACCGGCCAGTGCGGCAAACGCAAGACTGAATATTAATTTTCTGAACATTGTGGGGTAAAACGGATAAGAATTTCGAATGCGGTTTAATGTAGCAATTGCCGCTGTAATATCCAAGAATCTGGTAATCGCAGAGTTTCGTATGCTTCTTATTACGCGACCTGAAGGTCGCGCCTACCGATGCCTCCGGCAGAGTCGGTAGCCGCAGCCTTTAGGCTGCGGGTTTTCGGCTCGGCTGTTGAGGTTCACTCGTTACCAAGAGGAAGTATCGCAATGCCGCCTTTCACCTGATCAACAGCATCTCCCTCACTTGCGAAGAAGTGTTTGATGTTCATCTGCGTCGCGGAAGGGGCTCCGGAGAGCGATTTCCTGAAGGCGGGTTTGGTCTTTGCCGCCTGCCGGCTGATGAGCGGGTGAGTGGTAATACAGAAAAGAGACGCAAGGAGAAACGCGAGGGAACGCTTCATGGCACTTTCCTCCTATTCGACCGCCTACGTTTGCGGCTTGAGACCGTACTCTTTCAGCTTTGCGTGGAGGGTCGTCCGCCCGATTTTCAGGACGGTTGCGGCTCTCGTGATGTTCCAGCCCGTTGCCCTCAGGACATTGGAGAGGTGGAGCTTTTCGGCCTCTTTCATCGAAAGGAGAGAATCCCCCGATGAAGACCGTGCGCTGCGGCCGGGAGGCCGCGCGGGATCGATTCCGAGATCCTCCGCCTCGATCCTGTCCGCTTTCGAGACGACCACACCCCGCTGAACGGCCGACTGCAACTCCCTGATATTCCCGGGCCATGGATACGATTCCAGGGTCCGCAGCGCGTCAACGGCGAAGAATTTCCCGGGATATTTTTGCGAGTGCTTCCGCAGGAAGAGCTGGGCGATCGCCCGGACATCCCCCGGCCGGTCGCGAAGCGGCGGGATGTCAAGCTTCATGACATTCAGCCGATACCAGAGGTCGGCGCGAAAACTCCCGGCTTCCACCTCGTCCGGAAGATTCTTATTTGTCGCCGTGACGATCCGGACATCCGCCGTCCTCTCCGCCGTGTCGCCCACCCGGCGAAAGGTCTTGGTCTCGATAAACTTCAATAGTTTCTGCTGGAATTTGAGATCGATATGGCCGATCTCATCGACGAAGAGCGTCCCGCCCCGCGCGAGCTCAACCAGTCCCTCCTTCGTAGTGTCTGCTCCAGTGAATGCCCCCTTCACATGCCCGAACAACTCCGATTCGACCAGGTTTTCGGGGATGATCCCGCAATCGACTCCCACAAAGGGCCTGTCGCTGCGGGCGCTATTCTCGTGAATGAATCTTGCCAGCACCTCTTTCCCTGAACCGGTTTCGCCATAAAGAAAAATCAGAAAGTCGCTGGCGGCGAAACGTCGGGCCTTCTCCAACGTTTCGAGCCATGCCCTCGAAACCCCGGCCATTCGTTCGCTGGCATTGGAAAAGCCCTCCGATCGCCCGGCGATGTCGGCGGAGACCTTCAACGAGCGAAATTCCAGCGCGCGCCGGACGACGACAAGCAATTCGTCGTTGTTGAACGGTTTTTTCAGATAATCGTACGCTCCCCGCTTCATCGCCTCCACGGCATTCCGCACGTCGTTCGAACCGGTAAGGATGATCACCGGGGTCAGGCGGGCGTGCGATGTGACGTACTCGAGCACCTCCATGCCGCTGACCCGCGGCAGCCCCAGGTCGAGGAGCACGAGATCGAAGGATGTTTTGTTGAGGCTGTTGATGGCCGCGGCGCCGTCAACGGCTTCCTGAATCTGGACCGCAAGCTTGTTCAGGACGCGGGAACTCATCTCACGCGACGAGTCCTCGTCGTCGACGATGAGGATCTTCGACGCGATCCGCACGTCCTTTTCGGGTTTGGATTTCTGTTTCATTCGGATCGGTGGATCATGGACTATTCAGGGGGAGGGAAGCGTCTCTCCGTGGGACGCGCACCATTCGGTGAAAAGGGCAACCACTTCGGAGTAGTACGCGACGAAGTCCTGCTGCGTCTTCCCGAGCGGAGACCTGCTCAATCTCCTCTCCCATTTCATGCCTTCCTCCCTCGCGCGGGCTTTTTCCGCGAGATTATGTTGTACCGGGTCGATCCGGCCCCCGGCCGAAATCACCCCGGGCTGAAGCTCCTCCCGCGTTGCCGGGGTCACCACCATCGCGCCATGTTCACCCATTGAAATGACGAGCGCTTCGGGTGCGGATCTCTCCTGCCCGCGCTCTCCGGGGAGGCGCCAGAGGATGTAGCGGTCCACGGCAGGAGCGGTGTGGGCCTGGTCCGGCTTCCCTATCTCTTTGCGGTGTTCCTCTCCCATTCTTCGCGCGTCAGGGCTGTGATCGGGTCGAGCTTCATCCCCGTCAGTTTGGGGTTTTCGTCCGCGAGCTCCTTTGTCATCCACCCTTCGAACTCATGGGTCACATCCGCCAGCTCACGGCCCAGCGCGTCGGTCCTCTCCACCTGGGTCTTCGACGGGCGTCCCTCATAGTCAACCACACTGCCGTACAGATCGGCCAGATACTCTCGCAACCGCTCTTCTCCGGTGATCATTCCCCCTTCTTTCGTCGCGACAATTTTTTTTCTGTAGGTATCGGTCTGCGCCGACGCCGAGCGGAGTGCCCGGGCCAATACGTCGTCAGCCCCCAGTTTCGAGGCCCGGTCGTCGAGATCCCGGCGGAGCTTATTCATCCGGACGACGGAGAGATCCATCTCTTCGAGAAGATTGTAGAGTTTCATCGACAGGTCAAACTGCTCCGTCCTCTCTTTCAGGGTATGCTTCGACCGCGGGTCAGCCAGGACGGTCAGCGCCGTGGTATAGGTATCTTTGTCTTTGATCATCCTCACCGTGTATGTCCCCGGCAGGACACGCGGCCCGGAACCCGCGCTGAATGCGGCGGTCGCCGCCGCCGGAACTCTCGGCGGCTTCATCCGCATCGACCACATGACTCGGCTCAGGCCGCGCCGCTTGCTGCTGGGGATCGTGCCGACAACCTTCCCCTTTCCGTCCAGGACGTCGATCTTCAGGTCGCCGAAAATGTGTCTCTTCTTCTGGTAATACGTGATACTCGCGTCGCCGGGCGGGTTCGGGCCCGTGTAGGTGGCGTCGCCGTCGGCCCACCCCCCGGACGCTGAAAGCTTCTGCACCGGGGGATTCGCCTTGATGATTATGACATTCTTCGAAAGGTTCTCCGGGGTCAGGGACCGGAGGGGTGTGATATCGTCCACGATCCAGATTCCGCGGCCGTGTGTGGCTATGACGAGATCGTGATCCCGGGGATGGATCGCAAGATCGCGGACTGCGACATCCGGAAGGTCGCCGCCTTTGTACTGCGCCCACTGCCGGCCGCCGTCGAGGGAAACCCACAACCCGAACTCGGTGCCGACAAAGAGGAGATCCTTATCGACGAGGTCTTCTTTGACGACGTGCGCATAGCCGCGGACGCCACTCCCTTCCGCGACCACCGGAGACCAGGTCGCGCCGAAGTCGGTCGTCCTGTAGACGTACGGCCGCATATCTCCGAATGTGTGGAGGTCGAACGTGGCATAGGCTGTCCCCTCCGCGAAATGGCCGGCATCGATCGAGGAGACCCACGCGTTGGAGGGAAGGCCGGTGATATTATGGACCGTGTTCTTCCAGCTTTTTCCGCCGTCCCGGGTCACCTGCAGATTTCCGTCGTCGGTGCCTGCCCAGACGACCTTTGGATTCCTGGGCGATTCACAGATGGCGTAAATTGTCGTGTGCATCTCCGCCGCGGAATTGTCCACCGTCACGCCGCCCGACTTCTCCTGCTCCTGTTTGGAGGGGTCGTTCGTGCTCAGATCGGGCGAGATCCGGTCCCACGTCTGCCCGTGGTCGCGCGAGCGGAACAAGAATTGGGCCCCGATGTAGATCGTCCCTTTCTCGGTCGGACTCACATGGATCGGCGTGTTCCAGTTGAAGCGAAGCTTTCCTTCCTTGTAATGGGGGAGCGGCTTGATGTTGCGGATCTCATGCGTCTTGCGGTTCACCCGGCCGATTTCACCACCCTGCGCCTCGGCGTACAGATAGTCGGGGTCGGAGGGATCAACAAACATCCAGAAGCCGTCGCCGCCGTACATGTTTTCCCACTGGGCGTTCGTAATTCCGCCGGGATACTGGGACTCTCCCACCCAGGAGCTGTTATCCTGCAACCCGCCGTACACATGGTAAGGCCGGTCCATGTCGACACTGACGTGATAGAATTGTGAGATCGGAAGATTTGCGGCTTTCCACCAGTTGTTCGCGCCGTCGTAGGAATACCAGACTCCGCCGTCATCCCCGACGATCAGATGGTCGGTGTTCTCGGGATCGATCCAGATGTCGTGAAAGTCCCCGTGCGCCCCGCCGGAGATATTGCTGAAGCTCTTTCCCCCGTCAGCGCTGACGATCAGCGAGCCGTCCGGTTTGAATATCTTATCCTCATTTTTCGGGTCGACGATCAGATTGGCAAAGTAAAAGGGGCGCCAGATCATGGCCTGGCTGCGGTCAAGCGCCCGCCAGGTCATTCCTCCGTCGTCCGAGCGATAGAGGCCGTTGCTCGGCGGCTGGGCCTCGATGAAGGCATAGACGACATTCGGCTTGGAGGGTGCCACAGCCACCGCGACTCGCCCCCAGGGCTTCGCCGGAAGGCCCGCGGCGCTCTTTTGAGTAAGCTCTGTCCAGCTCGATCCGCCGTCGGTTGTCTTGAAAAGCCCGCTCCCGCTCGGCACTCCCGAGCTATCGCCACCCGAGCGGAACGTCCACCCCTTTCTCCTGAAATCCCAGAGTCCCGCATAGATCGTTTTCGGATGCTGCGGCGCCATCGAGATGGAGGAGCAACCGGTCGATGAATTCGCGCCTTTGAGGATGTTCGACCAGCTCTTTCCGCCGTCGGTGGTCTTGTAGAGTCCCCTCTCCTCGCCGTCGCTCCAGAGACGGCCCGGCACCGCGGCGTAGACGATTGAGGTGTTCGACGAATCGACAAGAATTCTCGAAATGCGCTCCGATTCTTTGAGTCCCATGTTCGTCCAATTCTCACCGGCGTCGGTCGATTTGTAGATCCCATCGCCGATGGAAACGCTGTTGCGTGTCCAGGGTTCCCCGGAACCGACCCAGACAGTCTTGGGATTTTTGGGGTCGATCGTGATGGCGCCGATCGATTGTACCGGCTGTTTGTCGAACACCGGTTTGTAGGTGGTTCCGCCGTTCACCGATTTCCAGACGCCGCCGCTCGCGGCCCCGATATAGACGGTGAGGCGTTGCCCTTCATGGACCGCATCGATCGCGGCGACTCTGCCGCTCATTGCGGCGGAGCCGATGTTTCGCGCCCCGAGTCCGGAGATTGTTTCTGCATCGATCTTTACTGGAGAAGTTTGAGCGTGCCCGCCCGTCAAGAAGGCGATGAGGAACACCAGTGCGAGGGCTACTGCGTGAGACATTTCTAGCAATCTGATTTTCATAGCTGCTGATTCCTTGAGTGCGATGATTAAATTCATTATTTGCCGCTCGCCGGGGTGCCGGCAACGACCGGTTTCTCGAAGCGGCTCTCGTCGATGGGCACGTTCGCCTCAATCTTCTCGTACGTTATTTTCCCCTTTTGCTGGTCGCCCTTTGAGCCGGTCTCAACCGAGAAGGGGAGGTACCAGCCGTCCACCTCCTTATAGTCGCCCAGAATCGTCTCGTACTCGCGTTCCGCGCCACGCACCACCCGTTTGATATCGATCTTGATCGGAACATAATAGTCGGTGTCCATGTAGTAGTACCGGATATCCCCGTTCGCGAGCGTCACCTTCAGCTTGAGTGCGTCGGTTCCCTCAACGGGCTCCATGCCGACAAATTCCACCTTGTTCCCCTTCGCACGATAGTCGATCATCGGACCGTCGAAATCGGCGTCTTCGAGGATCTGTTTCATCTCCTCCTCGCCGAGCGATTCGGGGTCTTTCTTTCCGCCCCAGGGCTGTATCTTCCACCCTGACTTGCCGTTGTAGGCGTTGATCCCGGTGAGGCCCTGGATCGAGAACTCGCGCCGGACGAGGTTGGGGCGCTTGTTCTCCTGCCCGACCGTCGCCTCGAAACCGCCGCCGCCCGTGAATTTTCCCGTGCGGCGAAGCGTTTTCACCGCCTGAATCTTCTCCATGCCGCCGACGGTCTTGAGGTACTTGGCAAGGATTTCGTCAGCAGTCTGAGCGGGGGCGGGGCTGACCAGAAACGCAAAGAGTGCCGCTTGAAGTGCGAATCGACGCATATGGTATTCCTCCATCTGAGCAGTGGATATTGAGTACACCGGGAGTGGAACGAGGTAGTTTACTGAAATTGAGTCGAAATGTCAATTGACCCCCGAGCGCCGGTGGTGTCTCAATTTGGCCGAAGGTCTCTCCACCTCGTCATGCTGACATGCTCCTGGTCAGCATCTTTCAACTCTCTTGTAAAGATCCCGACCTAAAACATGTCGGGATGACGAGCAAAAAATGAAATTGCGACACCACATAAGCGCTAATCCTTAATCGTTCCTCAACGCTTCCACCGGATCTATCCTCGCGGCCCGGGAAGCGGGATAGAGGCCCGCCACGACGGCCACGCCGATGCCGATCGCCAGGGCGATCAGGATCAACCAGAGCGGCAGGGCGAAGAGCTCGAGCTCCGGAATGCCTTCCCTTCGCATATAGATATGGGCGACGACAGAGACAATCCGTGTGATCACCCAGCCGAACAGGATGCCGATGGAGGAGCCGATGAATCCCATCGCCCCCGATTCCGCGAGGAAGAGCGCTCTGATCTCCCTGTCATCGGCTCCGAGCGACTTGAAGATCCCGATCTCCCGTTTCCGCTCGAGGATCGACATGACCATCGTGTTGACGATCCCGAGAGACGCCGTCACGAGCGCGAGCAACCCCACCAGGCCCAGAGCCGTATTGAAATAGACAAACGTTTTCTGGATTTCCTCGAACGCCTCGGCAAAGCTGAAGGTCCTGTACCCCATCGCTTCGATCGAATCCTTCACCGATGTATAGAGGACGTGGGGATCGAAGTTGACCGTGAGCTGGGAAAAAGTCTTCCCCGACGGGTCATCCGCGGAGGAAAAGAGGTTTCCGGAGCTCATTGCGGCGAACAGGTCGGTCGGATTTCCGCTCATGCCGCTCCGCGTAAATCGCTCCCCCGTCCTGAACGGGATGATCACCGGCTCCATCCGGACCCTCCCCACCTGCTCCGTTTCCATGACCCCGGAAACCGTCAGCGTATCGCTCACAGTCCGGCGTGCGTTTAGGAATCCAGCCACGAACCGACGCACCGCCTCGTTTGCCTCGGCTCGAATCACCCGGCTCCGGTAGGCCAGGTTGAAGAGGAGCGAATCAACATGAATGCGCCGGAGCCTGTCGAGCGCGGTCACACCCCCGTCGGCGAGGACGTGCCCGAACGCGCTGTCGATCGTCGAGACCTGCACCGAGACGATGCAGTGCAGGCCGACAAGCGAATCGGGGAACGTGGTTCCCAATCGCTTGAGAAGGTTCGCGGAGAGGACCACCTGCCGCGAGGTGTCGGCGTCGAAGATTTTCCCCGCGCGCAGCCTCGAAAAGAGCTTCGTCTGAAGCGCCGCCCGGGAGAGCGCTTGCGCGCGCGCATCGATGAGCGAATCCCCGAGCCGGAGCTTCACCGAAAAGAGGTCGTACGGATAGACCAGAAGAACTCCGGGGATCTTCCCGATCCGTTCGGTCGCCGCCGCGTCGAGCCGGGCAGAGTTCAACGCCGCATTGAGGCCCTCAGGCTCGTTCGGCCTCCGCTGGGGATAGACCTGGATCGTCGTGAGAAGCCCGAGCTCTCTGAACTGCCTGTCGATATTCTCCTTGGTGCCTGCTCCGAACGAAACCATCGAGACGAATGCGGCGATGGCGATGACGATCCCGGCGATTGTCAGGCCGGTTCGTAATTTCATCCTCCAGAGGTTTCCGGCCGAGATCGCAAGCAGGTCGCGGGCGGTCACTCGGTCTCCCTCCCCGCCAACCTTCCCCCCTCGGTCGATACGATCTTTCCATACTGCATGCGGATCAGGCGGTGCGAACTATGCTGCGCCATCTCGATATTGTGCGTGACCATCACGATGGTCAGTCCCGCCCCGTTCAGTTCGGAGAGAAGTTGCGCGATCTGGCCGGCGTTATCGTGGTCGAGGTTGCCCGTCGGCTCATCGGCAAGCAGGATCTCGGGTTTCTTGACGATCGCCCGGGCGACCGCCACACGCTGCTGTTCTCCGCCCGAGAGGTCTGAAGGCCTGTGGGTGATCCGGTCCGACAGGCCGAGTTGTCCGAGGGCCTCCGTCGCAAGCCTGCGGCGTTCCGCAGGTGGGGTCTGATTGAAGAAGAGCCCCGTTTCGACATTCTGTAGCGCGGTATAGTGGCTGATCAGATTGAACGACTGGAAGATCATGCCGACTTTGTAGGCGCGGTAGGCAGAGAGCTGTTTCCTCGACAAACTCGAAAGCGCGGAACGTTCGAACTCAACGGTTCCCGAACTGGGAGTATCCAATCCCGCGAGGAGATTCAGAAGCGTCGATTTGCCCGAACCCGAAGATCCGACGATGCCGACGAATTCGCCGCGCCCGATGTCAAGCGAAACGCCGTCGAGGGCCCGGACCTCCTGAGGACCGCGTTTGTAGGCCCGGCAGAGGTCGACGGTGCGCAACCAGGGATGCCCGGGCATGATCAGGATCGGTGGAGGTGGTTCAGGAGGGGCCGGGGGTCTGCGTGATCTGACTCTCCAGTACTTTCAGGCGGTCGGCGAGGTCGTCAAAGAGCTGCTCCATGGCATCGTTCTCCTTGCCGCGGGCGATGGTGCTCCCCAGGAGCCAGATTTCGGAAGCGCCTATGGAGAAATCCTGTTTCCCCTTCTGCCGGCTCGCCGAAGGATAGAGGGGATTCCAACTCCGGCTGAAGCTTTCCTCCCTGGAGACAAAGGCGATGATCATCGGTTTGAACTTTTCCATCTTCTGCACGAACTTCTTCACATCGTCGATTGTGGGCTCCGCTCCCGGATCGTCTTCCCTTCCGGCGACCCGTCTCCGGTTAAGAACGGTTAAGCCGACCCTTTGTTTCAACAGCGCTGATTCCTTTTTCTCGAAAAAGAACTTCTTGTAAATTTCATTGAGCGCACCGGACTGATTGACGTCCAGGAGGATTTTGCGTTCGGAGGGGGGTATGACCGCCGAGGGAGTGAAACCCGCGTACTCCAAAAGCTCCCAAAACCGGTCGTTTGCCCCGAGATGATAAAAACCCAGTTCATCCGAGAGTTCCGAAATGATTGTTCCGACAAAGACAACGCGCAGGTTTCTGGCCAAAATCTCAGGGAGCATGATGCCTCATGGTAGTGTGTGACGCGGCAGGCGGGATACCCCGGTCTGGTGAAGTGAATGTACGAAATTTGAGGGAGATATCAACGGAGGCGGGAGCTAGCCGGCCTCCCACCCCTGGTCGGAAAGTGCGGTGTGGAGTTCCTCGGGGTGATGCCTGGTATGGTGTTCGATCTTGCTTGCCTCCTCGTGGGCGTCTGTGTAGGTGGATCCCTTTGCCATGAGGTTCCGTTCGTATAACTCGTGAAGAAGCACGTACGGACGCTCGGCTTCCGTCAAATCATTGTCGATCCAGACTTCATTCTCCGGCACGAACTCGTAGACATGATCGTGCCCCCCTTCCGTAAAATCGACGTCAAAGACACTCCGCACCAGCCTTCCATCTACGATCCACACGGATACCCCCGATTCGAGCGCTTTCCACAACCTCACATGCACCTTCGTCGGATCGGGGATGCTTCCTCGATCGGCAACCTTCCTTACATCGCCGGCCCGTTTTCGTTCCGCCCTCTCCGTATGATCGGCCGCGGTAAGCGCGGCATCGTACGGAAGCCCTTTGGCCATCAGGTGATGCTCGACCAGCAGGTGGTCGATAAAGAAGGATTGCTCATCGTGCATCGCCTCATCGTCGAGCCAGAATTCGTCCTCGGGAATACACTCGAAGACGTAATGCTGGCCGTAATTTGTGAATTCTTTATCCAGATGAGTCCGCACATACGCACCGTCGACCACCCAGATCGTGATCCTGCCGCGCTTGCCGACGGTTCGCAGGTAAGGTGGGTTCAATTGGGACGCGGGTGTCTCCTCTTTATTCGACAAGAGCGCGGAACAGTCGGCGTGCGGATATCCCCCGAGACAGCGGAAACGGGCGCTTGTCCGCACGAGGTTCCCGGCCGAGCGCCATATTCCCGACAACTTCTTTTCCCGCGAACGTCAAGGTCAGCGGATGGATGGTCCGGTGTGAATAAACTGGCGTCCCGCGGAGCGGCTCCAACGCGATCCCGTTCCCTTCCAGCTTTGCGGCCGCCTCTCTCTCCGTCCACAACCGATAGAATTCGAGTGTGCGATCGGGGGCGGGAAGCGCGGCGAGGCGTTCGAACTCCAACGGGCCAAACTGGGTGTCCACGATCGTGAGCATATCAAGCAGGGGGTGAACAACTTCGATGTCAATACCGACCTGCCAACCGGCCGCCACCCCGAGGGCAAGCACATTTTCGGAATGGGAAATGTTAAACCCGAAACCGGACGCCGGCCAACTCCTTCCTCCGTATGGGCGCAGCAAACGGGGTTTCCCCCTCGGCCCCGTTGCGAATTCGAGAGATCCCGGCGCTACACCGAGGAGTTTGCCGAGCACATCCCTCACGAAAATCGATCGCACGATAAACCGGCGGCGCTCTATCAGATTCCTGATCCGTTGCGCGCGGGCATACTCCTCAGGGAGCAATTCTGTTGCGCCACTCACCTCATAGGTGCGGGCGTCATCGAGGTCGCAAAGCCAGACGTGGGCGCCGCACTTCCCCTTCATCGGATCGTCCGAGGGGCCGTGAACTTGAACCTCCACACTCTCAACAAGCGATTGCATGTCATTCACTCCTTCTCTGTACGCCCCCCTGCGCTCCATGCCCTGTCACACCCCGCGAATATACACAACCCCCGCTCGCTGGGGCGGTTCACCCCCCGTTATGACCGGGATGGGCGAGCCGTCCCCGAGGGATGCGGGCGGGGCTGTTCAACGCGAAAGATCGGGTCCTGTATGGGCCACCTGCAAGTTCGGGGAGATGAGCAGCGCCCCCGATTCGAAGGCAAGCCACATCTCTTCGATCGAATTATCGAAAGAGAGGGAAGCGCCCTGGTGGACGCAGTCTTCCGGTCTGAAGTGGAAGGTTTCGCCTTCGGCGTACACCAGATGCGACGCCTGCCGGTGTTGGACCATCACTCCATTCGGAGGGCCCATTGATCCCGATTTATACATGATGTAACAAAGGTCGCGGGGACTCGCACCGACTTCCGCCGGGGCCAGACGGAGAGAGCTCTCGGCATCGATCTCAATACGGTCGGAATCGAGATGGATGACGGTGCCTCGAAACCCGCTGAACTGCCTTGTGCGATCGCTCGTGGTCAGGAGTACTTCCGCGCCTGATTCGTTCAGAATATATGAGATACGGTCCCTTGGGTATTCGACGTCGAGAGGCACGTATGCGGCGCCCGCTTTCAGAATTGCCAGGATCGCCGCGTAGGCGTCGGTCGAGCAGGGCAGCAGAACCGCTACTCGTGATCCCCGCTTCACTCCCCTCGAGCGTAGGTGACGCGCAAGCCGATTGGCGTTGAACTCGAGCATCGAGTACGTTGTCTTCTCCAGGTCGGCGAGCACGGCGACTGCTCCCGGCCGCGCGTCCGCCTGCCGTTCAAATATCTGGTGAAGAAAATCGGGGTGTGGTGCTCTCTCGTTCGCCTTCGTGGGGGGTCTGCGCGTCTCCTCCCTGTGTGGTCTGCGGTGGGCGGCCCGTGGAAATGAAGTTATTCCCGAACCCGGCTTCCTTATCTGGTAGTTCACTTTCGTTTCCCTCTGGCGTTAGTGAATACGTTAGATAGTACGAAGCGCTACAACGTGATAGTAATACAAACACGGGGTGAAGTCAAGTTAATCCTTTTTAAGGATTAAAAATTTTTCATCCGGCCGGTGATTCGGGGAAATCCGAAAGTTTTTGCGAGGGGATCGTACGAACGGAGACAGGGGTAAGGCTGGAAAAGTGCGGGTTACTCCTTTGCTTCGGTGGATTTCCGCAACTCGCGAACCCTATTGTAAAAGTACGGGAGATCCATTTCCTTCATGAAAATGAGCCCGCGCGCCGCGCGCATCCGGGGATGGGAATGCTTCAGAAAGAAGTCTTTGCCCAGGCAGGTCTTCACCGCCGCATATTGATCCACCTGGATGTTCTGCGCGAGCTCCGAGAACGGTCCGTCGTGCTCGTAACTCGGGAACGAAGCCGAGCTCTGGGAGCCGAAACAATTCATGAAGGATGTATGCATGAGAGAGAGTGTGTTCAGCGAAACCGGGACGAGAATATCGGCTTCTGCGGGCCGGAAGCGATACCAGATATTCCTGTACCCGAGCACGCGGATCGAGGAATTTCCGCTTTCTTTTTCGTACGTCCGGAGGGCCTCGGCGACAGCCTGGAGCGCCTTGTAATGGGTGTCGGGCCCGCTCCCCTCCGGGTCGAAGGCAACGGAGACCACGTCCGGCTTGACGCTCTTCAAAAGGGCGAGGATCGGGGGAACGTCCCTGTTTACTTTCGGCTCTTCCGAGAAAATATCTCCCTGGTAGAATCCGAGGCGCAGCGGGTGGATGGCGGAGTTCTCGATTCCGAAGTGCGCCCAGAGGAGTTCGACTTCCCACTCGCGGATCGTCCCTTTCAGCGTCTGGATGTCGGGCGGGTCCTTGGCTCCCGGATACTGTGTTCGGACGTATTCGTCGATTTCCTTCACCCGGAGCTGGAGCATCTTCATCTCCTTCGTGCCATAGACCCCGATCAGGTTCCGGAACAGCCTGCGCGCTTCCGCCTCGTCCTTTCGTTCCTGACCGTGAGCCGCGGTGCCGTCGAGGAAGAGATAGACATCCTCCATCCGCTTGCTGGAGTCTTCCGGGTCGAAATAGCCTGCTTCGAGAAGCGACCGGAACGTCTCCCCCTCAAGATGACGCTCCAGCTTTCGGACGATGCTCAGGAGGTACTGATTGGAGACGGCTGTGAAGCCCGACGTGAGGTTCGCAAAATAGTGCTGGTTGGTGGGGTCGCGCACGAGATGATAGAGATACGGGAGATAGCCGAGCATGATATCGTCATGATGCGGCTCGGTATGGAGGTACGTCGTCCGGGAGACCTGATGAAGCCCCTTCTCGAGTTTTTCGATGATCCGCTTCCGGGCGGAGTCCGCCAGATCGCCGTGATTCCTCCCCGTTTTTTTCAGGAGCCCGGCGCCAAACCGGTCGCTCTTGAAATCTTCCGCTGTCAGCTCGTGAAGGGCCTTTTCCCGCGAGAGCGCGAGTGTGATCACGATGTCGTCGGCCTGATCGAATCCCATCTCCCTGAGCCCGGAGAACTCCTCAAACTGCCGCTCGGTCAGGAGGCTCGCCGCCCCCTTGGTAAGGTAGAATCTCCCGTTTGCCAGTCCCTGGAGCGCGGAGGCCGGATACTGCGGGTCTTTCTTCTCTTCGATCGCCTGCCGGACGATGGAGGCCTTCGCATCGCCTGCCGCCATGATAATCGCCGTCACGGCGGGGTTGTAGGTGATCGTTTCGAGGCCGATCGTGATGACGAGGCGGCTCCTCGAAATCTCTATCCCCCCGAGATCTGTCGCCGCCGCAGCCTGTGTCTCGTAGTTCGTCCCCGTCAGCCGCGTGACCGAATAGAAACTCGAACCCCGGACGTTAAACGCGATGTGCCCGTCGGGGCCGATGCCGCCGAGAAAAAATCCGATTCCTCCCATGGAACGGATTTTTGACTCGTACTCCATGCAGAAGACGTCGACCTGGTTGATCACTTTCTTCTGCAACCGCTCAAGGTCGGTTCTTGTTTGCCGGACCCGGAGCGAAAGATCGACGACATTCTCCGGAAAGAGCTCCTGCATCGATCTCCCCCGGGGCAAGCCGAGCGATGTGCCGTTGATGAGCAACGCCTTCTCCCTCACGAGGCCGAACTGCTTGATGTAGAACTCGTTGACATAATAATAAAAGCTGTTGTGCTGCCGCGCGTCCATCGGATAAAACTCGTCGACCTGCACAAAGGTCAGGCTTTTCATATCCGGCGGCTTCGAGGAGTCGATTTCATACTCCTCGAGGAGGGATCGGATTTCAGGCGTCTCCCAGCGTTCGAGGATCCGCGTCACCCACTTGATGAAATATTCCGGCGTCTTGCCCGTCGGAAGGGAAATCACCCCGCCGGGGTTCTTCAGGACCCATTCGATAAACCGGAGCGCCGTGATTTTCCCCAGGAGCGGAAAATTGTCCACCTCGAGGACCCGGATTTTTTCGGTCGGCGGATAGATGGACTTCCGTCCGCTTCGCTTCAGCTCGAGCGATTCGACCGAGGACGTTCCGTCGGATTTCTTCACGGCGTCACCGTCCCCCGCTCCGTACCCGGAGATAAAAAAATGCGGAGAACCCTGCTTGCGCAGGATTCTCCACATTCGTTTTGAAGGGATCTGACACTACTTCAACAGCATCATTTTCTGCGACAGCCGGCGGTTCCCCTGTTCGAGGACATACACGTAGACGCCGCTGTTGAGACCGGACATGTCGACATTGACGTTATAGCGCGCCGGGTTCTGATTGACGTTGTCGACGACCGTCTTGACGAGCTGGCCCAGCACGTTGTATACTTTCAGGCTGGTCGCGCCCGAAGCGTTCAGGGTGTACCGGATGTTCGTGCTCGGGTTGAACGGATTCGGGTACGCCGCCCATAATTCAAATTTCGCGGGCGTCGCCGCCGGGTTCGTCGTCTTGACACCCGTCGGCGTTCCGGTCCACCAGTACGGATCGCCCTCAGGGCGGCCGTCGGTGCTGCTATTCTTGACCGGGGCGCTGGTATACTGCATATCCGCGGATTCGGGAAGAGGCCATGGGGGCGTCCAGGCGCCGGTACCCACCTGCGTGAAATTATAGCCGTAGGTCTCGGTGGTACCTGTCCCCGTCCGAACGGCGGCGAACCAGCTCAAAAGACCGACACCGTTGGCCCCGCCTGATGAGTTCAAAACACCGTCAATCGATGCGCCGAATCCGGGATCGACGTTCTGATTACCCGATGCGACGAGAAGGGGCCACTGCGCCGGAGTGTTGAACATATTGAGCGATTGGGCGTTCATGAACTCGGGGGTGTAGATAGAATCAACGTGTGCCGTGTCGTTCCATGCCGTCCAGTAATTCGTCAGACCCGAGGACCAGAAATAGACATTGTTCTTGACCTCGATTTTCCTTAGCAGCTCAGCTGCGGGGTCTCCCGCGCCGGTCGAAGCATGCCCCAGGAGAAGCGCAGCCGTCGTCGAGTCGAGCGGGCCCATCGTGATGATCGAGGCAACCGTGCCTGCGGTGAACGAATCCCACCCTCCGTTATACTCCGTCTTGTTTTGTCCGCCCGCGTAAACGTTATAAAAGATGTTATTGTTGAATACGGCGTTCACCATTCTGTCGAGGAAGAAGGGATTCTTGAATGTGTAGATGACATTGTTGTGAGAAAATTCGTAATACGATACGAACCCACCGGTGGCGGCGGTGGCGTACCCGCTGACGCACAACATCGTGTTGTACTTGATCATGATGGTGTCGGTCTTAAACGCGCCGATATAATTCTCGTTGCGGAGGAGCTCTCCGACATACCACTGGTTCGGCAGCGTGGTCATATTTCTGAACTTGCAGTTCGTAATGAAGAACTTGTCCCAGTTTCCGGCGTATCCGATTGCGAATTGGGACCATTGTTCGAAGACGCAGTTGTCCGCTTCGAGCCGTATGCTGTCAGCCGACAGTTGTATCGCCTGGCCGCTGCCGTAATTCACGCTGTTATTGATCGCGATCCCGAGCAGATAGAGGTTCTTGAAGACGCCGGTCGTTTTCGCCCCGTCGAGGGTGAACAGGAGCCCCGGTATCGAATTGTCCAGCAGAACGTCCGGCTGGATGCACGGAAGCTTTCCCGACGAGGGGTGCGGAACTCCCAGCACGGTGATATTCTCGTTCGTGGTGACCGTCCCGTCGAAGATATACGTCGTATCGAGGGAAACGAGCTTGTACACATGGTGGATTTTCGCCCCTCCCGCGACTGTATCGCCGTTGATGACCTGGTCAAGGGTCAGCGCATTATTTGCATAAATGACGAGGGTATCGCCCTGGGCGAGTACCCGGCCGGGCGCCATGATGAATCCCATCATCGCGCCTGCGAGCATAATGATAACGAAGTAACGCATGACTACTCTCCCTCCTATTATTGATCGTGGTGGTTGTTGCTCGTTCGGTTCATTCCGCATCCCCGTCATACTGTTGGTGCCTGGTGTTGAAACGGATCGCGCGCCTTGCGCAATGGGATACGGTCGTCCTTACACTCTTCCGGTATCACCTCCCTTTCGAGTTCCAGGCGTCGACCTGATAGGTATTTCACTCATCTTGGACTCAGTTGATTAATGTATGAATTAAAATCTCCAGCGCACCCCCACATCGCCCGCCAGCCCGTACAACTGTTGAGATGCCGGGACTCCGGTAAGGGCGTGGATGACGCTCACATCTGTGACCTTGCTGAGATTATTAATGTCGCCGTACAACTGGACGCCGCGCAGCGGCGCCGGAAGATCCTGTTTGACGGAGACGTCCCACCGGGTATTGGACGTGGTGGAAGTGTAGAGTTGCAGCCAAACCGGCGAAACACCCGAAGGGATCCCCGTGAAGATGTCCGCCTGGTACAGCATCGATACGCGAATCGAAAAGCCGAGATAATCGTACCCGACCGAGAGGTTGAGAATCTTGTTCGGCTGATAGAGAAGCGGGGCATGGTAGGATGTATCCACCGGCACCGGTACCGACCGGGGCGTCGGCTTGATATAAATGACGTACGGGTATTCGGAAGTCGAGAAGACATGCGTGTAGTTGACGTTCAGGACCAACCCGTCCAGGGGGTGGGGCAGGTACCAAAAATGCGTCTGCCAATCAAGTTCCACGCCGTAATTATCGATCCGCACGGGGCTGTTGATGTAGGTGCTGATCGTATATTGACCCCGCGGGGGCGTGCTCCCCAACAACCCGGGCGGATAGTAGGGTCTGGCTGCGGAGTCCTGCACGTTAAACGTCGTTGGATAGATCAAACCGTCGATCCTTTTCAGGAACCCGCCGACGGTAAACAATCCGATCGCGTTATCATAGAAAGACACGTACCCGTCGTAATTGGCGGAGCGCGTCGGGTTGAGCTGCGTGTTGTTCCACGCGATGGCGTTGCCGGTCGATACATCGATCCTCGGTATGATGGCCCGGTAGTCGGGATACGCCAGCGTGTTCGCATACGAGAGTCGCACGTCGAACCATGACAGGGGCTTATATCGGAGGATCACATCGGGCAGCCAGTACGAGTGGTCCACCGTGATCGTTGTGTCATAATGAAAGTAGGGCCCTCCGAGCAGCGATGAGGTATTTTGCAAACCGCGTGAGGCCGTGTATGTGGTGCGGAAATCCTGAAACCGGACTCCACCGATGATCGTGAGTACCTCTCCGAGATTGGCAGTCGCCATCCCGTAGAACGCCCCCTGATTCTCGCTCCCGTTGTAATTGTTCGTCGTGGAGTTGAAGTCGTCGTGAAAATAGGCAAGATCGCCCCGCTGCGCAAAGAGCGCGGCGTTGCTCTTCATGAAATCAACCATGTCCGCCATCATCCCGGAGTTGAGCGGCAACGCCATCGGGTAGTCGCCGTTGAGAAACGTTCCGTAGCTGAAGTCCGGGTCCATGAACGGAGTGAGCGGAATGCTCGTTCCGTACTGCGTTCCCAGCCCGAAATGCGAAGCGATCAAACTATCGGCAAACCGGGCGCTCACGAGGCCCAAACCCTGGCCGCCTGTCTGATCGTAAACGTACGAGCGTGTCTGATGGCGGTATTTCCCTCCGACTTTTATCGCTCCCGTGATCGATTCCATCAGGCTCACCGGCACATCGAGGTCCAGCGATGCGGACCAGGCGCGCTCCTTCGAGAAACTGTTATTGTTTACGAGAGCGTTGAGATAGGTGGAATCGGGGACATTGCGCGCGGCCGGCGGGATCGAACGCGGATCGACGTTCGCGGCATTATTAAACTGGCCGAGATTTTGATCGAGGTGCTGGAACGTGACGGTCCAATCCCCGGGGGCCTTCGTTTCGGCATAGCTGTGCGAGAATCGCGCGTTCACATGGACGAGGGGCAGCTGCTGTTCGACGCTGAGCACGTTCGTGATATTATTCAAGGTGGCGTTCGCATACCCGAGAGAATAGTTATGAAGGTTCGGCCCGGGACTGAACGATTCCCCTCTGTTGTAGACGTCGGTCACCCCGGAACTGAAGAAATTCGAGAAGATGATTTTCCCCTCCGGCAGCGTGTAGTCCGTCACGAGCGTGGCGTTGGCCCGCCTCCGGTCCCTGAGCACGTCGTTGAGGTTCAGCTTGAGGACCAGGTAATCGACCTGATTATTGTTCAATTTGTCGTACGAGCCCCCGAATTCGTTGGAAGAGAGATTCCTCCGTTCGACGTCACCCTGAGCGAAGACGCCAAACCGGCCGTCAAAGAATCTGCCGTCGACGCTCCCCACATACTTGTAGTTATTGTACTTGTTGTACGCATCCGATAATCCGGTGTATCCCCCCTGGGCCAGAAGTCCGAACCCGAGCCCCGGCCGTTCCCCTCTGGCGACCCGCATCTTGAAATTCACCGTCCCGCCCAGCACATCGGGATCCAGATCGGGCGTATTGCTCTTGATCACCTCGATATTATCGAGCGAGTAGGGCGAAATCATGCTGAGGTCGGCGCTACGGTCATTTGAAGCGGAGCTTGCCATCCGGACGCCGTCGACGGTGATCGCATTGTATTTCGGTTCAAGCCCGCGGATCACCACCTGCGTTCCCTCGCCGCCGACTCTGAGGAGCGAAACCCCCGGCAGCCTTCCGACCGATTCGGCGGCATTCGCGTCTGGCAGCTCCTGGATCCGGGCAGCCGAAACGACGTTCGTGATTTGTGCCGCAGAAAGCTGCTGGTTAATGGCCCGGTCTTGTCCGGCCGCCTGTGCCGTCACGACCACACCTTTGGTCTCCAGCGCGACGGCTTCCAGCCCGAACGTAAGCGACGTGGTCTGACCGTCGCTCACCTGAACTGTGCTGTCCAGTTCGGGCCTGTAGCCGATGCAGGAGGCCTTGACGCGGTGTGTTCCCGCGGGGACCAGGGAAATCGAGAAGTTGCCGTACACGTCTGTCGAAGCCCCAAGAGACGTTCCTTCGATGAATACATTCACGCCCGGAAGCGGTTCATTCGTCGTGTTATCCACGACTTTTCCGGCGATCTTGCCCGCGGGCCCGGCCTGAGCCGAACCTGCAATTAGCCAGAGGGCCACCAGGGACAGAACGATCGATCTCATGCTCGGCGATTTCATCAGAGTGTCACCCTGTAATCGGTGAAAAATTTTCTTATCGATAACGCTGCCGCACCCAGGAGGGGAGGCGTGGGCAACGAAGCGGGGAGTATCCTGGTCTCCCCTTGCTTTCCGAAGAAGGCCCGTTTGTTCAGCGTCTTCATGATCTCCGGATACATGATATCCCAGGCCTGGGTGATTTTTCCGCCGATGATGATCGCCTGCGGATCCACCGATTTGATGATGTTGGCGACCCCCAGCCCGATATAGTAGGCAGATTCCACCAGAACCTTCCTGGGGATCTCGTCGTGATCCCTCGACTGCTCGATGATGTCGTCCATCGAGACGCGGGGAGTGCGCGCCGGGTCGATCTTCTTCGCCGTAATGTATCGCTGAACCGTCGCCCGGTCGGAAGCGTACACTTCCCAGCATCCGGCGTTCCCGCAGGAGCAGGGGTCCCCGTCTTCGATCAGCGTCATGTGGCCGAACTCTCCGGCCGCGTGCGATTCGCCGTACAGCACTCTCTTGTCGACGACGATCCCCGCACCGATTCCGCGGTCGACAAGCAAAAACACGAAGCTCGAGAGATCCAGGTTGTGCTTGCCGAACCAGAGCTCGGCCACGGCCGACGCCTTCGCGTCGTTCTCGAGGGCGACGATCTCCACTCCCGGACAGCAATCACGCACGATCTGAGCCAGGTCCAGATCATCCCACCCCAGATTCGGCGCAAAGACGACTTTCGAAAGCGCGGAGTCGACAATCCCCGCCACCGAGACCCCGATCCCGGTGAACTCGGGAAAATGAAACTGCTTTCTGAGCGCGTCGAGCCGCTCGAGACACAGCTTGACAAACCGATCCGGCCATGCAGTTTCTGTTTCGAGGTCGACGCTTTGTTTTATGGTGCCGTCGATGTCGACGATCGCGATTTTGGTAGTCACCGAATCGAAATAGATCGCACCGAAGATGTGATTCCCCGTCCTGAGATGCAAGTTGATCGGGTTCCGGCCGACCGACCCGTCTTTCGCAACCTCCTCGAGCAGGAGTTGTTCTTCAAGCAGGCCCGCGACAATATTGGAGACGGTGCTCTTGTTGAGATTGGTGAGCTCCGCAATCCTGACCCGCGAGATCGGCCCGGCCTCTCGTATCAGGTTAAGTATCACGGAACGATTGAGATTTCTGACAACCTTCGAATTGAAGGTCGTGACCTGGGCATGCGCTTGTTTGCGATTCGATTTCATCGAACGATAATTTTCTCATGCTTGCCGTCCGGGGCGGCGGGAAGAAACTGAAAATAATGGCCTTTAAAGACCGGAGGAGGTATAAAACATTAGTTGGTTGTTGAAACCAATTAACGAGAAGGTAGTACATTTTCTCGGATTTGTCAAGTTATTTATTGATTCTTTAGCGTTCGGAGGATGTTTCGGGGTGGTAAAAGGACGACTACCGGAATTGCCTATTTCAGGCTGTATTGTATGATTAATTCATTTTCATGGACTCCCCGCGACCCATAGACAACCGCTATCCCTCCCTCGGCAGTTGTTTCTTGGTGGCCGCAATCTTGAGGAATTGTCTTATCTCCTTGACGCGAAGCCCGAATGTCCCTAAGGTCACGGCCTTCCAAAGAGGGACTATTTGTTTTTATCGGTCTGGTTTGTAACTAAATGATAACAATCTCGTTGATAATGTTAATGCCGTTCGGATATCACCGTTAGCTCCTCGAATTATTGAAAGACCGCAATGAAGCCTGATTTTTACAAGCTTGTAATTATTTCACTACATATCCTGGGCACGTTGGGATTGTCCTGCTCGGGAGCGCATGTCGTTCTCCCGGGTAAAACTGCTGAAGGGCGTATGCGTTTACCCAATGGGTGGTATATTACCCCTGCGGGAAAACAGATCGAAGTGGGCGATGGGCCGCTGAACTTCGATATCGACCCGGACGGCAATTATGCGATCGTATCAAACAACGGGGAAGGCGATCAAACGGTATGCGTCGTCGATGTGAAATCCGGCGTGGCGACGCAATCCATTCCTGTTCGAAGATCATGGCTCGGCATTAAGTTCTATAATAGCGGAAAGAACTTCGCGCTCTCCGGAGGTAACGATAACCGCATATTGCTCTATTCTTTCGACCGGGGAAAGGCGGTTCTGGCTGATAGTATCGTCGTCGGCAAACCGTGGCCCGATGAGGGAATCTGGATGGGCGGCATCGATATCGATGAAACCGCGCATCTTCTCTACATCACGGGAAAATACGACAGCACGTTCTATTGCTTCGATCTCGCAACAAAAGGACTCCGCAAGAAAGTCAAGCTGCCCGGCATGCCCTACACCTGTCTCGTTTCAAAGAGGCATCCGCAGGTATACCTCTCGCTCTGGAGCAGTTCATCGGTGCTGGTGCTCGATGGCGGGTTGAATGCCACGCTCGGCACCATCGCCGTCGGTCCGCATCCCAACGACATGGCGGAGTCTCCCGATGGCAAACGGCTCTATGTTGCTAATGCGAACGAGAACTCCGTTTCGGTTATCGATATTGGTTCCATGAAAGTCACAGAGACCATCGTTTCATCGCTCTTTCCTGATGCGCTCCCGGGATCGACGCCGAACTCTGTTGCTCTGACTTCTGACGGCAATACGCTCTATATCGCAAACGCGGATAATAACTATATCGCGGTGATGGATGTGTCATCACAAGACGGAAGCAGGTCGCTTGGGTTTATCCCTTCCGGATGGTACCCTTCATGCGTTCGGGTCAACCAGGCGAACGGCGATATTATTATTGCAAACGCAAAGGGCAATTCGTCGTTTCCCAATCCTCATGGTCCGATGCCGGGGCATAAGGTCCCGCATGTGCAGTACATCGGCTCGCTGATGAAAGGGACGCTGGAGATCGTGAAGAAGCCGCCACCCGAAGAACTCCGCGCGTACTCTGCGCAAGTATATACCAACTCGCCGTACCGGCGTGATACCGTTGCAAATCAAAAGGAGATCGCCAGACTTCTTTCTCCGATCAAGCATGTCTTCTATGTCATAAAGGAAAACCGCACCTACGACCAGGTACTCGGCGACATGCCGGAGGGCAACGGCGATACCAGCCTGACGTTCTTCGGCGAACTGGTGACGCCCAATCTTCACGCGCTCGCGCGCCAGTTCGTCCTGCTCGATAACTTCTACGTCGATGCCGAGGTCAGCGCCGACGGCCACAATTGGTCGATGGCGGCATACGCCACAGACTATGTAGAAAAGACCTGGCCTACGATGTACGGCGATCGCGGCGGCGATTTTGACTTCGGACCGGGGGCCAGGATTTCCTCGCCATCGAGCGGGTACATCTGGGATAACTGCAAGGCACACAATGTCACGTACCGCGATTATGGCGAGGCGGTGAATGTGCCGGAAAAGGTTGGCGACCCGAACACCGCCATGACTGCCGGCCTTGAAGGCCACGTCTGCCCGGACTACCGCGGGTTTGACATGGACTACTCCGATCTTGACCGCGAGGCGGTATGGGAGAAGGAATTCGACGCCTTCGAGCGTGACGGCGGGCTGCCGCAGTTCAATCTTGTTTATTTCCCCAACGACCACACGAACGGCACTGCAAAAGGCAAGGGAACGCCGCGCTCGTTCGCCGCACAGAACGATCTGGCGGTGGGCAAATTTATCGACAGGCTTTCGAAGAGCAAGTACTGGAAGGAATCCGCCGTGTTCATCGTCGAAGACGATGCGCAGAGCGGCTCAGACCACGTGGACGCGCACCGCACGACCGCCTTCGTTATCAGTCCGTACACGAAACACCGGTATGTCGATCACACGATGTACTCCACGAGCGGCCTCGTCGGCACCATCGAGCGCATATTCGGCCTGCCGCCGATGACGCAGTACGACGCAGCGGCAACGCCGATGGTGAACTCGTTCACTGCCGATGGCGATTTCGCACAGTACCATTACATCCCTGCAACCATCGACCTCAAGGAACAAAACCTCGCGTCCGCCTACGGCGCGAAGGAGAGCGAAGCGATGGACTTCTCCAGGCCGGACGAGATCAACGAGGCGTTATTGAATGAAATACTCTGGCGCTCGATCAAGGGCGCCAATGCTCCCGTTCCCGCTCCGCGCCACGGCGCATGGGTGATGGTGGGAGAGGAAAAGGAAGAGTAAGCCGGGCAGTTGTTGGTTCCCCCCCTTTGGGAGGAAGGGTCGAAGTGAATCATTTCCGGGCGATGCCGTGAATCAAGGCCCGAGCAATTCCTTGCCAATAATGGATAGTAATGGCTCGACTGAATCCGATCCATCCTGGCCGAGCGCCCAGATGATTGCCCCTCCGAGGTTCTTTCCCTTCAGCCATTGGCACTTTAGCCGGATCGACTCTTGGTCGTCGTAGGATATCACCCTTCTGGTCGATTGGTTGAGTAGATAGGGGACACTGTTGGTGGTATCCCATCTTCTCTGCCAACTGCCATGGGAAAAATCCGGAAGCGTCGCAAACGTCACCTCGACACAGCTATCGGTGCGGGCCCCGAGTCCGGCCCCTAATGGACAGTGATATTGCCTCCCATAAAACGGGAAACCAAAGAGGAGTTTCTTGGGGGAAACAGTGCGAAGAAGGAGCTCGATGTCGCTCTGAGCTATCGAAAGCGGCGCATTATCGTCTGCCGTCAATGAAACACACGTTGAATAGTCATACGTCATGACACCGATCCAATCAAGATAGGGGTCCAGTTCGGCCAATGCATATCCCCTCTCACCCACTGAAGGTGGAATCGCCATGCTGAGTGTATAATATGTATTGCCCGATCTCAGGGCACCGCTGATCTCTCGAATGAGCTTCGTTACGATCGGACGCTCATCGAGTGTGGGATACTCCCAATCGATGTCGACGCCGTCGTACTTGTTGGAGACGCAAAACGACTTGAGCGCAGAGACAAAGACACGCCGTTTGTTCGAATCGGAGGCGATTCCGGAAAAGTTTGAACTTCCGCCCCAACCTCCAACCGAGATCACTGCCTTCCTGTTGTTCTGATGCACTGTGCGCGCGAAGCCATCTATTTCAGAACGGATATCGTCTATGTTGAGTGTTCCATCGGGGTTGGGGATCGCAAATGCATGAGAAACATGCGTGATGTTCTCGTATTTTATCCGTGAAACGTCGTACCCGTTCCCGGAATTGAAATAGTACCCCACCACAATTCTCCCCCCGGCGGGCTGCTCAGCCCCCTTTTCATCGCCGCCGTTGGCGGCGATTGGGACAACAAGGGTAAGCATAACGATCATTGTTTTCAATTTCATGCCCCTACGACTCCGTGTTGGTGAGAAGAAAGGTTAATTCGTATCGATTCAATTCGTGCGACGTACTCCAGGGCGAACCGGGATGACTCGGGAATCTGGAGTTTCCGGAGTTGCTCATATGCCGTCCGGTAGTAGTTCTCGACAAGCCGGAGAATACTTTCCAATGGTCTTGGGGGAAACGGCGATTCCTTGCGCGGGGTTTCTGGATACATTCTGTTTGAGGACCGGATCAGCACGTTTATGACGTAGTTGTAGCGGTCCCGTTTCAGGTCTTCTGCCACGTCGAAGAAGTCGTCGAGCACTTGCGCTCCGCGTGATAGTTTATTTGCAAACGATTCCACGGCTTCAAACTCGCAGTACTTCCCCGTGAGAACACAGACCGCCCACGATCCGGTAAGAAACACCGAATTGATACGGGCATACTCATCAAGCAGGTGTTCCGGCCTCGAAGCCGGCGTACGCTGAAGAAGATCCGCCTCCTCGATCGCATCCCTGGTTCCCTCGATCAATCCGGGATACCTTTTCCAGAATATCGAGGGTCGGGGGAACAATCGCTCAAATCTTCGCCCAGCCTCCTTGAAGAGCGCGTCGGGAACGGATCTCAGGATCCGTGGATGCCTTTCCGGCTCGTCCAGCAGATCATCGTAGAGACGGAAAGCAACGAATAGCAGGTACTGTGCTTCAATGATTTCGGTGAGATGTGCGGCTCCCTTTCTATCGTTGCTTCTTCGCAATAGCCACTCCGGTAGGAGCATCCAGTAGGGCAGCTCCAAGGGCGGGAGTTGCGATGGATCTCCCGCCTTTCGCCGAGAGCGATATCCTTGCCAATACTCGACAAACGCACTTTGCTCGGTTGCGGAGAGCTTTGGAGTAAAGGGGCGGAGGATACCTGAAATCTCTTTCATGGGTAGAATGGATATCAAAGGCCCCCCCACGGATCAGGAGGTTTCTGGTCCAACGTCACCTCCCCCTTCGAGTGGTAATCACCCAGTTTTGCCGTAAAATAGACCAATGTTTCTCGTACTTGGATTTTGCCTGTCCAACCTTTGGGTGGAGCTACGTCGAACATTTTTTCGATCTCATTTATTACTTGGGATTTATCGATTATCCAGTCGGGGAGAAGGACTTTATTCATGGCGGCGACCGGACCCGTGCCCTGGTTCATATCATAGAGCGCGGCACCCAGCTTATCCAACTTGGCTTGTGTCAGGGGGACTCCGTTTTGATCGACCGTTCCATAAAAAAAGTTCGTCACATCTTGTAGGGTTGCCGAAACAGGTTTACCTGCCATTTCGTTTCTCCTTATATTATTGGTCACATTTTGGATATTGATTAGTTGGTGAAATGCGTTCTGCTATCTTTTTGCCTGATCACTCAGAGAATCCTTTGCCCGAAATTGCTTAAAAAATTTCAAAGCTGTTTGGGTATCTCCACTTTGCTCATAAAGCTTCCCCAGAATTGGGTAGATCTCAGAAAGCCCGGGATTCAATTTAAGCGCAGCACGGTATTCGTCCTTCGCTGAATCGACTTTTCCCAATTTTGAGAGACAATCGGCCAGGTGACGATGGTATGAAGGATCATTCAACTTCAGAGCGATCGCTTGACGGTAGAACTCCTCCCCTTTCCCGAAGAGCTCGTCGTCGGCATACATCTTTGCGAGTCCGGCGAACCCCTCCGCTGCAGAATCTCCCAGTTCCGCGCAGCGTTGAAGGTACGATACTTCGTACTTCAAGGCGTTAACGGTGTCACCCAGGCGCGTTGTAACGGCGGCAAGTAAACCGTAATTACCCTTGTAAACCGGCTTAATGGAAAGGGACGATTCGAGGACCTCTCTTGCGCGCTTGAGGTCGTGGAGACTTTCGTAGCATCCGGCGAGAAGATAATAAGCGGCGGAATACTGCCAACGCATTTGCATCACCGGTTTCAGATCCGCGATTGCCGCATCATAATTTTTTAGGATGTAATGATCGATGGCAAGATTGAAGAGCAGGATATTATTGTCCGGGGAAAATTCCAGCGCGTGCTGAAGTGCCCGTATCTGCCCCGCGAGGTCGCCGGACGCGTACGCCTCCGCCCAGCCGATCATCGCTTGGTCGAAAGGGCTGGCGGAGGGTTCGAGTCTCTTCAGGACAGCGATCTCCTGCCGCGCCTCATCAACCTTCCTGTGCCCCACCAATGTTGAGACGAGCCAGATGCGGGGAGACACGAATTCCGAGTCGAGGGCGATGGCCCGTCTGAGATAGGGCTCGCCGCCCGGTTCTATCCGGAAAATATAACGGCTCGCCTGGAGAAAAGCCTTCAGGGCCTCGACGTTGCGAACCCCATGTTGATACCACACGTTGAGTTCAGTTTCCCGGCCCGCTTCAAGCTGGTGAACCTGAAAATAGCTCCGGATGCCGGAGGCGATGGAATCTGCCGCAGCTGCCATATCCGGCTCCCCGGAAAAGGCGGCATCGGTCGAATAAACCACGCTGCGACTGCTCGCTTCCACGACCTGGGTGTGGATAACATAAGGTTTTGCGCCTGATCCGGACACCAAAGAAATTGTGCCATCGATGATATCGCTCAGTCCGACAGACCGGGCCGCGTCGAACAACTGCCCGGTCGTGTGTTGGGAATTCGATCCGCCGAAGGAGCTCTCAATGAGACCGTTCAAGCTCATCGGGTCGATGATGCCGAGCCCGCCTGTCCCCGTCAGCCGTTGCACAAGAAGACCTTGCAGAGCGTAGGCCCACTGATTCGGATCATTCGGCACCGCCAGATTGCGGTAAGGTACGATGCCGACACGGAGCGCGCCGGGGCGCCCGTGTGAACCATCCGGATTGTTTTGAACGAAGCGCCAGAGCGCTCCAGCCGCGACCAGAAGGATGGCAAGTACCAGCTGCACCCGGCGCTTCTGTGTCAGTGCTACCCTTTTCCGGGAGGGACCGGGCGACGTGGCACCCAGCGCGTTTAGCACTTCATCGGCAGACTGGAAACGCTGCGCCGCGTTTTTCTCGAGACACCGGAGATACACCGCTTGACACAGATCGGGAATATCGCCTCGCACAGTTCGGAGGTCCAGGGGCGGCTCATGCAAAATCTTGTACATGATCGCCTCGGAATAGTCTCCCGGGAACGGAAGCTGTTGGGCCAGCATTTCGCCGAGAACAATGCCCGCAGCCCAGATGTCGCAGCGCTGGTCGACTGTCCCCCCCGATAGCTGTTCGGGGGACATGTATGCGATGCTTCCGACCACGGCATTGGTCGCCGTAATTGTGGGCTCGCCGGACAACTTCGAAACGCCAAAGTCCAGAATCTTTACGGTGCCGTCCCGCATCAAAATTACATTGGCCGGCTTGATGTCTCGGTGCACGATTCCCTTGGCGTGGGCTGCCTGAAGCCCATGCAGAAGCTGCTGAAAGACGCGAAGGGCTTCGGCAACGGGGAGAGGTCCCCGGCCGATGCGGGCTTTCAGGGTCTCACCTTCGACGTACTCCATCGCAATGAACGATTGGGACCCCTCCCCCGAGGGTTCTGAAGCCTCGGCGTATTCGTACACAGCGGCGACATTCGGATGTTGTATCCGGGCCGCCGCCCGCGCTTCGAGCGCGAAACGGGGAGTCGATCGTGGGTCGTCCTTCGCGTGCCGCGTCAGAAACTTGAGCACCACGGTCCGGCGTAGATTCACATCCTCGGCTTTATAGACCACTCCCATGCCGCCTTCGCCGAGTTTCTCAAGAATCTTATAGTGGGATATTGTCTGACCAATCATGCCGGAGTTTGACGTGTCAATTGAAATGTCTGAGCACCGCGACAAGTGAAGCCAGGATGAGCCAAGGGATCCACGCACCTCAACCCGTGGTAGTTGAATGCGGATCCGCGACTGGTCGTAAGAAGAAACCTAGATGAGCTAAAAACCCCCGGGATTGGATATTGCTGCAGGAGGAAGGTAATGAATGATGACGAGATTGTCAACGCGGCGCGGCTCGTGGGCAGGTAGAGTCCCAATTTCACCGAACATGTCATCCTGAGGGAGCGTAGCGACCGAAGGATCTCGTCTTTCCGATCCGCGAGATCCTTCGCTTCGCTCAGGATGACAAAATAAGAAACTCCCCGCCGGCATCAAGCGACTCAGTTAGGTCCTCCTTCCTTAATCTCGTCATGCTGACATGCTCTTGGTCAGCATCTTTCAACGCTTTTAGAAGGACCCCGTCACCTCCTCCGACTGGGAGACATCAGGAAGGCCTGTGAAGTCTTTGGGAAGAACGTGCAGGAAAACGATCAGGGCTTCGCGACGCGCGTCAATTGATTGGCAACCAGTTGCCAGCTTCCCTTGCGCTTCACCCACACATGCATGCTCCGAAAATTGTCGGCGGTCGACTGGCCGCTGTATTGGCCCTTCAGAAAGACATGACTTTTGACGACCGCCACATTTCCATAAACCCGCACGTGAACTTGGTCTTCATTCGGGACGATGGAATCCAGCGCCGTCGCGCCCGATTTCAGATTCGCAATCCGCTCCGCCTTGGTCACGAGGACTCCGCTCGCATTCGTGAACAGGTATTCGTCGCCCCAAATCGAATCCAGTTTCTTCACATCTTTTTGTATCAGTGCCACGCGGTAGGTGGCGATCCTCTCCATCACCTCTTTGACACTGGCGGAATCGCCGACCACTTTCGGCGTTTTTGTCTGGGAAAACAGGTTCGGAGAGAGAAGAACAACGAAACTGAGCAACATCACGACGTGTCTCACGGGGATGCCTCCATAGATGATGGGTTGTTGGATTTAGGGATCACGTGTTCTTGGATAGGAGCACCCAAGGTACGGATGGGAAGGTAGCAATCACCAAGGAAAAACGCAACAGGCAGGCGGGGGAGCGCTGTGAATGAGAACGATGCCAGACGGTGATTTGTCCGTCCTTGGAAGCTACCTAATTGACTTGCTGCCTCTGAGTGTGTATATTGAGTTTGTAGAATATGATAATATGAATATACAATCATAACCTGAGGATGGCATGCCCGCCGTAAAAATCGGTACCAGTCGACAGGTGGTAATTCCAAAAAAGATTCATGATGAAATCGGACTCACGCCCGGTGATTACCTGGAGGTCGAACTCCACGATGGAAAGGTTGTCTTGACCCCAAAGACCCTCGTTGACAAACAAATCAAGGATCGTCTCAAAGAGGGTTTGGAAGACATCAAGAGAGGTCGGATCCATGGTCCATTCCATTCTACCAAGGACATGGTCCGCTCGCTCCGCAAGGGTAAGAAATCCAAGAAGAGGTGATGGATCTCTACTACACTGAGCGCTTTCGGAAGAGCTATGAGGAGGCTCCGCTCAAAGTTCAGCGGGCCTTCGATCGAAAGGTGGCACTGTTGGTAGGTGGCCTGCGCCACCCTTCGCTCAGAGCAAAGAAGTAAGACGAATCAAGAGATATCTGGCAGGCGCGGATTAACGACAATTGGAGATTCTACTTCACGATCGAGGGAGGGACATATTATCTCCTCGACATTATTCCCCACCCTAAATAGTCCTCCTCTAACCGCTACAAAAGGAAAAGTGGACAGGGGCGGAATTGAACCGCCGACACACGGCTTTTCAGGCCGTTGCTCTACCAACTGAGCTACCTGTCCAACGCTGGTCTGTTACGCGATGAGAGCCCCGGTATTTGAGACCGGGCTTATGGTTTCTGGAATGTCAGAAGCTCGCGGCAATCTGAGCTGAGGACGCGCAGTCCCTTCACTTCGGAGAGGCCCTGCGCCGACTTGGCCATCGATTCCCCCACCCGGCGCGGCAGATAGACCTTTCCCGTCGGCTTGAATCCCGCATCCCGGAAGAGAACCGTTATTTCGTTCGGAAAGTCGATGAAATCCGTTACGGTGAAGGCCGGCTCGACCACGATCGATACTTTTCCTCCCGACTTGAGAATCCTGGTGCACTCCCGCACGATACCCTTGAATTTCAGGATGAATTCGGCTTTCGAGGCGTCCATGCTCACTTCGAAATCGGTCGCCGAATCCTTCTGTGTGAAATCGGACGGCGGATCAAGGAAGATGTAATCAACCGATCCGGACTGCTCCGGAATCCCGGTCAGGAGGATGTTGTTCCGTGCAATGCGGTCGTCGATCGGATT
The DNA here is from genome assembly GCA_036522515.1 of Bacteroidota bacterium. Classification (NCBI taxonomy): domain Bacteria; kingdom Pseudomonadati; phylum Bacteroidota; species Bacteroidota bacterium. The sequence goes on from DATDFQ010000043.1 coordinate 244,568, forward strand.
GATATCGTACATCTTGTATTTCCGGTTGCTGAAATGCGGCAGCACATCGATGATGTCTCCCAGCGTTCCGCTTCCTGCGAACGGGTCGATAATGTAGTCGTCCGGCTTCGAGTAGTAGTAGAGCGCGTTCGCCACAATGTGGCCCGGCAGTCTTCCCTTGAAGCTCGGCTTTCCGAAGCGGGGGTCCGGCGTCTCGAATGTCCAGACATTGCGCTCGCGCAGGTCGAACCCGTATTTCGTACGCTCGTCGATTCTCTTGGCGACATCGTCGTCATGAATCTTCTTGCGAAGATCCGAGATTGTCCAGTGGTAATCGAGAGCCATCTTCTCGTACTGGTCCCGCTTCCGGGTCTCGTCGACTTTTGTCGCGAGATCGAAGTAAAATACCTCCGGCAGTTGACGTTTCTTGACGTCGGGGTAGTACGAGTAGTATTGCTGGCACTGCTTCAGCATCGAATAGGGAAATTTGATCCCGGGGTGCGATGTCACCATCTTCAGGACATGATCCTCGAACATCCCCGCCTTGCGGGCGACCGGCATCACCTTTTCGACAAGGAACCTGCCGAGGTCCCAGTAATTGTCGACGTTGAACGAGTTGAGCTCTCGTACAAGGTCCGCCACTGAAAACTGTTTCGGCTCGGTTCGCGATGCGCTTTGACGCGTTGCGGGCGCCGGTTTCTTCTTTGCTTTCTGTGCCATTGGTTTTCCTTCCCGGATATGCTCTTGCCGCCCGGCTGCGAGGCCGCCGTGAGTAAGAGGATTAAGAAACATGGTGAAGACAGACGATTAACGGCTCGAAATATACGAAAGATGCGCCGAAAAATCAACCTCCCCGCCCCCTTTTACGCCCTTTTTGTCGGTCATGAGCCTCGCTCCCGCGGTCTCCGATCTCAAGCAGAGATTGGGAACCAAAGGAACGAAGCCTGAAGGCTGCGGCTACCGGTGGCCCGAGGGGGTTACTCGAACTCCGTCGGGCTCTTTTGCCCGACGTAACTTACGATATCTTCTCCCCCATCCACCCCGATGACATTTCCCGATATAAACGACGCGTCGTCGAGTGAAAGGAGCGCAATCGCTCGCGCGACGTCCTCGGGGGTGGTCACCCGCATTTGCGGATTCTTCCCGCGGGCGATTTTCAGCATGCTCGCCGCTCCGGGTATCTTTCGGAGCGCCGGTGTGTCTGTCACTCCCGCCAGTATGGAATTTGCCGTGATCCCGTGGGGGCCGAGTTCCATCGCCAGCTGGCGGATATGCGATTCCAGGGCTGCCTTTGCGGCAGAAACGGCCCCATAGTTGGGGAGCACGTGGTGCCCCCCGGAACTCGTCATGGCAAAGACCCTGCCGCCTGACTTCATAAATCCGTTCACGAACACGGCCTGCGTCCAGTAGACGATCGAATTCGCCATGACGTCGAGCGTCATTTCCATCTGGGCCTGCGAGAGGATGTCGTCGGCCTTTTTCGCGATGTAGGGCCTCAGCGTGCCGAACGCCAGCGAATGAACCAGCGTGCGTATGGTGGCTTCCGGCGACGAACTGAATTCCTTCCGGATCGCCTCGATGGTCTCCGCGCGTTTCTCCGCGCTCGAAGCGTTGACATTGAAGAAGACCGCTTTCGATCCGGCCGCGCGTATCTCACCGGTGATCCGCTCCACGTTAGGCATCGTCGAGGCCCTGTCGAAGTGAACGCCGAACACGTTCATGCCCCGCCGGGCCAGCTCTAACGCAGCCGCGCCTCCAAATCCGCTCGACGCGCCGAGGATGAGCGCCCAATGATGCTTGCTGAACTGCGCGGTTTGCGGCACGGCTATTCCTTCTGAACGGTGATGAGAGACCAGGTTAGGATGCGCCCAAGATGGGAATTTTCGGCCTGAAAAACAACTCTACTCGACGGTGACGCTCTTGGCCAGGTTGCGCGGTTGATCCACATCCGTCCCCCGGGCGAGTGCAATATAGTACGCAAGGAGTTGGAGGGGTATGCTGTTCACGATCGGCCCGAAGAAGTTATAGGTCCTGGGGACACGGATCACGTACTCCGCAAGGGAGTCGATCTCGGTATCGTCTTCATTGGCGATGGCGATAATACGCCCCTTTCGCGCCCGAACCTCCTGCATGTTGCTCACGACCTTGTCGTAGATCGCATCCTTCGGCACGATAAACACCACGGGCATATCGTTGTCGATCAGAGCGATCGGCCCGTGCTTCATTTCCGCGGCCGGATAACCTTCGGCGTGGATGTAAGAGATCTCTTTCAGCTTGAGCGCCCCCTCCAGGGCCGTGGGGAAATTACTCCCTCTTCCCAGATACAGGAAGTTCCGCACGTTCTTGAACTCTTCTGCGATCAAGCGAATGTGCCCGGAGTTTTCGAGGACCTTCGACACTTTCGCGGGAATGGACATCAGATCCGTAGCGAGAAGGCGGCCCTGTTCCGCCGAAAGGCCGCGGTGACGGGCCAGCAGCAGTGTGATGAGCGAGAGCACGGCAATCTGCGAAGTAAACGCCTTCGTGGAAGCCACTCCGATCTCGGGCCCCGCGTGAATGTATACTCCTGCCTCCGTTTCCCGCGCGATAGTGCTCCCGACGACATTGACGATGCCGAGGACGGTGGCTCCCTTCGCCCGGCCCTCGCGCAACGCTGCAAGGGTATCTGCGGTTTCACCGCTCTGGCTGATCATGAACATCACGTCATCAGGGCTGACAATCGGATTTCGATACCGGAACTCGGAAGCGTAGTCCACCTCCACCGGAATCCGGGCGAGCTGTTCGAGCATATACTTTCCGGCCAGGGCCGCGTGCCACGAGGTGCCGCACGCCGTGATAATGATCCTCCTCGCATTCAGTAGCTTCTCGAGAACAGGCTCCAGCCCTCCCAGCTTCGCGGTTCCCTCGTTGACCAGAAGCCGGCCGCGAAGAGCGTTGTGGATCGATTCGGGCTGCTCGTGGATCTCCTTGAGCATGAAATGCTCTAAACCGCCCTTTTCGATCTGCTCGAGATCGAACGTGATTTCCTCCACCTCCTTGATGATTTCCTCATCATGGATCGTTTTCGTGGAGAAAGAATCGGCCGTAATGCACGCGACCTCCCCGTCCTCAAGGTACACGACCTGGCGGGTGTGGTCGACCAGCGCGGCGGCGTCCGACGCGATGAGATTCTCGGCCTCACCCACTCCGATGACGAGCGGGCTCCCCTTCCGTGCGGCGATAATCTTGTCGGGTTCCTTCGTCGAAACGACGAGGATTCCGTACGCCCCCTCCACCTCGAGCAATGCCTTGCGCACAGCCGTAAAGAGATCGCTCGAGTGCTTGTACATCTCCTCGATAAGGTGAACAAGGACTTCGGTATCCGTCACGGTACGGATAACATGACCGTCCGCCTCGAGTTTCCGCTTCAGCGTGAGATAGTTCTCGATAATGCCGTTATGGATGATGGCGATTTCGCGTTTGCAGTCCCAATGGGGATGCGCGTTCCCGTCCGTCGGCTCGCCATGCGTCGCCCAGCGGGTGTGCCCGATACCGAGATTCGACCGGTAGCCGTTCCCGCCGATCAGATTCACCAACTCCGCGACCTTTCCGGCTTTTTTGAAGACGGTCAGTTCCTTGCCGTTCACGAGGGCGACTCCGGCGGAGTCGTAACCGCGGTACTCAAGCCTCTGGAGCCCCTCAAGAATAATCGGGAGACAATTCTTCGGTCCGATATAGCCGACTATGCCGCACATGATCGTATCCTATCTCGAAAAAACGTCATATTCATACAAAAAATGTAGGGATTTCCCCGTCCAATTACAATGATTCCGGTCATCGGATGCCGATCACGCCGGTCATCCTTCCGGAGTGTTTGCCATCTCTCCGGAATGAGTGAAGGAGTTCCGGACTGCAGATCGTGCAATACGGGGATACCTCGATGTTCTCGTCGCGTGCTCCCCATGCCAACAGTTGAGAACGGTTGGCTTCCTTCAGGTTAAGATGAGGCGATCTCCCTTGCACCCGCTCGACGTGCGCCGTGTCGAACTGCGCGGCGACCTCCTCCCCTACTTCGTAGCAACAAACTCCTGCACCGGGACCGATCCAGGCGACCAGGTCCTCGGGCCTCGCCGACTCCCGGGCAAGCAGTTCCAACGCATGGGATAAAATTCCCAGGCGCGTCCCCTTCCAGCCTGCGTGCACAAGCCCCATAATCCCGGCCACCGGATCGAAGAGAAAAATGGGAAGACAATCAGCAATTGAAACGCTGAGATAAAGCCCGGGGTTCCGGGTGAGAAGACCGTCACATGCCTCATAACGGCCGGGCTCCGAGACGAGGCGCACTACGGCGCCATGTATTTGCGCTGGAACCGACAACTGGCCCTCGACGAGCCCCAGTGCCGCGAGGAACCGCTCGCGGTTGGTCCGGACGCACGCCGGATCGTCGCCAACTTTGAAGCTTGTATTCATGCCGAACGGCTCGGGGCTCACTCCCCCTTTGCGTGTGCCTAATCCGGAGACCAGTTGCGGAAAGCGGGAAAGCAGGTGAGATCGAAGGACGACCACCTCTCCGGGAGGCCCCCCCTTCGACGGGTTCGGGGGAATTCCGGGGCCGGACCGGTCAGAGTTCTGCATTTCAGGGTTGGCGGTCATTAGCGGTTTCCACGGACTCCGTTCCTCCTACCAGGGGCAGCAGGATGATCGCCGCGGTTCCGTTTCCCACGCTACTCTCCAGGGTGATCGATCCACCCAGGTCATCGATGATTTTCTTGACGATCGCCAATCCCAAACCCATTCCGTCGGTCTTGGTGGAGAAGTTCGGCTCAAATAACCGGGCGCGCACCTCCGCCGGGATTCCCGGTCCGTCATCCTTGATGCGGATGAGAATGCTTTCTCCGCTCCGGCGCGTGCTCATGGCGACGGTACCGCCGTGCTCCATCGCCTGAACGGCATTCCGGAGAATGTTGATGAAGACACGGCGCAACTCTTCGCGGTCGGCGTTCACCCTGGGATGGCCGGGCCCAAAGTCCGTGACGAACTTGATTTTTCCGTCCTGTTCGTAGAGGTCTCTGGCCTCGCCGAGGATTTCGTGGATATCGCAAACCTCGAGCTTTCGCTCCGGCATGCGTGCAAAGGTGGAAAATTCGGTGGCGATCCTGCTCAACGTCTCGATCTGGACCAGCAGCGTGTCGGAGATCGATTCCAGAAGCCTGGAAAAGTCTTTCGCACCGTCCCTGTAGGCCTGCCGGAGGTGCTGGATGGAAAGCTTCATCGGCGTTAGCGGGTTCTTGATTTCATGGGCGATTTGCTTCGCCATCTCTCTCCAGGCAAGCTCGCGCTGCGCTTTGATCATCTGTGCCTGCGCCAGTTTGAGATCCCGCACCATTTCGCCGAATGCCTGTTCGAGATCTCCCATCTCATCCCGCCCCTCGCCTTCCAGATCCACATCGAGGGTCCCCCGGGCGACCTGCTGCGTCGCCCGCTTCAACCGGCGGATCGGCGCGGAGATCTGGCCGGCGAACGCGGTACCGGCCACAAGCGCGAAGGCCAACGCGACGGCGTAGGCCCCATAGAGATAGACATCCCGCCTGGAGAGCTCGGCATTCACCTCCGCCTGCCGGTAGAGCGTTGGGACGGCGACGACTCCGATGATGGAACCGTTCTCGGCGACAATAGGCCTGTATCCGACGACGTAGGGAAGTTTTCCGATGATCTGGTCCTCCGCGTAGAAGCTTCTCTTTTTCAGGACGCTGTTCAAATAGGCCTTTGCGCTCAGATGCCGATCGAGAAGTTCGGCGGCAAACATCTCCGGCTTGCTGCTTGCCTGAAGAGCGGCCCCGCGATAGACGACAAAATCAGCATTCAGATCTCCGGCGATGTCCGAACACCGCTCGTCCGTGAGCTGTGAGAGTACGACGGGGATGCTCATTCCGAGCTGTCGCTGGAGCTCGGCCAGAAAGATGGAACTTTGATTGTTCACCCATTTGATCGCGTTTTCCCTCATCCGCTCCGATGTGTACTCACGATTGTAATACGCAAGAATGATGACCGGAATCAGCGAGACGACCGCAAATGCCGCAAGCAGTTTGGATCTGAAGGTGAAGGTAAACCGCCATCCGGCCGCCAGCCGCGCGGTCAAAAGCAGCAGGAGCGAGCCGGCGACAAGGAGGCCGACGAACAACACATATCTGAGAAAACTATACAGGTGCCAGCGAAGCCCGAGCCGCTCGAGGCTTAGTGCGATCCAGGCATCGGCAGATCCGGCCTGTTGTTCGCGCAGGAAATAGGTCTCGTACTTCGTGCCTTCGATCTCCTCGTCAAGCCAGATACCTGTCCCCTCCGAGCCGCCGGACCGCACAACTTCCGGAAGAGTGCGATCCAATGGGATCGTCTCCCCGGAGGCTGATACAAGCTTGCCCTGAATATACTCGGACAGGACGAGAGTGCGGAACTGACGTTCGAGGTTCGTTCTCGATTGACTCCGGAGAAACTCCGGGGCCTCCCCCCGGAGAATCGCCTGCTTCGCGCCCGAAAGTTCGACCCTCACCCCTCCGAGCAACTCGCCGCTATCCGACTTCACGGGAGTGAATGCCATATACCACCGCACGACGGCCCCGTCCGCACTCTTTTCTTCGACATGGATCGACCGGCCTGACCAAGCCGCTCCCGCTCTCCGGGCACGAATCGGATGCGGCGGCGTACCGATGTGAAATTCGCTCAAAACGGAACCCTTTTGATCAAAGTAGGTGACCGTACAGTTGTACCCCTCCCTGCTCAGAATGCTCTTCGCCCACTTGGTGAAACCGAGTTTCTCGATGTCGTCCGAATCAGCGGAAGCAAGCACTCCCGCGGCTTCCCGGTCCGAAAGTTCGTCGAGCGCCTGATTCGCCACAAGGGTGAGCCAATTGTCGACAGGGCGGGAGATCTCGCTCGCAAGCAGCTCGACGTGGTTTCTGTCCAATTCGTGCGCACCACGGTCGAGGCGTGGCAGCAAGACCAGACCCGCTGCGGCAGCCGTCAAAGCCAGGAACTGCACATTCTGGGTGAGCGTTTTGCCATCAACTCTCCGTGAACTCAGCACCGCAAACCCTGTCAGGCCGAGAAGATAGACCATTCTCTCAAACTGGCCCATCAATGAGTTTTGCAGATACATGCCGAAGAGTACTCCCACAGTCAGGAGGCTTATGCCGGCCGCCAGCCACCCTGCCAGCTTCGGTCGCCGCCACCCCGCCGATCCTTCCACAAAACGGGCTGAAAGAGAAATCACGCCCGCTCCGGCGAGGACGAAGGCTGCTCCCGCCAGCAGCAGCCCCACCAGCATGCAGGAGAGTTCAATCGAGGGGAGGAGGAAAGCCGGATCGTTATACTCAAGATTCGAATCGAACATGGCGCTCTGGACCAGGGCTGCGAACCCTCTCAGGAACAAACAGACGACAAGACCCAGAAGAGGCACTGCGATGATGCGGAGGAGTCGCATTCCCAGGTTCGCCGGATTGGTTGCCTTTTCCATGCGGGAGCGGCTCCGTACAAGCCAAGAATCGAACAGATAGACGCTCCAGAGAAGGCAGACGGATGTGAGGCAAAGGTCGCCTATCGATTTGGCAAGGCCCCCTCCGAATGGCGATGCAAAATAGATCGGATCGAAGATGCTCCACTTGAACAAGCCGGATGGAAAATTGATCCAAATGAGGACGTAACGCACGATCCATGGTATTGCAAGCTTCGCGACGAGGCTTCCCCGCGCTCCAGTCCCCCTCCATCGATAGACGGCGCCGCCCAGGAGGAGCACTGCCGCAAGAAGCTCAAGCTCGAGAATGTGGTGCGCCAGGTCGTGAGATTCTTCCAGCCTCGAAGCGAGCCCCGGCCTGGGAAGGTACGCCACTCCTATCGTCGATCCGCTAATGCCCTGGAGGCTGATTGCGAGCAAGCCGCTGTCGGCCTTCTGTGGGGAGCCGGAAAAATCGAATTTCGGAACAATTTGAAAACGGGAGGAAAAGGTGGAGGTGAACGCTTCGTTGTTGATAAACCTGTTATTGATCGGATACGTCACGTCAATCAGGCGCTTGCCGATCACAAAACCATCGATCGAATTCCGTCCGGCGAGAGGGAACGAGACGATCAGATACGAGTAGAGCGGTCCATCCTGAACAAACGAGGAATCCCGCCCCGCAATTTGATCAGGGGTGAGATCGAGCCCCCGGGGTCCGGCCCAGGCCAGCAACCGCTTCTCCCCATCGAAAATCTGAATCGAGACGTCTTGCCCGGACGGCTCCAGCAAAAGCGCGAAGAGGGCCGCCTGTGAAAGAGAGTCCCGCTTCAACAACTGGGCGCGCACTTCAGGCAGGGAGGCGACGCGCCTCGTGGCGTCCGCAGACTCCTGCTGGTATTTCCTGAAGAGGGATTGGACCTCGGCGGTCAGGCTCTGCTGCTCGCCGCCGGAGATCGATTGCCAATTATTACTCAGGTATGCGGGGTAAAACCGGTCGTACGCAAGCGTGATGCAAAGGACGGCCGCAAGAAGGACGATAACGACAATCGTGGGCGTTGAAGCGCGGAATGGTGCGATGAACGGCTTCCTGTCAAACAGCATTCAACATCAAAACACGCTGAATTGGGAGATGACCCATCCGTCTCCGGATTTTTTCAATGCGACATACACCTGCAGAATCTCGGGGTTCCCGCGCCGCAGATATGTCCCGCCGCCCGTGGCAAACGGCGTGCCCTCCACCTGGCTGATCGTGGTGAATTTGAAGCTGAGGATCCGGTGCGTCTTGAAATAGTCCTTCAGGATATACAGGGCCTGATTCTGGCTGAAAAAACCGCTCTCCCGGTCGGACAGGTTGAGATAGACCTGTTTCGCGAGGCGATCCGAGAAGGCGGCAACGTCTCCGGCAAGAATTCCGCTCTGGAGGTCGGTGAATATCGAGGAGGCAACAGGGTTCTTCCGTTCCCGTTCAGGGACGGCATAGAGTTCCTGGGCCGACGCGCATGACGACCCGGCCACCGGAAGGATGGCAAGAATCAGGATCGTTGAGATTCTCAATGTCATTCGGTACCAGGACAAAAATAGTTCATCGGTCCCTCAAAGTCAAAACCATCCGCGCACCCGGCTTCACTGCGATCCGCCCCTTCGACTGAGGAGCCCGGGGCCCGCGGAGAGCGGTGGCCGGTTGGGCGCAGCCTGTTTGAGGCGGGGGTTTCCCTGCTGAAGCTGGTAGGCCCAGTCGAACCTGACTCCCGACGAAGAGACGTCCGTCACGCGGACCTTCGCGAAATGATTGTCCCGGGTACGAATGCAGTATGTGTGCCCCGGAATCACCACCGCATCCTTCGTCGTGGCCCAGCCGCCCGTCGGTGCGTAGGTGATATCGTAGAGGGACGCCGTGTAGCCCATATCCCTGATATCCGTATCGTCCCACACGTCGAGATAAAAGGTATGGTTGACGTCGTAATACTCGAAAAAGACATCCGTATACTGGTCGTCATACGGACCGATCGAGTAACTCGAGAACTCGTAGCCGGCCGACGCGGGGGATGTCCGGTAATTTGCGAGCGTCACATTATAACCCTCGGGGCGTGGCGTGTCGTAGGCGATATCTGTGCTGAGGGAGCTTTCATTCCCGTCGAGATCATACGCGCTCACCGCATAGAAGTACGTCACACCGTTCAGAATCCCGGAATCGATGAAGTGGGGCTGGCGCGTCGATCCGATGTAGTTAAACGGGCCGTTCACGGCAAGACTCGAGTAGACTTTATAACCTGCCAGGTCGGGTTCGAGATTCGCGAGCCAAAATATTTCCAGGAGCCTGTCTCCCGTCTCGGTGGATAATCCCCTGGGGCGCGAAGGAGGAGTAAGATCCGGAACGACGACCACCGCCTGGCATCCCCAAACCGACAACAGAACCACCAGGATAACCGGTACTATGTATTTATTCATTTTTTTCTAAGCTCCAGCTGTCACCTACCCTTAAGTCAATTACCATGCCAGGTATGGAGGATTCGGCCGCTTCTCAACGGGTCGATTTGAGAGACAAACGCCTCGTGTATGGGTGAGAATTTGCTCGAAATCGGCATAATGTGTTTCATATTTAGGACAAACAGGTATCATGGTGCCAACCAGAACGCATGATCGTTATTGATGACGCCGATCGCCCTGCCCTGCAACTTCCATCCGTCGAAGGGCGAATTTTTCGATTTGGATTTAAACTCCCGCACGGAGACGGTCCACCTGGCCTCGGGATCGATCAGCGTCAGATTTGCCGCCTCACCCTCGGCGAGCCGAACCTCGGGGAGATGGAGAATCCTTCGAGGGTTCGTCGAAAATTTTTCGATCAGAGAGACGAGATTCAGGATTTTCGGTACAAGAAGCATCGTGAACGCCAGCCCGACAGCCGTTTCAAGGCCGACAATCCCGAACGGCGCCTGAAGGAACTCCACTTCTTTGTCGTCGTAGGAATGGGGCGCATGATCAGATGCAATCGCGTCGATTGTCCCGTCGCGCAACCCTTCAATCATCGACTCCACATCTTCGCGGGACCGAAGGGGAGGGTTCATTTTCGTGTTGGTGCTGAATGACCGGACAACCTCATCCGTGAGCGTGAAGTGATGAGGCGACACCTCGCACGTCACACTGAGACCCCTCTTCTTCCCAGCCGCGATTTTGGCCACCGCAGCCCCGGTGCTCACGTGCGCCAGGTGGTACTGGCCCCCGGTGTACGAGAGGAGTTGGAGGTCCCGGGAGACCATGATATCTTCCGCGACGGCGGGCATCGCCGGCATGCCGAGAGACGTTGAAACGGCTCCTTCATTCATCGCTCCTCCCCTGGTGAGCGTCGATTCCTCCGCGTGCTGGATCACCGGTTTCCCGGCCATCGCCGCATACTCGAGGGCCCGACGCATCACTTCCGAGTCCCGGACCGGGTCGCCGTCGTCTGAAAACCCCACCGCCCCCGACTCCGCGAGCTCCATCATGGGGGTGAGTTGCTTTCCCTGCCGCCCGATGGTCACTGCGGCGACCGGATGGACATCGACGATTCCACCGTTCGATCCGGCTGCGCGCTCTTTGATGAGGCGCACCACGGATGCGTCGTCAATTGCCGGGTTCGTATTCGGCATGCAGCAGACGCCTGTGAAGCCTCCCGCCGCGGCTGCACGGGTGCCTGACTCGATTGTTTCCTTGTATTCGTATCCGGGTTCGCGGAGGTGAACATGCATGTCGATGAAACCGGGAAGGATCAGCGCTCCGCCCAGATTTCTTTCCTCGACACCCTTCGAGCCGTTGAGTCGAGCCCCGATTTTTTCGATAAGTCCCTTCTGGATGAGAAGGTCGACGGTCTCATCCCTCCCCGTCAACGGATCGACGAGCCTGCCATTTTTGAGTAGTAAGTTCATTCGGACCCTTTCTTCCGGCCGGCTGCGGTCATGGGCTCGTGCCGAGAAGATAGAGCACCGCCATCCGAATTGCCACCCCGTTCAGAACCTGTGTGAGTATCAGGGAATGCTCCCCGTCGGCCACGTCGGCGGAGATCTCGACATCCCGATTGATCGGGCCCGGATGGAGTATCGATATCTTTCTACCCGAGCTCTCCAGGCGCCTGCGCGTGATTCCGAAGTATTGATGATATTCGCGGAGGCTGGGGAGAAGAATCGCTTCCTGGCGTTCCAGCTGGAGACGCAGCACGTTGAGAACGTCGGCATCGTGGATTGCGTCGTCGATCCGATGGTACACACGGACTCCGAGCGACTCAACCGACCTGGGAATCAGCGTGCGCGGCCCGCATACCGACACATGCGCCCCCATCGCCTGAAAACCATATATGCTCGAAAGCGCGACCCTGCTGTGGGAGATATCCCCGACCACGCACACATGCAACCCTTCCAGACTCCCGTGCTTCTCCCGAACGGTATACATGTCGAGAAGCCCCTGCGTCGGGTGTTCGTGGGCGCCGTCCCCCGCGTTGACGACGTTTGCGCGGACCACCTTGCTCAAAAAATCGGCAGCTCCCGGGGACCCATGCCGGATGACGACCATATCGACCTTCATTACCTCGATATTGCGCGCGGTGTCTTTGAGGGACTCCCCTTTCCGGACGCTGCTGCCCTCCGCTGAAAAATTCACCACATCGGCCGAGAGCCGCCTTTCGGCGAGCTCGAACGAGATTCTCGTCCGCGTGGAATTCTCGAAAAAGAGATTGACGATCGTCCTCCCCTGGAGAGAGGGGACTTTCTTAATCGGCCGTTCGAGCACTTCCCGGAAAGAGGATGCGGTATCCAGAATGAGTCCGATGTCGCCTTTCGACATCCCCTGCAAACCGAGCAGATGACGCGCGGCAAGCGCCATCAGGCCCTCCCTTGCTGGCGATCGACGACGACTACTCCGTCCTCCCCGTCGATCTCCTTCATCATGACCCGTACCTCCTCCTCCGTCGAGGTGGGGATGTTCTTCCCCACGTAATCCGCCTTGATCGGGAGCTCCCGATGCCCCCTGTCGACCATCACGGCGAGCTGAATCGTGGCGGGCCTTCCCAGATCGACCAGTTCATCAAGCGCGGCGCGAACCGTCCGCCCCGTATAGAGCACATCGTCGACAAGGATGATGTTCTTCCCCGTCACGTCGAAGGAGACGACGGTGCCCTTCAGGAGAGGCTGTTCCAGCCTCGTCCGGAGGTCGTCGCGGTAGAGGGTGATGTCCAGGAAGCCAAATTGCAGCTCCCGGTGTTCCATTCGCTGGATTTTTTCGACCAGCCGGCGGGCAAGGTACTCGCCCCGGGTCCGGATTCCGACGACCGCGATCGTTTCCGCGCCCTTATTCCGCTCAAGAATTTCATGCGCCAGACGGTTGAGGGAGCGCTTGAAAGCAGATTCGTCCATCACCCGGGTTTTTATCCGCACAACCGCCTCAAACGAAAAAACCTCCATACCCGCATGGGGTGGAGGTTTTCATAGAATCCATTGGATCGATACATCTGCAACTCCTTTCCGACCTCGCGGGATCGGGATTAAAGGGTTGAACCGGCTCGACTCGACTTCGTGTGAAATATACCGCTTTTCTATTTCAGATACAATTCAACCCCACGTCGTGGGCGGGGCCTCCCCGTGGAACTGTGGGCGCTACTGGGATCGAACCAGTGACCTTACGCGTGTGAGGCGTACGCTCTGAACCAGCTGAGCTAAGCGCCCTTGATGATCAATTGAGACTCGATTCAGACGGGAATCGCGGCCTTAATATACGGAAGTTAGAGTCGCTTATCAAGCGGCGGAGGGGGGTTGCCGATTTCTCCGCCCAACGGATAAACCGCAGGCTAAAGCCTGCGGCTACCGAACCCGAAACATCAGAAGCCGCGGACAAGACCAAGGCATCGGTAGGCGCGACCTTCAGGTCGCGTGGAGTTTAACGCAGGCTAAAGCCTGCGCCTACCAAACCCGAGGCATCGGTGGCCGCAACCCTCAGGTCGCGAAACGAGGGGCAACGAAACTGAGCAGGCACGTATGACAGTCGGACGATGAAATGATCAGCACATTAATATTTTTTCATGAACGGATTCCACTGTTGACTGCCGCCGGTGTGAAATCATGGAAAGGCTCGCGATAAATCCGATTCGGTGTGAAGATTTTTCACAATCGTGTGATAATTTCGGATGAAATAGGGTATTCATCCTCCCCCGCTAGGTGTATTCCTTATTGTCTGACCCTCATTCTGAACCTATCTTATTGCAGGATGTATCATGTCAGTGATGCGCATCACTGACATGTGGAACAGCACAAAGGGACTAGGTAATTTATACACAGCTTTACGGCAAATCCAATCCGCAATTCATCAAAAGGAGAGATCTATGGTGAACAAACTCAAAACACAACCCCGCGTCATCATCGCTATGGTGCTGGTATTCGGGGCGATTGCCTGGCTTCTTTCAGGCTGTTCGAAGACCCAGGATGGTCCGGTCTCCAGCTCCAGCGTGTCCGAACCCGTGAGACTCGTTGCCGGAGCGGGAAATGGCGCACCGAGCGGGGCGCATTACAACCTGAATATCATCGGTGTTCCGAAGGGAAAGACGGCCGATATGACCAACTCCGACGGCCACACCATCTTTGTAGCGCTCGACGGAAACACAAAGATCATGCTGAGTCCCGGCGATTTCCAGGTGCTTGACCGCAACGGAACCGACGGTTCCGCTTCGTTCCAGTTGCCGAATCCGGACTCGGGTAACACCGGCACAACGACCTACTCGGTGTTCGCAAGAGCGCTCGGAAAGCCGGGTGGAAGCGCCTTCAGTACCACCTGCGGGACGGATTCTCTGGGAACGACGTATTGCTCGACCGATACCGCCGTATTCGTCCGAAACAAGGGAAAGGGCTCCTTTACGAACGTAAGCAAGGAGCTGCTCTACATCTACGCATTGATTAACGGGACGCTTACCCGGATCCCCCTCTTCGATTCGAGTTTGCAGGATTATTACTGGGGTTATACGAACAACGGTTTGAGGCTGCTCCAGTTGCGGTTCTACCAGGTCCCCACGACTGTTCCCTAATACAAGAGGGCAAGCTGCATCGTTTGCACGGCGCGGGGTGAGTCTCCGCTCACCCCGTTGCTTTTGTAGGCTCCCGTCAGGACGGAAGGACTTCATCCTCCGCAAAGTACTCCTTGATCTTCGACCCAACCTTTTCGCCAACGACTTCGGCTAACTGCTCCTCGGTCGCGAACTTGACCCCCTGAACCGAACCAAACGCTTCAAGTAATTCTTTCGCCCTCTTCTTCCCGATTCCCTCAATCAGGTCGAGCTCGGTCCGAAGCGTCCGCTTTTCGCGGAGCGAGCGATGATAGGTAATTGCGAATCGGTGCGCCTCGTTCCGGATGCGCTGGAGGAGTTTGAGCCCCGATGAGCTTTTCGGGATCGACTGGGGTTCGGGGGATCCCGGCACGAACACCTCCTCCAACCTCTTTGCAAGGCCGATAACGGGGGTCGTTTTAACGCCGAGGCGCTCGAGGACTTCGACCGCGCTTGACAGCTGCCCCTTTCCGCCATCCACCATGATCAGGTCGGGGAGTTCCCCCTGCTCGGAAAGCAGCCGGGCGTATCTCCGCTCGATCACTTCGCGCATGCTCGCAAAATCGTCGGGTCCGTCAACCGACCGGACTTTGAACTTGCGATACTCGGACTTTCTCGGCCTGCCGTCCTGGAAGACCACCATAGACGCCACGCTGTCGGATCCCTGTGTGTTCGAAATGTCGAAGCATTCGATCTTGCGCGGCGCGTTCGCCAGGCCCAGATCCTTCTGGAGGGCCTTGACGGGGTGGGGAGCCTGCTCCTTCAGCTTGTCTTTCTGCAGTCGCAGCGTCTCGAGCATGAACTGGGCGTTTCTCTTGCACATCGCCATCAGTTTCGCCTTGTCGCCGATCTTGGGGACGGTGATCCGCACCCTGTCGTTTCGACGCCCCCCGAGCCAGCTCTCGACAGCTGCGGAATCCTCCAGTTCAACCGGAAGAAATATCTCGGAAGGGATGTCTTCCGCATGGAGGTAGTACCGCTGAAGAAATTGCCCGATGATCTCTGCCTCCGTGCTTCCCTCCACACCGTTCATGTAGGCGTGCTGGCGCCCGATGATCTTGCCGTCCCGGACCCTGAAGACGATCCCGCACGCGTCGTTCCCCTCCGCGGCGGCGGCAAAGAGATCGCGGTCGATCATCTCGGAATCGACCACCTTCTGCCGCTCGTCGTAGACGGTGAGCTGGCGTATCTTGTCCCGCAACACGGCTGCCTCTTCATATCGCATTTCACCTGATGCGCGTTCCATTTGATCCGCAAGCGATTTCACCAGCGTCGAGGTCTTTCCCCTTAGGATTTGGATCACCTCGCCGATCATTCCGTTGTAGTTCTCTCGCGACACCAGGCCTTCGCAGGGCCCGTCGCATTTCTTGATGTGGTAATCGAGGCAAATCTTGATTTTCTTCTTGAGAATCGATTCCTCATCGATGAAGTAATTGCAGCTCCGGACTTTGTAGATCTCCCTGATCATCTTGAGAGAGCTGTGCATGTTCTTCACATCCGTGTAGGGGCCGAAATACTTTGAGCCGTCCCGGATCACCCGCCGCGTGGCGAAGACGCGGGGATAGGGTTCATGCGTCACCACGATGTAGGGGTAACTCTTATCGTCCTTCAGATCGATATTGTACCGGGGTTTCAATTGCTGGATCATCGAGGTCTCGAGGATGAGAGCTTCTACCTCGGAATCCGTGACGATCAGTTCGACATCGCGGATCCGGGACGCCAGCGCCCTGAGGCGGGGTTCCCTGCCGTGGGATTTCTGAAAATACTGCCTCACCCGGTTCCGGAGGTTGACCGCCTTCCCCACGTAGAGTACCTCCCCTGTGGAACTCTTAAACTGATACACTCCGGGCTTCTGGGGAAGATTTTGAAGTTTTTCGGCGAGAGCCGGCTCAGTCCCGGCTGAGATGGGGGCTTTTGGTGCCTGACCTTCCTGATCTTCGATCATGTGTTCGGGGTATCCCCGGGGGTCCTCCTCTGGCAAATCTCCACGAGCACCCCGTTTGTGGATTTCGGATGGAGGAACGCGATAAGGTGCCCCCCTGCGCCGGCTCGCGGCTTCTCGTCGATGAGATCGAACCCTTCTTTGCGCAACCGCGCAAGTTCCGCCACGATATCGTCGACCTCAAATGAGAGGTGATGAACGCCTTCTCCGCGCTTCTCGATGAATTTCGCAATCGGTGATTCCGGATCGGTCGCTTCGGTCAACTCGATCGAGGTTTCTCCCACGTGCAGAAATGCCAGCTTCACCCTCTGGGATGCCACGGCTTCTTCCCCCGCCTTCCCGACCTGGAGCAAGCGTGAAAACAGATCGACGGAGCTCTCGAGACTCTTGACGGCGATTCCAACATGGGTAAGTCTTTTCACGGGAGCGACCTCGCTATTGGATGATATTCGGCGGAAGAAATTTCCATCCGGGGGTCAACTTCAGTCGAACGAGTAGATGACAAGGCCGGAGAGAAGTTTTGGATAAAAGTAGGTCGACTTCTGGGGCATCGTATAGCCTCCCTCGGCAATCGCCCGCACAAGTTCCACGCGAGCGGGGTTCAGAAGGAACGCGGCCTGCGCATTTCCCTCCCGCACGGTCTTGACGGCCTTTTCGGCGCTCTGTTCGTATTCGAGATGAAGTTTCCGCGCCTGATCTTCGTCGGAGAGGTTCAGGAGCCCTTTGAGGATAACGGTATGAAGAACCGTCACATCGAGGCGTGCCAGGATTCCCGGAATCTCTCCCATACCCGGGACAGCCCGCTTCCGGTAAGAGAGAAGCAAATACCCGGGATCCCCTCCGAGGATCAAACCGAATGAACCCTCGCCTCGTTCCGTCAATGACGCGAGGAGGCTTTCTCCCGACGCCTCCTCCCGCACCTCAAAGGAATTCCTCAACTCTCCGAGGAGCCGGTCCCGGCGGAACCCGGACAGGCCATGAATCACACGGTGCGTGGGCAGGATCACAAGTCCCGGATCGTTCAGGTTCGTGAAGTAGATCGGAACAAAATTGTACGGTTCGGTCCCCGTATGGCGGGGATTTTTGAACCGGCGCGCGTTCGAATACCCGACCGCGGTCTCGTACCGGTGATGCCCGTCGGCGATCAGCACCCGCTGCCCTTTAAGAAAACTCTCAAGAGCGAGAACCGTGGCGCGGTCGCCGATCCGCCAGACTCTATTGCGGACGCCGTCAAATTCCACGTCGACATCGGGCGTCCGGCCCGATTGAGCGTCCAACTGCCGGTCCAGGGCGTGTTTCGGATCGGAATAGAGCGCAAAAATCTGGCTGAACATCGCGTTGGTGGCTTCGAGCAACCGGAGCCTGTCGGCCTTCGGACCCGGATGGGTCAGTTCATGCGGGTAGATCGAACCTCGGCCGAATTCCTCGAGGCGGCAGGCCGCGATGAAACCCCGCCGGTCGACCTCGCGGCCATCCGGGCCTGAAAAGCGCTGCGAGAGGAGATAGATTGCCGGTTCGGCTTCCCGATCGAGGATCCCTCCGTTCGTCCATTCTTCGAACAAACGGGCAGCCGAGGCATACGGGTTTTCTTCCCGCCCGAGGATCAGCCGAACGATGTTGTACGGTCCCTGATTGTAGAGCTCCTCCCGCTGCTCCGGTGAAATGACATCGTACGGCGGCGCGACCACCTCCCCGATCTCCACGCGCGCAGGGTTGTACATGATTGCTCGGAACGGCTTGATCTCGGGCATGGTCTACCTGTATCCGAACCTTTTTAACCACTCGTCCTTTTTCCTCCACTGTTCCTTCACCTTGACGTAGAGCTCAAGATAGACCGGACGCTGGAGGAACGCCTCGATCTCCTTCCGGGCAAGCTCCCCGACTTCCTTGAGGGCGGTTCCGTCCTTCCCGATCATGATCCCTTTTTGCGAGTCCCGCTCGACGATGATCTCCGCCTGAATCAGGTCCTTCCTTCCCTCGATCTCCTTGAAATCTGCGATCTGAACCGCCGTCGAATAGGGAATCTCGTCCCGGAACTTCTCGAAAATCTTTTCCCGGATCAGTTCCGCCACGAAAAACCGCTCGGAGTGTTCGCTGACGATCTCCGCCGGATAATAGGGAGGATGGACAGGGAGCTCTGCCGAGAGTCCGTTCAACAGGTCTTCGGTTCCGATCTGTTTGAGGGCGGACACCGGATAAATCTCCTTGAACATCTGTTTCTCCGCGTACGATGCGATGACCGGCAAGATTCGTTCCGGTTTCACAAGGTCCATCTTGTTAATCACCAGGTAGACCGGAGCGCGGCATCCCCGCAGGAGCGCATAGGCGGGTTCCATGTCTATCTCCTCCCCGCTTCCGGGCGACATTGCATCGATCATCAGGACAGCGACGTCCGCATCGGAGATGGCGGATCGGGCAGCCTCCATCATGGCGTCATGGAGGGGATACTCCGGTTTCATCAATCCCGGCGTGTCGAGGAAGATGATCTGGTCGAGCTCCCTCGTTCGTATTCCGAGAATTCTGTGACGGGTGGTCTGCGGCTTCGGGGTCACGATGGAAATCTTCTGACCGATCAGGGCGTTCATGAGCGTCGATTTCCCCACGTTCGGCTTTCCGATGATGGCAACGTAGCCGCAGCGGAACGTGGCGGGTGAGCGCGCTTCCTGCTCGGATCCTGGCAGAGGCACCGGACCGGTCAACCCGGTAGTTTCGGATGTCTGAGGTGATAACCGGTCGCGTCCTGATATCGTTTCGCAAACGCGAGCAACGTTTCCTCGTCAAAGAGCCTGCCGATGATCGTGATGCTCGTCGGAGTCCCTTTGGCCGAGAACCCGTTCGGAAGCACCACACAGGGGTGTCCGGTAAGGTTGGTCAGCAGGAGGTTGTCTCCCTGGAACGAAGGAGCCACGTAGAGATCGACCTGGCCCATGATCTTTTCCATTTCCTGTATGATCAGATACCGGACCCTGTTCGCCTGGATATATTCCACCGCGGGTATGAACCGGGAGGCCCGGAAGACATTCGGCCAGGCGTCTTTGATCTGCCGCACCAGAAGATCCTCTTTCCCGCTCCGGGTGAGCTCGTCGAAGGCGGCTCCCGCCTCGGCACTCAGGATGATGGAGCAATCGTTCACCGGGTACTCCGGCAGGCGTACCGGGATGAGTTTGGCTCCCAGAGACCCCATGATTGCAAGGGCCGAGTCGTTGTTCGCCTTGTTCTCCTTCACGCTGTCGAAGTCGCTTTTCAAATAGCCGACGCGAAGATTCCTGAGATCGATCCCCGGACCGTAGTTAAACGGCGCGTCGTAGAGCGTCTGGTCGCGGTCGTCGGGCCCGTAGATGGCGTTAAAAACGAGCGCGCAATCCTCTACAGTCCTGCAGATTGGTCCGATCTTGTCCATCGACCAGCTCAGGGCCATCGCGCCGGTCCTGCTCACTCGCCCGTACGTCGGCCGCAGTCCGGTGACTCCGCAGCGCGTCGAGGGGGAGACAATCGACCCCCAGGTTTCGGTTCCGATCGAAAACCCCACCAGGCCTGCCGATGTCGCCGAGGCCGAACCTGCGGAGGAACCGCTCGATCCCTGGGAGGTATCCCAGGGATTCTTCGTGGTCCCGCCGAACCAGACATCGCCCCAGGCGAGCTCACCCATGCTCAGTTTGGCAACAAGAACTGCGCCCGCCTCCCTGAGGCGCCGGATGACGGTGGCGTCTTCATCGAACACCTGATCCTTGTACGGCACCGAACCCCATGTGGTCCGGATCCCCCTGACCGCCAGCAAATCTTTCGCACCGAAGGGGATGCCGTGAAGCGGTCCCCGGTAATGCCCTGCCGCGATCTCTTCATCGGCTTTCTTCGCATCCGCGAGAGCCTCGTCTTCCGTCAGCGTCACCACACACCGGAGCACCGGCCCGTACCTTTTCAGGCGGCCCAGATACATCCGGGTAAGCGCTTCCGAGGTGACCTTGCGGGTCTTGATCAGTTCAGCGAGCTGGCCCACGGAATAGAATGCGGCGTCCTCGAGCCGGGCGGGCATCGGGACAACCCCGGGGGGAGTTGCCTCAAAGGGCTTGCGGACGGTCGCGAGCTTCATCCCGACGGGAATGGGGTTGAAGAGAACTGCAGGGGGGACACTGTTGGCGAGCGCGACTTTCCGGAGGTTTTTGTAATTCTCGAGTTGGTCCTTCAGGCCGTCGCGCATCGAATCACGTTTGGCGTCCGCAAAGCTCAGTCCGATAAGCTGACCGGCCGAGGAGACGATTTCACCCGTGATCGGATTCGGGGTATCGGGGAGGAGTAACGCGCCCAGCAGAAAAGAGGCGGCAAATCCGAACAGAAGGAACCGGGGGCCTGCGGTACGGGACATTACTCTCTCCTTTCGGGTGGTGAGCCTGTTGGCGGAAGCGCGGGATCGTCCCTGTTACTTCGGAACATCTTAGGCGGGAGCGCACCCGGCGTCGCGAGCGGGCCGGCCAGTCACTTCCCGTGACACTGCTTGTACTTTTTGCCGCTCCCGCAGGGACACGGGTCGTTTCTTCCGACCTTCTCGCCGACATGAATCGGCTGGGGCTTGGCCGCAGGCGCCGCCCGCTGTTGCTGCTGTTGCTGGGCGGCCTCTCCGCCGGTCACAGGGGCGCGGTTCGCCTCGAATCCCATCCCCGTCGAAGATTCGTGCGTCAGGGTGACATTCCGGGGGGGCGCGATTTGTGGAAGCCTGCGGACGGGCAGCTGCTGCTCGGTCTGCGGGAAGAGTTTGAATACGAGATTCAGGGTCTCGACGTTGATCATGTCGATCAACTCGACAAACATGTTGAACGCCTCGGACTTGTATTCAAGAATCGGATCCTTCTGGCCATACGCCCGCAGATGGATTCCTTCCTTCAGATCGTCCATCTCGCGCAGGTGATCCTTCCACTTTTCGTCGATGACCTGCAAGGCGACCATCTTTTCCAGCAGGGCCATGCTCTCCGCGCCAATCCGTTCCTCCTTGCGCTTGTAGAATTCCCTCGCCGCCTTGATGACTTCCCCCTTCACTCCGTCCTTCCCGATCTTTTGCCATTGTTCGGGAGGAATGTGAAAATCGATGAGGAAGCTGGTCCTCAGCGATTCCCGGAGGAGCTCTATTTCGCCCTGCTCGTAATGCTTCTCGACGAGCTTTTCGGCAAAATCATCCAGCATCTCGAAAATGTCCTCGCGCAACCTCTCCCCCAGGAGCGCATGCCTCCGCCGCGAGTAGATGACCTCCCGCTGCTGGTTCATGACGTTGTCGTACTCGAGCAGCCGCTTGCGAATCGCAAAATTATTTTCTTCCACTTTTTTCTGGGCCCGCTGAACCGAGCGCGTGATCATCGGGTGCTGGATCACGTCTCCCTCTTTCAATCCGAGCCGGTCCATGATCCCCGCGATCCGGTCGCTCCCGAACAGACGCATGAGATCGTCTTCGAGGGAAAGGTAAAATTTCGACGAGCCGGGGTCGCCCTGGCGGCCCGCTCTTCCGCGCAGCTGCCGGTCGATGCGCCGGGCCTCGTGCCTTTCCGTCCCGACGATGTGGAGACCGCCGGCCTCGGGGACTCCGGGACCGAGCTTGATGTCGGTGCCGCGTCCCGCCATGTTCGTCGCGATCGTGATCGCTCCGGGAAGTCCGGCATGAGCCACGATTTCCGCCTCCCGCTGGTGCTGCTTGGCGTTGAGGACATTATGCGGAATCCCCTGCCGCTTGAGCATGCGGCTCAGGGTCTCGGAAACCTCGACGGAAGTCGTACCCACCAGGACCGGGCGATTCTCCTTCCGGAGCCCCTCGATTTCCTGAATGAGTGAATTATACTTCTCCCTCTTCGTCCGGTAAATGACGTCGTCCATGTCCTCCCTGATCATCGGCTGGTTGGTCGGAACCACCACGACGTCGAGTTTATAGATTTCGAAAAACTCGGCTGCCTCCGTCTCCGCGGTTCCGGTCATCCCCGCGAGCTTCTTGTACAAACGGAAGTAGTTCTGCAGGGTGATCGTCGCGAGCGTCTGCATGTCCCGCTCGACTTTCACTCCCTCCTTCGCCTCGATCGCCTGGTGGAGGCCGTCGGAATACCGCCGGCCCGGCAGCAGACGTCCGGTGAATTCGTCGACGATCATGACTTTACCGTCATCCGAAACGACATATTCGTCGTCCAGCTCATAGAGGGAGTACGCGCGCAGGAGCTGTGTCACGGTATGGATGCGGTCGCTCCTCTCCGCATAGAGGAGATTCAATTCGTCCTTCTTGACCTGCTTCTGCTCGGGGGTCAATGATGCGTCGTTCTCGATGTGGGCGACTTCCGAGCCGACATCAGGGATGATGAAAAAGTCCTTGTCCTGCGATCCACCGGCGAGCAATTCCCTACCCTTCTCGCTCGGATTGATCGAATGATCTTTCTCGTCGATCGCATAGTAGAGTTCGTCGTCGATTTCGTGCAGGCGGCTTCCTGAATCGCGCAGATACTCCATTTCAGTTTTTTGCATCAGCTTCTTGTTGCCCTGCTCCGCGAGGAGCTTCATCAGCCGCTTATGCTTCGGCAATCCGCGGAATGCCCTTAGAAGCTGGACGCCGGCCTCTTCCTCCTTCCCCTGCGCAAGGAATTGCTCGGCTTCGGCAACGATCTTGGTGACAAGATTGCGCTGGGCATTGACCAGCCGCTCGACCCGGGGCTTCATCTCCGCGAATTTGTGATCTTCTGTTTTCACCGGGCCGCTGATGATCAAAGGAGTTCTGGCCTCGTCGATCAGCACGGAATCGACCTCGTCGACGATCGCATACTGGTACCCCCGGTGCACCAGCTCGTCGGGCGATATGACCATGTTATCTCTCAGGTAATCGAATCCGAACTCGTTGTTGGTCCCATAGGTAATGTCGGCGGCATATTCCTTGCGCCGCTGGAGGGGATCCATCTGCGACTGGATGCAGCCCACAGTCAGGCCCAGAAACTCGAAGACCCTGCCCATCCATTGGCTGTCGCGAAGCGCAAGGTAGTCGTTCACCGTGACGAGGTGAACCCCGCGGCCGGGAAGCGCGTTCAGGTAGAGCGGCATCGTCGCCACAAGGGTTTTTCCCTCTCCTGTGGCCATTTCGGCGATTTTCCCCTCGTGGAGGACTACGGCCCCGATCAACTGCACATCGAACGGGACCATGTCCCATTCAACCTTCCTGCCCGTGACGTCCCACGATGTGCCGACGAGCCTCCTGCACGCCTCCTTCACCACTGCATAGGCCTCCGGGAGAGTCTCCGCCAAAACCTCTTTCGTACGGGCGTCGATCTCCTTCTGTTTCTCTTCAATCTCAAGATAGATCGCTTCCCGCTCCTCGAGGGACAGGCTATCGGGGTCCTTGAGCTGCTCGCGGAGCTCAGTTATCTGCTCTTCGACCTCCTGAATTGCATCCTTGATTCGCTGCCGGAACTCAACTGTTTTTCCCTTGAGCTCTTCATCAGAGAGGTGTTCGAACTCCGCGCAAGAGGCGTTGATCTGTTCCACGATCGGAATGATCCGCCTGATGTCTTTTTCAGACTTGCTCGGAAATATTTTCGAGATTAACTTCAGCATTCTGCGTGTTTTGGAGGAAAATTGAAATTCAGTACGTCAAATCTAACCAATTTTGGAACCTTAGTCAAACCATTACGCAACCTGAAGGTTGCGGCTACCGGCGCGTCCGGCCGCAGAGCGGCACGCAACCTGAAGGTTGCGCCTACCGACTCGGCTACCAGTTCACTCGCGTGGTCGGTAGGCGCGGGCTTCAGCCCGCGTTCAGTTGCTTTTGGATTTTAATTCGCTAATATACTCCTCGTTCACGAAGTTGGATATTATCCATTATTCGAATCCAATGCCGTTGAGAAACCTTGTCGCCGCGGTGCTGAGCGGCCTGATCCTCTCTTCCTGCTCCTCTGTTCCCCCGGCCCGGGAGGAGCCTCCGGTCCCGGTGAAGCTGCCTCCGGCGCGTACCCTCCAGAGCCAACTTGACGCTCTTCTGGGCGATACCCTTCTAGCACCCTGTCTGATCGGGGTCGAAATACGTTCCCTCGAGAACGGAAAAACCCTCTACCGGCATAACACGGGTAACCTGTTTCATCCGGCCTCGAATATGAAGCTCCTCACGACAGCCGTTGCGCTCAGATTGCTCGGCCCGGGGTACAAATTTCGAACATCGGTGCTGTCGCCTTCTCCCATCCACAACGGGATCCTCGCGGGAGACCTCGTCATCCGCGGCTCGGGCGACCCGCTCCTGAGGAGTTCAGACCTCGACTCGCTCGCAAGCCTTGTCCGGGAATGCGGGATCGACTCTATCACCGGAAACCTTGTCGGCGACGTCTCGTACTTCGACACGCTCTCCTGGGGAGCGGGATGGATGTGGGATGATGAACCGGATGCGGACGAAGCGTTTTTCACACCTCTCACGGTCAATTCCAACGCGATCGAGGTTCTCGTCCGACCGGGGAGGCGATCCGGCGAACCGGCCGGGTTCACACTCGAACCGCCGACGGCGACCCTCCGGGTAAGGAATTCCAGCATCACATCTCCCGACACGCTCATCCCTCCGCTTCAGGTCACGAGGCGAAGGGGAGATAACACGATCCTCGTGGAGGGAAGGATCGAGCCCCATTCCGCGGAGGCGCATTTTGATCTCAGCGTCTGGAAGCCTGAATTCCATTTTCTCGAATTGTTCAGGGAAAAGCTCTCCGAACACGGGGTGAGCCTCAGGGGACCGGTGCGGATCGACATCGGCGCCGGAGGCGTCCAACTGGCCGAGTTCTCCCACCCGATCGACTCCGTCCTTCATCAGATCAACAAGCTCAGCGACAATCTTGGCGCGGAGAACCTCCTCAAGACGATGGCCGCCGAGGAGAGCCATGAGGCCGGGTCGTCCGCGCACGGTCTTTCCATCATGAAGTCTGCTCTGGCGACGATGGGGATTGACACCGCAAAGATGATTCTGGCCGACGGATCCGGAGTTTCGTGGTACAACGCGATCTCCCCCGCGGCAATCGTCCAGCTCCTGAAAAGCGTCTACGAGGACCGGGACCGCTTCGAACGATACTACGAAAGCCTGCCCGTCGGAGGGGTCGATGGGACGCTCAAGAACAGGATGAAAGGGACACCGGCATCGGGCAATGTGCATGCAAAAACGGGGAGTCTCACCGGAGCAAGCTCGCTCTCCGGGTATGTGACGTCGGCGGACGGGAAGCTCCTGGCGTTCAGCATTCTTTGCAATCATTTCCCCGGGCGGATCTCGATACTGCGGGAAGTCCAGGACAAAATCGTCGAACTCCTGGCGGGGTCGCGGGCAGGGGCAGAATAAAAAAGCCCGCCCCACACACAGGACGAGCTCTTCTGAGGAGTGTGCCTATCACCCCAGTCCCCTATTTCAAAACGCGAGTCTACCCTCCGACCGAATTAATGATGATATCCCCTCCCGAGGTCTCAAGTTTTATGAAATTGCCGCCTCCGTTGATCTTGCCCCTGAGGCTCCCTTCCCTCAATTTGCCCGAAAACTGAAAATCGCAATTCACGTCACCGCCGGTCGTCTCCGCGCTGATTTCGGCTGAGATCGACTTCGGCAACTGGACGACCAGGTTTCCGCCGGAGGTCTCCAGATCGATCCCCTTATTGTCCTTGAGCGCGGCGTGCACGTCCCCCCCGGAGGTAGAGGCGCGGAGTTTTCCGTCGCTGTCCCGGACTTCGATATTACCGCCGGATGACTCAAAATCCATCGCCCCGACGATCGATTCCACGCGCATGTTTCCCCCCGAAGTGCTGATGGTGAAATCTCCTTTCGAATCCTTCACGGCAACGTTTCCTCCGGACGTCCCGAGCCGGACGAGGCCGTCGAGGTTCGAGAGATCCAGATCGCCCCCGGAGGTCTCACCTCCGATTGTCCCTTTGACATTCAGGATCGTGATATCCCCTCCGGCTGTGTTCAGTTGGAGATCGAAATTCTGGGGCACTTCCACTTCGAATTCGACCTCGATGTTGTCGTCTCCAAACCAGTTCATAAACCTGCGCTTGTACTCTGAAATCGCCCTGACGACATTCCCGGATTGTTCGACCGAAATATCAAGCTTATTGAGCCGCGATTCCGCTCCGCGGGCGCGGACGTGGACTGTCACTTCGTTCCGCGGGGTCCCGGTCACGGAGATACTTCCTTCGTCCGCCTTGATCACGAGCTTGCCGCCCGACCCGACCTGGAAGGTCTTGTCGACCCTCTTCTCATTCGCCGAAATGTAGGAATCGGATTCCCGGTGGGAAGGTTCGCGGAGGGCAAGCGCCACCATCGTCGCCCCGAAAATTAATGCCAGTGCCAGGAACACCGCGATTTTTGAACCGAGCGACAACGATTTGCTCACAGCACCCTCCTCGATAAAGTTCGGGACAAACGGGATCTACAAGTTAGACGTAGTTTCCCTGAAAAGGTTACAATCGTTGCAGATGAAACCCTTTTTTGGTAGATTGGATCAATAATGCGATGCCACCCCCGACACATGTTCCGGACCCCCCTTTTTTTACTTCTGGCCCTCTTTTTCTTCAAGTGCTCGAGCGAATCGCCGAGGAAGGAAGACCCGGCGGTGAAACCGGTTAAGACAACGCAGGCGGTTCCCTCGTTTGACGGCAAGAATGCCTTCGGCTACCTCCTGGCGCAGACCGCTTTCGGCCCGCGGAACGCCGGCTCGGCGGGCCATCAGGCCTGCTTGGAGTACCTCAGAAATCAGATGGCGCAATATGCCGACAGGGTGCTTCTCCAGGCGTTCACCATGAAGGGGTACGACGGAGCGGACCTGCATTTCACCAACATCGTCTCTTCCTTCAACCTGAAGGCATCAACCCGTATCCTCCTGCTAGCCCATTGGGACACCCGGCCCCGGGCGGATCAGGACCGGGACCCGGCAAAGAAGAATAATCCCATTTTAGGCGCGAATGACGCCGCGAGCGGAGTCGCGGTATTGATGGAGATTGCCCGCCACCTGAAGGAACAGCCTCCGCAGGTCGGCGTTGATATCCTCTTCGATGACGGCGAAGATTACGGGAAGGAAGGAGATACGCAGAACTATCTCCTGGGTACGCGGCATTTTGCGAAGAACCTCCCGCCCGGTATCCGCCCCTCCTTCGGCATCTTGCTTGATATGGTGGGCGACAAGGAGCTCGAGCTCCAGAGAGAGCCCTACTCGGTGCGGTACGCGCCCGACATCGTGGACCTTGTCTGGTCCGCCGCGAAAGACCTCGGAGTCTACCAGTTTACCGATGAAATGCAGCGAGCCGTTCTTGACGACCATCTTCCACTGAACGAGGCCGGGATCAAGACGATCGATCTGATCGATTTCAACTATCCCGACGCCACAAACCGGTTCTGGCATACGACGGAAGATACGCCGGACAAATGCAGTCAGGAAAGTCTGGAGGCTGTCGGAAAGGTCCTCCTCTCCGTGATCTACCGCCAACCCGCCTGAGACGAACCTGCCTCGCCGGGGGTTAGAGTCCCGAAGTGACCAGAACATACTTGGAAATCTCAATCCCCGCCGCTCATGCCATGCAGGAATTGCTCATCCCCTTTCTGCTCGAACTCGGATGTTCCGGGTTTCAGGAAACAGATCCTTCCCTCCTCGCCTACCTCGATAAGGGGGCGCTGACGCCCGCCCAAATCGAGGCCCTTCGGAATCGCCTCACCGCCATTCTTCGCTCCCTGGATGCCGGCGAAGCGTTCGACGTGCGGGAGATAGCCGAGGAAAACTGGAATCTGAATTGGGAGAGGAGCATTACTCCCGTCGGGATCGGAAACCGAATCGTTATCACTCCTTCCTGGCACGCCATGCCTGAGCAGGCCGGAAAAATCATCATCGAGATCGATCCCAAAATGTCGTTCGGCACCGGGCATCACGAGACGACCCGGCTCTGCCTCGGACTACTTGAGCGATATCTGAAACCGGGAGACCGCGTGCTCGATGTGGGCACCGGCACCGGCCTGCTCGCCATCGCTGCCATCAAATTGGGAGCCGGATCGGCTGTCGGCATCGACATCGATGACTGGTCGATCGAGAATGCTCTCGAAAATGTGAAGGCGAACCGGGTTGGGGAAGCAGTCCGCATCGTGCGGATTGCCATCGAGGATTTTTCCGCCGGGGATTCACAGGTGCGCCGTTTTGATTGTATTCTCGCGAATCTCACGCTCAAGATGATTACCGGCTCCCTCGAGCGGCTCCGCGATTTACTGGAACCCGATGGGATTGTGATCCTTTCCGGGTTCCTCGAACCGGACCTTCCCGCGCTCCGTGAGAGTCTCGCTGCGCTCAGTATGCCGGAGCGCGGCGGGCTGAACGAACACGGTTGGTCGGCGCTGGCAGCGGGAAAAGCCTGAATGAGAAT
The DNA here is from genome assembly GCA_036522515.1 of Bacteroidota bacterium. Taxonomy (NCBI): domain Bacteria; kingdom Pseudomonadati; phylum Bacteroidota; species Bacteroidota bacterium. Next base: position 273,386 of record DATDFQ010000043.1, read on the forward strand.
AGCGGCGATCGATATCGGGACGAATACCGTCCTCCTTCTCATCGCCGATATCGACCCCAACGGGTCGATTCAGCCTGTCCATAACGAACTCCGGTTTCCCCGCCTCGGCCGCGACGTTGACAAGATGCGGATGATCCGCCCTCCTGCCTTTGACCGGATCGCCTGGGTCCTGAACGAATACAAGAATCTCTCGATCCAGTTCAAGTCGGACCTGATCACCGCCTGCGCGACAAGCGCGCTCCGGGATGCTGCAAACCGCGATGAGTTCCTCGCCTACCTCCGGAGCACGGCGGGGGTGGAAGTTGAAATTCTGAGCGGCGAGGAGGAGGCACGGCTGGCCTACGATGGGGCCTTGAGCGGTTTCGATTCGACCTCCCGGCCGGCTGCGGTTATCGACATCGGGGGAGGAAGCACCGAGGTCTCGTATCCGGTAAAAGACCGGATTCCGTCCATCGGAAATTCCTTAAGTTATCTTAGCTTTCAGCTTGGGGCAGTTAGACTTACAGAGCGGTACCTGAACCACAATCCTCCCACGAGCGAGGAACTCTCCAAGGCCCGCCGGATTGTCCAGGAGGGATGGGAGTCGATCCAAGATTTGTCAGGCGGAGACTATTCGCTTATCGGCGTGGCCGGAACCGTCACCACGCTCGCATGCCTTGACCAGGGATTAACCGAGTTTGACGCGAACCTCGTGGGGGGTTATACGTTACCCCGGGAGCACGTTGAAAGATGGTTCAGGAGGCTCTCTGAAATGAGGTCTGCGGAAATCGAGGCCCTTACCGAGGCTGCCCAGGGGCGGGCCGACATACTGGTGGCCGGGTCCCTCATACTCCTTGAATTCATGATCCGCTTCCGGTTCGAGGAAGTTATCGCCAGCGACCGGGGACTGCGGTACGGTCTGGCGATCAGGGAATGGAAGAAGCGAAATACGCTAAGATGAGATCCTTCGGTCGCTTTGCTCCCTCAGGATGACAGCATCCGGCCGCTTCGCTCCCTCAGGATGACACTTTCTGCCCGATCCGCTCCACGATATCGGTCAGAACTCCTGCCGTGTAGTCGATATCCTCCTCTGTCGTCGAACGTCCCATCGAGAAGCGGATGGCGGCCTTTGCGGTAGCCGGGTCTCTCCCCATGGCGAGAAGGACGTGCGAGGGTTCCATGCTCCCCGAAGTGCATGCCGAGCCGCTTGTGACCGCGATTCCGGCAAGGTCGAGATTGAAGAGGAGAGCTTCCCCGTCGATCCGGATCCTTTCGCTGTCGAACGAAACGCTGAGTATGTGAGAAAGTGCTCCGGAGGGTGTCTGGTCTCCGTTGAACAGGAGCCACGGATGACGCTCGCGGAGCGATGAGCGGAGCCGGTCCTTCAACTCGACGAGCCGCTGCCGCTCGGCTTCCATTTGGCGCTGCATCGCGGCTGCGGCTTCCGCAAAACCTACCGCGCCAGGAACATTTTCGGTTCCCGCCCGCCTGCCCCGTTCCTGACCTCCCCCGTGGAGATAACGCTCGATTTCAATCCCCTTCCGGACATAGAGGGCCCCGATTCCCTTGGGACCGTAGATCTTATGAGCCGAGAGTGAAAGGAGATCGACGCCGAGCAGGTCGACATTGACCGGTATCTTGCCGAAGCTTTGCACGGCGTCTGAATGAACGAGAATGCCCTGAGCTTTCGCGATGCGGGCCACGCCGGCAACAGGATTGATTGTGCCCACCTCGTTATTTGCGTGCATCACAGAGATAAGGCCCGTTTGAGGCCGGATCGCAGCGCGGAGATCTTCCAGCTTTACACGGCCCGATCCATCGACATCCAGATAGGTCACTTCGAACCCGGTCTGTTCAAGCCCCGCGCAGGGCTCGAGGACCGCATGATGCTCGGATTTGTCCGTGATGATGTGGTTCCTGCCCCGTGCCATCAGGGCCCGGCCCGCGCCCTTGAGCGCGAAATTATTCGCCTCTGTTCCGCCGCTGACAAAGAAGACCTCGCCCGATTGCGCCCCGATCAGGCGAGCGAGCGTATCGCGGCTCTCGTCGAGCGCCGCCCGCGCTTCCCTCCCGAAATGATGAATCGACGAGGCGTTTCCGAAACGGCCGCTAAAAAACGGTTTCATTGCCTCGAAGACTCCGGGATCGAGCGGAGTGGTGGCGGTATGATCGAGATAGACTCTCCGGACAGTCGTTTGCATGCTTGAAATATACGACGGTTTCCGCAGTTCCACAACTCTGGCAGCCGCGGGCTTGAGGCTGCGTGGACCAGCACGCGACCTGAAGGTCGCGCCTACCGAAGCCGAACCCGGCCTGGGGTGAGGTGCAAAAAAAAGCCCTTGCAGATCGCTCCGCAAGGGCTTCTCCCCCGAACACAATCAGGGTGGAACCTCAGTCCTCGTTTTTCTCCCCGTCGTCGTCCCTCTCCCGGTCTGCACCGCCGCGCTCGCGGTGCATCTCCTCCATGGCGCTTCTCACCCGCCTGCCGAAGTTTCTCTCGTACACCAGAAATCTGCCGAACTGTTCGGGCGTAAGAAATTTTCTCATCTCGGCCTGGTAGCGGACCCGCTCGGCGAAGATCTGCTGGTCCGTATCGAGAATCTTGTCGGTGGGCGCCTGGAAATCCCGGCCCTCCTTCTTCTCGCGGGACATCTTCTCGACCTCATCCAACTGGGAGTTGCGCAGCTTCACGAGATCGCGCACCTTCTCCTCATGGGCGCTGCTCTTCGCGTAAAAGCGGACCGCGTCCTCCTCGCTCAGCTTGAGCATGTCGATCAGCCTCATGGTCTTGAACTTCTCCAGCCGTCCCTGGTCGCGCATCCCGGGTGCCGGCGGCATACCGCGCCGTTGTGCGATGCCCGCGGCCGAACCGATGAGCATGCATGCAGCCACTAACAGAATACTTCGGTAGATCATGGAATACCTCGTGCTGGTTGTGAATAGTAAATTCTAATTGAGTGAATCGGGTTGCGGAGAGGCGGCAGCCGGCGAGTCGGCTTCGCGCGCGCCCGTATCGTCCATCCCGGTGGCGACTCCTGCGTCCACATCCGCGGTCCCGCTCCCTTCCTCCTGGAGGATGGCTTTCACGCTTGCGACTTCCTCGTCCGCCGAGACCTGCTGATCCACGGCGGCAAGATCGGGGTGGATCATTTCGGCAACAGCCTGCTGATCGGCCACCTCCTCCAACTCGTCCGAAGAGAGTTGATTGAGGATGGCGGCAAAATTCTCGGGGAGTTCCTCGCCGGGCCTCGGGGCGATCTTGAAAAATCCCACTGCCAGGATGAGCGCTGCAGCGAGCGGCAGAGCGAATCTCGTGGTCCATTGAGGGAACCGGGTTTGTTCCTCCAGCCGGTCGTGCACGCGCGGCAGGATCGAGGACCAGTAATGCGGGGAAGGGGCCCACGGCTTCGACTCGATCACCCCGAATACGTTCTCCAGCCCCCGCGCCTCCTCGCTGCAGGCACGGCAGCCAGCCAGATGTTCCGCGATTCTGGCCGCCCCGGCGGAATCCAATTCCCCCCGGACAAACCCGGGCAGGTCATGCCGGATCTCGCGACACCTCACGAAGTCATCTCCTTCCTGACATATTCCTGTATCTTTTTCAGCGCGTGAAAATAGTTCGCCTTCAACCCGCCCACGGACTTCCTCAAGACCTTTGCAATCTCCTCGTACGGCATTTCATCATAGTAGCGCATGATAAAGACCATTTTCTGCTTTGCGGGCAGCCGCTGGATCGCCCGCTCCAGGATTGTCCTGTATTCATCGCGCAAGACGGCTGCATCCGGGAGCTCCACCTCCTCCGATCCGGTTTCCGTTGTCTCGTCGTACCGGAGAAAATCCTTGATCCGCCTTGAGCGGACTGCGTTCAACGAAACATTCATCGTGATGCGGTAGAGCCAGGTATAAAACCCGGATTCCCCTCGAAACCCGCCCAGGGCCTTGAACATCCGGACGAAGACATCCTGAACGACATCGTCGGCGTCCTCGTGGCTCCCGACCACCCTCCGCGCAATCCAGTAGACTTTCTCCTGGTACCGCCCCACCAGCTCGTTGAACCCTGAAATATCGCCGTTTCGAAACGATTCGACAAGGTCCAGGTCGGTTTTCGGAGCCATCACGACCCGTTCACCTGTTAGATGAAGTGAAATTCAAAAAGTTTAATGAATTCAAGCGGGAATCACGGGGTGTGACCGCGGTTACGCCGATCGGCTGAGGGCCTTTCGGAGTTTCAGAAGCGTGTCGTTCATATCCTCTGAAATCATCTTCGTATCGGCGAGAACGGGCATGAAATTCGTGTCTCCGTTCCAGCGCGGGACGATGTGGAAGTGAATATGCTTGTCGATTCCGGCGCCGGCAGTCCGCCCGATATTCGAGCCGATGTTGAACCCGTCCGGCCGGGATACCGATTTGAGGGCGACGGTCATGCGCTTGAGGAGAGACATGGTCTCCGCCGACTCCTCCGCGTTCAGATCGGAGAGCTCGGCGATATGGCGGTAGGGGACGACGAGAGCGTGGCCGCTGTTATAGGGGAAGAGATTCATGATGACGTAGCAGTGATCCCCCCTGGTGACGATCGAATGGTCGTCGTCCTTCTGATCCTGATGTGCCTTGCAGAGAATACACTCCCCGCCGGCCTCCACGGGTTGCGAGAAGCTCTCGATATATTTGGAACGCCAGGGTGAGAAGAGCCGTTGCATGATCGACGGACGGCAGGGCCGCTCAGGCCTCCTCCTCCACCTTCACCTTCGCGTGCTCGATGACGATCTTTTCAGCGATCTCCCTGGGCATCTCTTCATAGTGATCGAACTTCTGGCGGTGGATACCCCTCCCCTGCGTCATCGATCGGAGATTGGTGGAATACCGGAAGAGCTCCTTCAGGGGAACGAGCCCCCTGATGATTTGATGAGATCCGTCCGAATCCATCCCGAGGATTTTACCCCGCCGGCTGGAGATGTCCCCCATGACGTCTCCCATGAACTCGTCGGGCACAATCACCTCAATTTCATAAATCGGCTCCAGGAGAATCGGCCTCGCCTCCTTGAACCCCTTCTTGAACGCCATCCTTCCCGCCACTTTGAACGAATGGTCGTCGGAGTCGACGTCGTGATAGGATCCGTCGAACAGCGTGACTTTCACATCCACGACTTTGTATCCCGCGACCACTCCGCTGACCAGCGCTTCGATGATCCCCTTCTCCACGGCGGGGACGAAGCGGGTGGGGACGACACCGCCCACGACCGCGTCCTCAAATTCAAAGCCCTTCCCGCGGGGCAACGGCTCCACTTTGATCCAGACATGCCCGAACTGGCCGCGGCCTCCAGTCTGTTTCTTGTGTTTGTATTCGACCTCGTTCGCGCGCCCCTTGATGGTCTCCCGGTAGGGAATCTTGGGTTCCACCATATCGACCTCGACGCCGTATTTTGCTTTCAGCCGGCGGACGATCACCCCGAGGTGAAGCTCGCCCTGGCCGCTGATCACCGTCTGGTGCAGCTCCGAATCGACCGCTATCACAAACGTCGGATCTTCTTCATGCAGCGAGTGGAGGCCGGTGGCGATCTTGTCTTCATCCCCCTTCGACTTCGCGTGAATTGCCATGCTGATCACCGGTTCGGGGAACTTGATCGGGGGCAGGATGACGGGGAACGACTTCCCGGTGAGCGTGTTGTTGGTGTGCGTGTCCTTCAGCTTGACGACGGTCCCGATGTCTCCCGCCGCTATCTTGCCCGCCTCCTTCCTCTCCTTCCCGTTCATGACGAACAATTGCGCAAGGCGCTCGACCTTGTTGTTCGTTTCGTTCACGAGGTCCATTCCCGGAGAAAGGGTTCCGGAGTAGACACGGAAGAATGAGAGTTCCCCCACATGGGGCTCGGACACCGTCTTGAAGACGAACATCGCCGCCTGTCCGTGCGGGTTGGGGGCGACAGCAACGGCTTTGGCGCCGTCGTGGTTGGATCCCGCCGCGACTCCCTCCACCGCGCCCATTTCGGCCGGGTTCGGGCAATACTCCACCACAAAATCCATGATCGAAGCGACGCCCATGTTGTGCGAAGCCGCGGAGCAAAGGAGGGGAAAGATCTTCCGGGAGGCGATTCCGGTTTTCAGCGCCTGCTTGAGCTGCGGGTCCGAGAGAGTTCCGTTTTCAATGAACAGGTTGAGCACGGTTTCGTCGCTTTCCGCAACCTGCTCGATGAGCTGCTCCCGCCGCTCCTCGGCCTTCGACTTGTATTCGGCCGGGATTTCGGCCTCGGTGTATTTCCCCTTGCCGTCCCTTCCGAACTGCAGCATCTTCATGCGAAGCACGTCGATGACCGCTTCAAATTGCAACCCCTGGTGGACGGGAAACTGGATCGGGAGGACGTCGTGGGAAAACCGGCTCGTCGCCTCCCCGACGACCTTCTCATAATCGGCATTCTCGTTATCGAGTTTGTTTACGATGAACACCGCGGCGTTCTTGAATTCCTTCGTATGCTGCCAGACGATTTCCGTGCCCACTTCCGCGCCCTCAACGGCCTTGAGCAGGACCAGGGCGGTGTCGGCGACCCGGAGGCAGCACTTCACCTCGCCCGTAAAATCGGTGTATCCTGGCGTGTCCAGGATGTTCAGCTTGGCCCCCTTCCACTCGCAATGCATGAGGGATGCGTTGATGGATATCTGCCGTTCCACCTCGTCCGCGTGGTAGTCGGAGACCGTGTTCCCCTCTTCGACTCTGCCGAGACGGGTGGTTGCGCCGGCGGAGAACAGGCATGCCTCGGCAAAGGTCGTCTTGCCCGACCCTCCGTGGCCTACGAGGGCCAGATTCCGGATCGATTCAACGGGGTATTCTTTCATCGTAAGATACTCTCCTCGGGTTGATCGTTATTGCGCGGACGGATGATCGCCGCCGGGCGTTGTTCAGTGTCGAAGCGCGTTGATCCTTCTCCGGGCGGAGAGGAAACCCCGGCGCTCCTGGAGCTTCGATCGGACGACACCGCCCCGCGGGCCGAAGCCCCCTCCGGGGGTTATGCGCGCATGCGCGTTACGAACGCCCGCACACCCTTGAACACCGCGGCGATGGTGCCGATCGTTTCCAGCACGGGCTCTTCGAGCCGCTCCTGGACCCGGCGTTCGAAATCCACGACATTGTCGGCCACTTCCCTGATGGAATTGATCGAGTGCCGGACCACCTCCACCTGCTCATCGATGCTTTCCGTGATGTTCTTGACCTTGTCGGTGATGACCTCCAGATTTTCAAACACGGGAAGAGCCTTGGAGGTGAGTTCGCGGACATCCTGTTCCACCACCGTCAGGATATTCCGGATCCTGACGATGACCGTGATCAGGTAGACGCAGAGCACCGAAAGCGCCGCGAGGGCGATGATCTCAAAGAGCACAAGCATGAGTTGCCAGTCCATGGACGACTCCTCCGTGGGTGTTCAGTCACGCGCCTGAGCCGCGCGTCCGGTCTTTCTCGTTTTTGTACGCATCGACTCCGGAGCGAAACGCGGATTTCACGCGCCCGGTTTCCTCCCCCGCCCGTTCGCGGATCCCGGTAAGCACCTTTTCGGCGTTGCCGAGAATGTGCTCGGCCTTCTCCTTCGCGTCCGAAACGAGCTGATCGGACCGATGCTTTCCCTCGTTGATCACGTCGATCGTCTTCGCGCGGGCGGACTTGACGTATTCCGACGCGTCCTCGGCGAGGTCGCCTGCCTTTCGCTTGATATCGGAGCGGAGCTCCTTTCCACTCTTGGGTGCGTACAGCAGCGCAGTGATCGCCCCGACTACTCCACCGGCGATAAAGCCGATGAAGAGACCTTTCGCAAGACCGCTTTTCTCTTCAGCCATGGGAATCTCCACCATCGTGATTGGTCTGTTGCACTACTCGTGGGTTTGATAATAAAGTAGCGATTGCATGCCAAAAAATCAAGTGAGTTTGGGCTGAGCTTGTCATCCTGAGGTCGCGGAGCGACCGAAGGATCTGGCTTTTCTGCCTCGAAAAGGATGGAGATCCTTCGCTTCGCTCAGGATGACAATGAGGCGAGGTTGAGAGCCTATCCGCCCGAGCTTTTCAAACTCCAGAGACGGGATGTCGCCCGCTCCAGTTCCTGTCCCAGCGTTTCGGGATTATCAGTTTTCTCGGGCTGATTTTCGAATACTGCGTACGGCACCTTAAAGCCCTTGATCGTGATGAACCCGGGGTCCTGCGCCGTCAGCTGAGCCCAATCGTTCGACTTGTAATAGAATTCCATTTTGTTGTCGGGGAGAGAGTGGTACAGGATGGAGTCCTCCATTCCGGGGCGCGCGCGCCGCCGGTTTTTTCTCACCGATTCCTCGTACGCGACGTTGATATAGATGATGCCGGCCCGCTTGAGAATTTCCTCGTGCAAAAATGAGAAGGCCTCGCCGAAGCCCTTTTCTCCCCCCCGCGCGAACTCGATAATCGCGGTGGACCCGGCGTGATAGTCCGGGTGCGCGGCGAGCTTCTTCCGGTAGGCGAGGTTGATCCGTTCGATATAGAGGTTCCAGATAAACTCATCCTTAAACCAATAGTTCTCATCCGTCCAGAGGCGCGGCTTTGAGTGGCGCGCAAGAATGTCGTCGACCTCGAAGGTCTCCCAGACGTAGACAAAGTCGTCGAACTCCTCGAACTCCGAGACGTGGAAACGCCGGAGCCGTTCCTGAAGCGCAGTTTTCTTGAGAAAATCGATCACTTCGGATTTTCCCGCGGCGGGCCTGCCGATGAGGATGATGACATCAAGATGGTGTTGGTTCATTGGCACGCCTCCCGTTAGTGGGTTTCTGAAAAACGATTCTCGACCTGGGAATTAACGACCTTCTCCTTTTCGACTTTCGCCACGAGCGCCTGGAAGACGGTCTGCTGGAGGTAGGTTACTTTCGCCGGCGTCAAGCCCAGATACTTATCGGCCTGGTTGATGACAAAATCGCTCGTCGCACAGAGGTATTCTTTTCCGTCGGCGACCTCCTCCCCGCCGATTTTCAGCTGCTGGATGACCGGTTTCCCGTCGACGCTTTTCCAGGAGCAGGCGAGGCCCGATAATTGAATACCCGACTTGAGGTCGACAAGCGACTGGAGATAGCGTTGAGCGAACGCGCGCAGTTCCGACCCCGAGATCTTGAAGGTGCAGAGGGTGTTGCGGAACGGCAGGATTTCAAAGATGCCGAGCTTCGTGATCGGGCCGGCCCGGAGATCGCTCCGGATCCCGCTGCTGTTGGTCACCCCCACCTGGGCCCCGGCCGATTCTTTCATCGCGTCGGCGATGAAATCGCCGATATTGCTTTCGCTGCTCCCGCTTCTCTTCCAGTCGGTCGCGAGCGTCCCGATCTGCTGGGCGTAGTCCTTGTCGATCTTCGTTTTGGATTCGTCGATGAGCGAGGCCATTGCGTTCTCCGCCTTCGGATGCCTCGCCCAGAGGGGTATTAGTTTCCCGTCGTAGGAAGTCACCGCGTGGTGTTCGACCGTGAGGGTGAGCTCGCCCAGATTCTCACAGCTCGAACCCGTCTGGCAGATCAGGACGCCGTTGATTTGCTTGGGGGTCTTCAAGCGGGTATGGCTGTGGCCCCCGATGATGACATTGAGGCCGTGCGTCGAAACCGCCAGGATCGAATCCTCGTCGACCCCTTCGTGGGAGAGCGCCACGATCAGGTCGGTTTGACCGGTGATCTTGTCGATGATCCGCTGCGTCACCTCGGCGGGCGGAAGGACCTTCAATCCCTTCAGGTTGTTGGTGTTCGTCAGTTGAAAAAGGTCATGCGCCATCAGGCCGATAATCCCCACCCGCAGGCCGCTCTTCTCCACGATGACATACTCCTTGTTTCCGAACGGGAACGCCCCCAGGGTATCGGTGAGGTTGGCGCTGACGGTCGGGAACTTCTGGATCCCGATCAGCTGCCGGAGGTTCTCCTGCGAAATATCGAGGTCATGGTTGCCGATCGTCCACGCATCATATCCCGTCAGGTTCATCATTTCAAACAGCGCGCCGCCGGTCACCCCTTTGTAGTCGAGCTCCGAAATGGGCGTCCCGGTCATGATGTCGCCCCCGTCGAGGAGAAGCAGGGGTCCCTTCGCGCGCCGGATGCTGTCGACGGTCCACCAGAGCTCGTAGAATCCCCCCACCATCGGCTTGACGTCCGACCGGATCCAGAACGCCTCGTGCGGGAGGTACGCCGCGTGGATGTCGTTGGTGTGCAGAATGGTGAGCGACTTCGGCTGCGTGTGGACGCACGCCTGGAAGAGGAGCGCGAGGCAAAACAGGAGGCGAGGGACGCCCGCGCTCCGGGCGAGCCCGGAACGCCGGGAGGAAATCGAACGGAAATTCTTGCGGTTCATAAAGAGAATCGAGGTTGGTTGGAAATAATGACTCTCCCCCCCGCCCGCTGAGGGCGCCGGGGGGCACACCGGACGCAACGCTTGACCGCCCCTCCCGGCCGGAGCGAGAGCCTCGGCCGGGAGGATAACGGCGCTCTGTACCTATCGGTTTTTCTTCTTGTGACGCATCTTACGCAATCGCTTTTTTCGCTTGTGGGTCGCCATTTTCCGGCGCAAACGTTTTTTGCCGCTTGGCATTGGTCGCTCCTATGATGATGATTCGATGGAAGAATGTTGCGTGACGAATTGTTTGGCCTTGCGGCCCACGTCCGATGTCGAGTCGACCGCCACGCATTTCCTGAAAGACTCGAGGGCTTGTTCAAAGTCGCCTGTGTGGAAACGGATGATGCCGAGGTTAAACAGCGCCATCTGGTGCCGCGGCGCGACCGTGAGAGCCTTTTCCATGGCATCGCGGGCCGCGCCCAGGTATTCGCTCTTCCGTGTCGTATCCTCGAACGACAATTCAAAATACGATGTCCCGAGGTCTACTCTTGCATCCGGGTTGGAAGGGTCAAGTTCGAGGTACCGTTCGTACATGGTAATCGCCTTCGGAAAGAGGCGGACGTCGTGGTAGAGGTTCGCAAGCCGGAGAGTCGATGCAGCGTCGCCGGGATTCGCGTCGACTGTCTGCTGGAGCGACCGGATTTCCTGCGCGGCGGCCGAGGCATGCGGGGAGGCGCCTTCCTGGGAGAGGCTGGAACTGTTCCGGGAGGACTTCACAATCACGAGAGTGGCGATGAGCGCGATGGCCAGGCCGAGGGTCAGCTTCCAGCTCTGAAGAGCCTTGAGCGGAGGGAGCCTGGAAGCCGGCGAGCCCTTCTCGGAGGACCGATGCCGCCCGGGAGCTGCGCCCGGCCGGAGCGCGGCTCCGCACGATTCGCAATAGGCGGCTTCCGTTTCGTTTTTCTGACCGCAGAGTGGACAATTGAGGGGAGCGGCGTTCCCGGGCATCGACTCTCCGGCCCGGGGGGGTGCGGGCGGCAACCCCGCGGATTCAACCGGGGTCCCGCATGAGCCGCAATACTTGTCCGAGCCTGCGATTTCGTTACCGCAGTTCCCGCAAACGATCTTCGGAATCATTGTGCTATCCGGCGCGGGCTCACATCGGGGAGGGTTGAATTTTCTTCAAGTTTTCGTTGACGGATGTCCTGAGCTCCTTCGAGACCTTGAAAAAAGGGACGAAGTGTTCGTCAACCTGAACCTGGGCGCCGGTCCGGGGATTGCGGGCCATGCGTCCCTTGCGTTTCTTCGTCTTGAAGCTGCCGAAGCCGCGGATCTCGATGTTTTTCCCTTCCTTCAGCGCCTCGATCACGGTCTGGATGAACCCGTCGACCACGGCCTCGGTCTCGACTTTCGTCAGACCGGTCCCCGATGCGATATGATCGACAATATCTGCTTTCGTCAAAGCAAGTCTCCTTTGTGAAATTGGACATTGCCCGCGCCGTCGTGGCGGGGGCGTGGCTAGAACCCGTGCGACATCCGGTATTGCAAAATCGGTTTGTTGAGCAACTCGTCCTTCAGGCCGAGAAAGTCCGGGATTTTTGTTTCGCCGAACACGCGCTCGAAGAGGGATAACCCCCGCCGCCGTTCTTTGACGACCGTCGGTTCTCCCCGTATTCCCGCGAGCTTCGCCGCGATCGCGATGGCGTCCTCGTACGTCCCGAGCGTATCGACCAGTCCCATCGAAACGGCCTCCTCGCCGGTAAAAACCCTCCCGTCGGCAAACCCGACGACGGAGTCGTGGTCCAGACCACGCTCGTCTTCGACAACCGCGATAAACTGTCGATGGACCTCATTCATGAGGGCTTGAAAATAGGATTTATCCTCGCGTGTCATTTTTCGGAACGGGCTTCCGGAATCCTTGTATCTTCCGCTCTTGATCGTGTTCTCTTCGATGCCGATTTTGGTCAACAGCGGATCGAATCTCATGAACTGGGAAATGACTCCGATGCTCCCGGTGAGGGTTCCCGGGTTCGCGACGATTCTATTCGCCGCGCAGGAAACATAGTAGCCCCCGCTCGCGGCCAGGGCGCCCATCGAGACCACGACCGGCTTGCCGTGATCCCTCGTTTTTCTTACTTCCTCATAGATCTCCTGGCTTGCGACGACCCCGCCGCCCGGTGAGTCGACGCGAAACAGGATCGCCTTGATCGAACTGTCGTCCCTGTACTTTTTGAACAGCTTTACCGGTTCCTCGGAGCTGAATATCTCGCCTTGCAATTCAACGATTGCAATCTTCTCGCCGTTTCCACGAATCTCCTCGGTCTCAGAGCTCCCCATCTTGAGGAGAAGCAGGAACAAGAGGGTCATTCCCATTCCGACCGCGACGAGACCGCCAAGGATCACGAGAAACCATTTCGTCGAATTCTTCATCTCTCCGACGATTCCCTCATGTTATTATGCAAAAAAACAACCATAACTCATTGATTTTTCAGCATATTATACGAAACCAGAGAATAAAAGTCAACACCCCCCCATTAATGCAAAACGGATAACCTCCCGGGCTCGCCCGGGCGCAGGTTATCCGTCTTGACAGCTGTCATCGAAAAAGCCCTGAGAGCGGGCTCATTCGGGGTCTAAGGCCGTTCGTTACTTGACCTTAACCTCGATCTCCTTCGGCTTCGTTTCCTCGATCTTCGGGAGCGTGATCGTGAGGATTCCGTTATCGTAGGACGCTTCGATCTTGTCGCTTATGACTGAGGAAGGAAGCGTAAAGGATCGCTGGAACGTCCCGTAGGAACGCTCGATGCGATGGAAGTTATCCTCCTTCTTCTCAAGCTCCATTTTCTTCTCACCCCTGACCGTAAGCACGTCGTTTTTTGCCGTGATCTTAACGTCGTCCTTGCTCACTCCGGGAAGTTCCACCTTCACGAAGTAATCTTTCTCCCGCTCGATAATATCCACCGCGGGAATCCAGAATGAGGACCGGTCGTCGCTGCTGGCTCCGGTCCGGACACGATCGAATATCCGGTCTATCTCGCGCTGCATGTTCGTGAACTCGAGTCCCAGGTCATCCATGGGATGCCAGGGGGCAATTTGATTCAAGGGCGCCCATCTGATTAGTGTCATTGTAGTTATCTCCTTTCGAATGAATTTATTGGTACATATCTCATTTCAGAGAAAAGAGTTTCAACTACTGTGCCAACGGATTCCCCGAAAAATCCTTGGGAAGGGGCGCATTTTAAACGGAGGGTGGGAGGAGGGAGTCCTTGCGCGGACATTTTGACAGCCCGGAGGAGGGCGGAACGTCAGGGGTGAGACAATTTGTCAAGCAAGCCGGACACAGGGCGGGGCATGCCCCCTTACTGATGATGCAGGCTCTCCAGATACTTTTCTGCATCCATGGCTGCCATGCAGCCTGTCCCTGCCGCCGTTACCGCCTGGCGGTATTTGGAGTCTGCGACATCTCCCGCAGCGAAGACTCCCGGAACGCTCGTCTGTGTGGAACCGTTCTCGACAAGGAGATATCCGCCCGGCGTCATGGGGAGCTGACCCTTGAAGATTTCCGTATTCGGAACGTGGCCGATTCCCATGAACAGGCCGTGTGTCGGGAGGTCGGAAACCTCGCCCGTCTTGAGATTTCGGACTCTGACCGCCGTGACCTTCTTTCGCCCTTCCTCCTGCCGGCCGAGCACCTCCTCGATCTGGGCGTTCCAGAGGAAAGAGATCTTCGGGTTCCTCTGTGCCCTCTCCTGCATGATCTTTGAGGCGCGCAGCGTATCCCGCCGGTGCACGATCGTCACCTTCGAGGCGAATTTTGTGAGAAAATTCGACTCTTCCATCGCCGTGTCGCCCCCCCCGACGACCACCACCTCGAGTCCGCGGAAAAAGAAGGCGTCACAGGTGGCGCACGCCGAGACGCCATAGCCCATGTATTCTTTTTCCGACGGAAGGCCCAGCCACTTTGCCGATGCCCCCGTCGCTATGATCACGGAGTCCGCGGTGTACTCCCTCTGGCTGCAATGGATCCGGAACGGTCTCCCCGAAAAATCCACTTTCGTCACATCCTGAAAGAGGGTCGTGACATCGAACCGCTGCGCCTGTTTGCGGAAAAGCTCCATCAGCTCGGGGCCGAGTATTCCCTGGGGAAAGCCGGGATAGTTCTCCACCTCGGTCGTGATCGTGAGCTGGCCCCCGGGCTGGATCCCCTCGAACACAAGCGGTTTAAGATTTGCGCGCCCGGCGTAAAGGGCTGCGGTCAGGCCCGCCGGGCCTGACCCGATGATAATAAGCTTATGATGATTTTCCATCGCCCGTCCTGTCGTGCTGTTCATCGCCGGCGAGAGCCTCCATCACGATTCTCGCATTTCTGACGAGCCCGTCCCGTTTCGTCCTCTTCATGGGGCTTTTCCTGAACCGGGCGCTGAATTCCTCCTGTGTGAGGGCTGAGATCTCCTTCAGATCCGGGGCGAGGTTCGACTCCCTCGGGTAAAACTCCTTCAGGCCGGCGGGCTTTGAAAACTTCGTATTCCAGGGACAGACATCCTGGCATATGTCGCAGCCGTAGATCCAACCCTCAAATTTGTTCCCGAGATCGGAGGGAATGGGGCCGCGGTGTTCGATCGTAAGATAAGAAATGCAGAGATTTGAATCGACCACATAGGGCTCCACGATCGCCTGTGTCGGGCAGGCCTCGATGCAGAGCGTGCAGCTGCCGCAACGGTCGACCGCCGGCAGATCGTACTCGAGCTCGAGGTCGAGGATGATCTCGCCCAGGAAGACCCATGACCCGTAATCTTCCGTAATGATATTCGTGTGCTTTCCGAGCCACCCGACGCCGGCGCGCTGCGCCCAGGCCTTCTCCATCACCGGCCCCGTATCGACATAGACCCTCGCCGCCACATCGGGCCTCCTGCTCTTGATGAAGTCAAGAAGGCCGTTCAGCCGGGATTCAACAAGCGCGTGATAGTCGTCGCCCCATGCGTAGCGGGAGACCTTGCCGGCCGACGGTTGAGCCGGGTGTTCGGCGGGGCTGAAGTAATTTATGGCGACGGAGATCAACGACCTCGCGCCGGGCACAATCTCCCGCGGGTCGGTTCGCCTCTCCCTCGCGGCCGCCATCCACGCCATGGTTCCCTGGTATCCCCGCGAGAGCCACTCGTCAAGCCCCCTCGATTCTTCCTCAAGCCGTCCCGCTCTGGCGATGCCGATTTTGTGAAAGCCGAGCTCCAGTGCCCTCTCCTTAATCTCCGCGGTCAGTCCCTTCATGCGGATTCAGCCGGTAGTTCGACCAGCAGGTCCCCGCCTTCCTCACGCACGGCATACCTGGCGACCCGACCCTCCCCTGTCATCGCTTTTCCGGTGCGGAGGTCGTACACCCACCCATGCATAGGACAGGTCACCGTGCAATCCTCGACCAGGCCTTTATGGAGCATGGAGAAATGCTGGTGTGAACAGACATTATTCAGGGCGATGACTTCACCCTCGCAGCGAAATATAGCGATGTCAAGCCCCCGGACATGCACCATCTTTCCGCCGGCGCCCTTCAGCTCTGCAAGGGAGGCAATCTTCACAAATTCCATCATGGGATTCCCCGCCTTATACAACATTGGAAGGTTCCCCGATCACTCCCACCCTGCGGACGAATCAAGCTGAAAACCCTTTTCCGTCCGTTTGACGCGACCTGCGATCACCCTGGGGTCATGCTCAAAAAACAGCAGCCAGCCCTCTTCCGACGCGCGGGGGAGGATCTTCTTCTTTTCTTCGAGGGTCACGAGCGGCCTCAGATCGTAGGCCATGATGTACGGGAGCGGAATATGGGAAGTGGTGGGGAACAAGTCACAGCAAAAGAGCAACGACGCCGACCCGTCCGAAATGAACGGCAACTGGAGCGAGGTGGTATGGCCGTTGATCACCACCAGCGAAATGCCGGGGAAGAGTTCGCATTCCCCGTCGACGAAATCGAGCACGCCGTGATCCTTGAGCGGCATGAAATCGTCCGGCATGAAGCTCCCCCGGTCTTTTTCCGAGGGGGCCAGCGCATGGTTCCAGTGGGCCCTCTGGACGTAGTAGCGCGCCTTCGGAAAGGCCGGCCTGAGAGCGCCATTCTCGCGAAGGGTCGATCCCCCCGCGTGATCGAAATGAAGGTGCGTCAGGATCACGTCCGTGATATCGGAGGGGTCGAGGCCGTGAGCGCGGAGCGAGCGGGTGAGCTCCGTGCCGCTCGTATCGAGCCGGTAGATATCGGTCTGCCTTTCCGTGAACTTCGAACCGTTGCCGTTATCGACCAGGATTGTTCTTCCCCGGCCCGAGATCAGCAAAGCCCGCGCCGCAAGCTCGATCCGGTTTCGCTCGTCGGGCGGATTTGTTCCGGACCAGAGGGCTTTCGGGACGACTCCGAACATCGCTCCTCCGTCGAGGCGGAACCTTCCGGTTTCGATGGGATGCACCTCATAACCGGCGAGGGTCATGGACGCGTCATGCCGGGACTCTCCCGACCGGGTTCCTCCCGAGGGAGGCCCGATCCGGATCCCGGCCCAGGACATGCCGGGATGGCGAGGAAGGAAAGGACTGCGACACCGCCCGTCCGCGCGTTAGTTGCGAAAGTGAGAAGTGGCGGGGCTCAACTCCGGGAATTCCTTTCCGGGATGGAGCGCCTTCGCGCGGTTCAGTAATTCTTCTTCGGTCTCCACCCGGTTCGGATCGGGGACGCAGCAATCGACGGGGCAGACTGCCGCGCACTGCTCGCGTTCGAAGTGTCCGACGCATTCGGTGCACTTCTCGGGAACGATATAGTAAAAATCGTTTGAGAGGGCTTCATGCTTCTCGCCGTTCAGCTCCCAGGGAACGCCGCCGGCATAGATAGCCACATTGGGACACTCGGGCTCGCACGCCCCGCAATTAATGCACTCCTCGGTTATCATCGTCGCCATGTTAATTCTCCTCCAGGTGGTGCAGCCGAGCCCGTTGCAGCTTCGGGGCCATCGCTTCATCGACCTCGGGCTGCTCTCCCACGAGCGCCCGCTCCGCCATCGCAAGCCAATGGACGACCTCCCGCGAAAACTGCTCGAGCTCGATCCCGCGGTGGGAGGGCCGATAGACGTCGATTTTCCCGAGTCCCTTTGTCAACTGGCTCGTTGCCCCCTTAAAGTTCTGATTGAAAAAATGGTGGAATCCGACCGCGATCTGTATCAGTCCCTGCAGGAAGAGCCGGTCACGGCCCCGCGTTTCGTGCCAGAGATCTTCCAGCGTATCATGGCACTCGAAGAAGAATCCGCGGTTAAATTCTTCGACACCGCGCAGAAATTGCCCATCGTCCATATGCGTGAGTATACGAAAAAAATCGGTGGATTTCCAACGGAGACGGGTCAGATTGGGTGGTGGGTGAATTTCGACAGCCGAACCGAACAAACGCAGGCTGAAGCCTGCGCCTACCAAACCCGAGGCATCGGTAGGCGCGACCTTCAGGTCGCGTACCGAATAGCCAGCGAAACTCAGTCAGTACCGCTCAGATATTAAAATACCGCGCCTCGGGGTGGTGGACGATCAGGGCGGAAGTGGATTGCTCGGGGACGAGCTGGTACTGCTCCGTCAGTTCCACGCCGATCCGTTCGGGACGGAGGAGTTCGAAGAGTTTTGTTTGATCCTCCAGGCTCGGGCAGGCCGGGTAGCCGAAGCTGTAGCGGGAGCCCCTGTAGTGCTGGCTGAACAGCTTCCTAATCTCGGGACTGTCTGCCCCGTCGATTCCGAGTTCGGCCCGTATCTCTTTGTGCCATAACTCCGCGAGCGCTTCGGCGGACTCGACGCCGAGCCCGTGGAAATAAAGGTATTCCTTGAACTTCCCTTCCTCGAAGAGACGGCGGCTCTGGTCCGACGCCACGGCTCCCATCGTCACGAGGTGAAATGCGGCCACATCCGTCTTTCCGGAATCGACCGAAGCGAAGAAATCCGAAATGCAAAAAAACCGGCCTTTGCTCTGACGCGGGAATGTGAATCGCATCCATTCGACGAGGTCCGGCGTCCTCGGCGCGCCCGCCGGGGGAACCGACTCCGGCAACCAGAGCGAGACCGGATCGTCCAGGCCCGCGGGCCGGTAGAGTATCAGGTCGTCGCCTTGCGAGGCGCAGGGGAAATACCCGTAGACCACTTTCGGCTCGAGGAGCCGCTCATCCCGGACTTTCCGCTTCAGCGCCTCGAACTCAGGATAGATCGTTTCTTCGAGCAGGGTCCGGTACTCGGCATCGGTCGTGTTCTTCTTCCGGATCTGCCACTGGCCTCGGATCAACGCTGTCTCGTTGATATAGGGAAACAGATCGTTGAGGGCGATCTTCTCAACGACCTTCGATCCCCAGAACGGCGCCCGCGGGATGTCGGCCGGCGCGACGCTCCGCTCGACCAGGTGCGTCCCGGGGGAAGCGAGCGCGATCTTCGCTTCGAGGCCCGAAAGATCCTCGCCGTTCGCCGGCTCGACCGCCGGGGCGGGAGAAGACCGTGCCATTCCGGCTGCCGGATCGCCCCCCGATGCGATTCGCTCCATGTAATGCAATCCATCGAAGGCGTCGTTCGCGTACAGGACCGGACCCGAATACACCTGCCGGAGATCCTGTTCGACGTAGCGTCTCGTGAGGGCGGCCCCGCCCAGGACGACAGGAACCCTCAGGCCGCGTTCGTGCATGACCTCGAGATTCTGCTTCATGATGAGGGTCGATTTGACCAGGAGCCCCGACATGCCGATCGCATCCGCCTTGTGCTCCTCGGCCGCACTGAGCATCCGTTCGAGAGGACATTGGATCCCGAGGTTGAAGACCCGGTACCCGTTGTTCGTCAGGATGATATCGACGAGGTTCTTTCCGATGTCGTGGACATCCCCCTTCACGGTGGCGATCACCATCGTCCCTTTCGAAACCGAGTCGGCCTTGTCCATGAATTGTTCAAGATATCCGACCGCGCTCTTCATCGCGGTCGCGGATTGGAGGACGAACGGAAGCTGCATCTGCCCGCTTCCGAACAGGTCCCCCACGACCTTCATGCCGTCGAGGAGGATGGTGTTGATGATTTCGAGGGCGGGATGGGTGCGGAGCGCTTCGTCCAGATCGTCGTTCAACCCCACCAGATCCCCGTCGATGATCCGTTGTTTCAACCGCTCCTCGACGGCCCGGGGCCTCTCGGCTTTCTTCCGGGTTTCCCCTTTCCTGCCGGCGTAAAAGGCGAGCAGATCTTTGAGGGGATCGTTCCCCCCGGCGCGTTCGTCGAAAATCAGCCTCCGGCAGAATTCCCTCTCCTGTTCGGAGATCGTATAGAGCGGGACGATTTTCGAAGCGTGCACGATCGCCATGTCGAGCCCGTACTCGATTGCGTAATGGAGAAATACGCTGTTGAGGACATGCCTCGCATGGGGCGAGAGGCCGAACGACACGTTGCTCAACCCGAGGCTCGTATGGACATGCGGGAACTCCTTCTTGATCGCCCGGACGGCCTCCAGCGTCTCGACCCCCGACTTCCGGAATTCCTCGTCTCCCGACCCGAGCGTGAAGGTGAGAGCATCGAAAATAAGGTCCTGATCCCTCATCCCGTACCCGCGGGTCGCACGGTCATGGATGCGCCGCGCGATCTCGAGTTTGCGGGAGACGGTCTTGGCCATTCCCTGTTCGTCGATCGTCAGGGCCACCACCGCGGCCCCGTATTTTCTGCACAGCGGCAGGACGGCCGCCAGCCGCTCCTCGCCGTCTTCCAGATTGACCGAGTTTACGATCGCTCTCCCGGCGATACGCTGGAGCGCCTCTTCGATCACCGGCGCCTCCGTGGAGTCGATCATGAGAGGCGCCGTCATTTGCGTGTTGAACCGGGTGATCAATTCGCGCATGTCGGACGCCTCGTCGCGCCCGACGTAGGCGACGCACACGTCGAGGATATGAGCTCCCTCTTTGGTTTGAGTCTTGCCCATCGCGACCATCCCCTCCAGGTCCTGTTTGACCAGGAGCTCGCGAAACTGTTTGCTGCCGTTGGCGTTCGTCCGCTCGCCGATGAGGACGGGGGGAGGATCGATATGCAGGGGCGCGGTCTGGTAGAGGCTCGAGCAGCCGGGCGTAAATCTGGCGTCGCGTTTCTTCGGGGAGAGGGAACCGACGGAGGCGACGAGCTGCCTCAGATGTTCCGGGGTCGTCCCGCAACAACCGCCGACGACGCTGACGCCCAGGTCCGTCACGAAGTGTGAAAGGTAGCGGACAAATTCTTCCGGCGTGAGTTTATAGTGGGCCAGGCCCCCGACATTCTCAGGCAGTCCCGCATTCGGCATGACGAACACCGGCTTCGGGCTGTTCTCGCAGAGGTAGCGCACGCTTTCGGACATTTCCTTCGGTCCGGTGGCGCAATTCATCCCGATCAAATCGACGTCGAAGGGTTCGAGCGCCATCAGGGCGGCCGCAATCTCGGTCCCGAGGAGCATCGTGCCCATCGTCTCGACCGTGACCGATGCGATCACGGGTATCCGCGACCGCCGTTCCTGGAAGTAGCCAAAGATTCCTCCCAGCGCGGCCTTCGCCTGCAGCAGGTCCTGGCATGTTTCGACGATCAGGAGGTCGGCCCCTCCGTCGACCAGCCCCTTCGCCTGGGTATAGTACCCCTTCTCCATCTCCTTGAAGCTGATGTGGCCCAGGGACGGCAGCTTCGTGGTCGGACCCATCGACCCCGCGACAAATCGGGGCCTCCCCGCCGAGGAGTAGTCGCGCGCGACCTTCTTCGCGAGTTTGGCGGCTTCGAGATTCAGGATATAGGCCCGGTCGGCAAGCTCGTATTCGGCCAGCACCACCGGGTGGCCGCCGAAGGTATCCGTTTCGATCACGTCGCACCCTGCTTCGAGGAACCCCGCATGGACCGCTTCGACCGCCGGCGGCTTCGTGACGACGAGATTCTCGTTGCATCCATGATACCGTTCCCCCCCGAAATCCTCGGGATTGAGATTCTGATCCTGGATGGATGTCCCCATCGCCCCGTCGAGAACGACGACCTTCTCCTTCACGATGTCGAGGAATGATTCTGCCATCAGTTCACCGGTCTACGCATGGAATACAGCCGTTCGACAAATAACAAAACGGCGGTTTGCATCCGCTTCCACCCTGGGATGGAGGGGATTGAACCGCCGTACAAGACGCCGAATCGATAGTCGCTTAATTGTTTGGAATCATCTCCTGGACTGCAGAGGAAACGAATGAAACGGAATAGAGGGCAAACCCGTTCGACCGTGTGACCAGTTTCAGCTTGTGGCCGCCGTACTCCGCGTTCCGGACCAGATTATACATCCTCGCCTGGTCGACGAGGATATAGCTTCTTCCCTCCTCGTCGATCCTCACGTCGGATCCCCTGTTGGAGGGAACGAGATACTCGTCGTCCTGCCTGACGAAAACCTGGAAATTCGTTTCACCCTCGGGCTTGACGACAGCGTTGACCTCTCTCGCCTGATAGACGATGACGACGTGCGCCTCTTCCCCGTCCGTCCCGTCGAGCTTCACCGATGTCCGGTCGTTCAACCAGGCGCCGTGCAGATAGAGACGGCCGTCGAGATAGTATCCGGGATCTTCATAGCGGAGCGTCGACTCCGGTGCATAGCCCTCGACGTTGCCGATGGTGCCCCGTTGCCAGCCGGTCAGCACCTCGCGGGTGGCCCGGTAACAGACCGTGCCTGCCCGGTCGCTCTCCCGGATCGGTTCCATCACCAGCGGTAGGTCGTCGTGGTATCCGGCCTCGGTGATCAGGGATTGGATCGAGTGCTCGAAATTCTCGTACGATCCTTCCCCTTCCTGCACCACGCGAATGAAACCGTTCCTGTCGACCAGGTAGCGGGTGGGCCACACGGTGTTCCGGAACCCGTTCCAGATGAGAAAATCGTTATCCATGACCACAGGGTGCCTGATGTTCAGCTTCTCGAGCGCGCTGCGGACGTTGAGGGGGTCGTTTCCGAACGGAAACTGCGGGGTGTGGACACCGATGACGACAAGGCCCTTGTCGGCGTAACGCCGGTGCCACTCCTGCACATAGGGGAGGGATCGCAGGCAATTCTGGCACGCATAGTCCCAGAAATCGACGAGAATTGCAAAGCCCCTGAGCGCGCCGAGAGGGATCGGATCGGAATTGAACCAGAACGCCCCGTAGATTTCCGGTACCCGAAATTCCTGCCGAATGACGTCCATCCTGCTCCTTTTGGTTGGTTGCGCGGTCCCGCTCCAGAAAAGATACCGAAAATGGAGGGGAGAAGCAACTATTTCCGCCTGGAGCCGGCCCCCTCCACAACGATCACAAACTCGCCCTTCATCTTTTTCTTCTCGAAGAGGCGGTAGAGGTCGAGCGCGTTCCCCCGGAAGACCTCTTCGTCGGGCATTGTCAGATTGAACGCCACGCAGAGCCGCCGCCCGGCGCCGAACATTTCCGAGAGGTCTTTGAGGAGGGGGACGAGGCGGTAAGGAGTGTCCATGAAGACCATCGTGCGCTGCTCGCCTTGCAACTGGCGCAGTTCCGACACTCTTCTGTTGCTTTTCGCCGAGAGGAACCCGTAGAAGAGAAACTGGTCGATCGGAAACCCGCAGACCGTGAGGGCCGGCAGTAGGGATGATGCCCCCGGGATCGGCACGATCCGTATGCCGTTCTCGATCGCCTTGCGCACCAGGAGCTGGCCGGGATCGGAAAAGACGGGCGTCCCGGCATCCGAAATGAGCGCGACGGACTTCCCCGCCTTCAGATGCTCCAGGATGTGAAACGACGCCGCGGCTTCCGTATGCTCATTGAGGCTCTCGATGAGTTTCTCGGGGATCCCGTAGTGGGACAGGAGGCGTTGGCCCTCCCTCCGCTCCTCGTACACCACCACGTCGGCGGCCTTGAGGACATTCAGGGCGCGGAACGTGATATCATCGTAGTTTCCGATGGGAGTCGCGACAAGATAGAGAATCCCGCCGGTCATCAGGCGGGGAGGGCGGTTGGTTCCTGTGGATGCTTCTCTCTCCACATCCGGACCGACAGAACCAGCAAGGCGGTGGCGGGGATGGCGACGATCAGCCCGACGAACCCGAGGAAGTATCCGAAGACGACGAACGAGAGAATCATCACGACCGGGTGAAGGCCGATTTTGGATCCCACGATCTTCGGAGACCAGACCGTCGTCTCGATAAAATTCACCGCGACGTAGAGAAGCACGACACTCAAGACCCTCAGGACCACCGGCTCGCCGGTCAAAAACGCCGCGATGATCGCGAACACAAGGCTGGTGTAAAACCCGACATAGGGAATCAGGTTCAGGATTCCGGTGAGCATTCCCAGGACGACCGCATATTGAATGCCCAGCAGGAGCAATCCGGCGGTGGTCAGCACGCCCTGGATCGCGGCGACGATGAGCGTCCCCCTCAGATAGGACCCGAGGACGTCGTCCACGCGGGCGATGTACTCCCGGATCCACCCGGAAGATTCTTCCGGAATAAGCGAGGAGCAGTTCTTCCAGATCAGGGGAAGATCCTTGAGAAGATAAAAGGTAATGAACGGGACCAGGACGAAATTGAACACCTGCGAGATCATCGTCGAGGCGTTGGAAAGAAATCCGAAGGCGGCAACGAGCACCGACTTCAACAGCTCCCCGAGGTGGGAGGGAACATCCTTCGAGAGGTAGCTCTGGATCTGCTCGGCCGGCAGCCCGAGGCGGGCGAGGAAATCGGCCGCCTGGTTGTCGTTCAGAAACGTCAGGATTCCCCGCATGAATATGGACACCTCGGCGACGATGCTCCCGGATTGATTCAGAATCGCGGGGATCGCCAGGATGAAGAACGCCGCCATCGACCCGAGAACGATGACGATAAGCAGAAGCGAGGTGATCCATCGCCGCATCCCCCTTTTCTCCAGGAACGTGACCAGGGGGTTAAAGACGTAGGCCAGAAGAAAGGCGATGATAAAGGGGGAAAGAGTCCCGAGAAGGTTGGCAAAGAGCCAGAGAAGGAAGAGCAGAAGCGACAACCAGAGGATTCTCCGGACAACCGGAATCCGACGGAGAGGGAAGAGCAAGAAAGCGATCGAGGCAAGGAGAACAACGGGCGACAAGATCGCGAGCAGGCTGTAGGCGAGGAACAGAAACAGGGAAATTCCCGTGATGAGAAGGAGAGCTTCCGGTAATTTCACCGCTCCCCCGGCCTCTGCGACATCCGTCTTCCCGCTCACGGCGCCTTACCTCCCCGTATGCCCGAATCCGCCGGAGCCCCTCGGGGTCCGGTCGATGCTTGAAACCTCCTCCCACGAGGCCCGGATGACCGGCATGATCACGAGCTGGGCGATCCGGTCGCCTCTGTGGATGAGGAATTCCTGCTTTCCGAAATTGCTGAGGATGACCTTCACCTCTCCCCTGTAATCCGAATCGATCGTGCCCGGCGAATTGAGAATGCCGATCCCGTGCTTTGCGGCCAGTCCGCTCCGGGGGCGAACCTGGGCTTCGTACCCCGGCGGAATTTCGATGGAGAATCCGGTGGGTACGAGCGCTGCTTCCCCCGGCTTCACAGAGAGAAGGCCGGAGATGCCGGCATGAATGTCCATTCCCGATGAGCCTGGAGTCGCATATGACGGAAGAGGGATATCATTCTCACCGGGGTTCACCCTCGTGATCCTGATTTTGAGCTGCCGGAGGGCGCGGGCCAAGGTCTCTGCCGATGCGTGAAAGGATGAAGAACGGGTAATGATGCACCAAGATAAGCATTTCTGAATATAAATCAAGCCCGAGGCATCGGTAGGCGCGACCTTTAGGTCGCGTGAATCGAGGAGGGGCCAAGCCTCAGACGCTACCATCTCCGGAAAATGCTTGACAAGCCGCCTGTTTTTTAGTATGTTAAAACTCAGAGTTGATCCCCGTAGCACACCGGAAGCGAACCCTTTTTCCATGAGCGAACCATTTTCTGCTCTCCTCAAACGGGAGCTTCGGCGGCAAAAATATGATTCCGTCAAGGTGAGCGCGTACCTTCACGTGCTGGAGTCGTTTGCCACCTATTTTCACCCCTGCCACCCCCGGCAGCTGACCGAGACCGATATCCGCGGCTACCTCCTTTACCTCCAGCGGTCCAAGCCCCTGACGCCGGACCAGGGGGCTACGGTCCTCGGCGCGCTCCGATTTCTCTATGCGGAGGTCTATGGCATCCCCTTCCGCATTACCGTAATTCCGCATTCAAGGCCCGGCCGGACACCTTCCGTGCTCCGGGACAAAAGCGACCTGATGGCGCTCATAAGCTCGATTGAAAATGTAAAGCATCGGGCCCTCCTGACGCTCATTTACTCGGCGGGCCTCCGTCTCGGAGAAGCAGTGGCGCTGAAACCGGGGGACATCGATGCGAACAGGCACCTGATTCATATCCGGAGCACGAACGGAAAACAGGAGCACGTTGCCCCCCTTCCGAACCAGGCGCTGGAGGAACTTCAGTTCTACTTCAAAGAATTCAAGCCGACGAAATGGCTCTTTGAGGGTCACAACGGGGCTAGCCACCTCTCTCAGGCGTATGCCGGGAAGATCTTCAAGCGGGCCGCTGCCAGGGCAGGAATCAGCATGCCGCCCAAGTCTCTCTCCCGGGGAACGAGTCGCTAGTTCGCCCACCACGCCTCTCCAGTAGCAACTCTCCTGTTATTCAACTCCAGATCAACCGTGTAAGTGCCTTTCCTTCAATAACTTACACCCAGATACTTAATGAGATCAAGCAGGTAGGGAAATTGGGAGGTTCTTTCTTAGGGTAGGGAAACCAAATCGAAGTCTTCGAACCTGAAAGGGATGAAGCGGGGAATCAGGCCTAGACAGCCACCCCCGACGATTCCTTCATCGCTTCGAAGAAGCGGTAGAAGAGATAATCGCTGTCATGCGGTCCCGGAGAGGCCTCTGGATGATACTGAACGGAAAAGATGGGGAGTTTGCGGTGACGGAATCCCTCATTGGTGCCGTCGTTCAGATTGGTGTGAGTGATTTCGACGGATGTCTTATCGAGCGATCCCGGATCCACCGCGAAGCCATGGTTTTGCGATGTAATCTCGATCTTGTTCGTCAGGAGGTTCTTGACGGGGTGGTTTGCCCCCCGGTGGCCGAATTTCATCTTGAACGTCTTCCCCCCCAGTGCGATCGCAAGGAGCTGGTGGCCGAGGCAGATGCCGAAGATGGGCGTTTTCTCGATGAGCCGTTTCAGGTTCTCCACGGCATACCCGACCGCAGCCGGGTCTCCCGGTCCGTTGGAGAGAAAGACTCCGTCGGGGTTCAGCGCCAGGACTTCTTCGGCGGAGTAATGGGAAGGCACGACAGTAACCCTCGAGCCATAGACTGCCAGACGGCGGAGAATGT